>CAYMJH010000446.1:0-1505 GCA_964390385.1 uncultured Bacteroidales bacterium | reverse complement strand
AAAAAGTCGAACGAAGCCTTCCGGGCCGGTATCGGATCGTTTATCGGATTTGTTACGGGTACCCTTATGAAAATAGTCCTTTCCGTAATCCTTGCTTTTCACTTCTTCAAAGCCCTGGGGACAGCCATTTTCTGATTGGCTGACTATTGTTTTTTACCTTACCCGCCGGTAAACCCTTCGGGATTGACAGGGATAAAAACAGTTTCCTCTTGCCCGGGCATGATATTTGCACTATCTTTTAGGTATGAAAAAGTTTGACTCTTTCATCCGGCCCTTTATAGTTTGTTTAGCCATTCAGGTGGTTTGCCTGCCCATGGCCCTGCCGCAGCAACCGGATTATTACCGGAAGTTCACACCCGAAAATTACCGGCAGCAAAAAGAATTTAATGAAACCATTGATTTCAACCGTCCTGATCTGACGCGGCTCAATGCGGTACTTTTTTTTGCCACCAATGAAATCAGGGTGAAGCGTAAGCTCAAGGCCCTTGAGCATTCACCTGAACTTGAAGCGGCGGCGGTCGTACACTCCTGCGATATGATTGAACATGATTTCTTCAATCATTTCAATCCTTCTGACAGGAAAAAGAAAACGCCCAATGACAGGGCGGTACTGACAGGAGTTACGAATCCCTATATAGCGGAGAATATCGCGGAAGAATTCGGACTGGAATATAAAAGCGGCGTCAATGTCTATGAATTGGGGAAGGGAGAGTTCAGTTACCAGCCTGAAGGAAAACCGATCCCTCCCCGGACTTATCTTTCACTGGCTGAATCATTGGTTGAGCGCTGGATGGGATCACCCGAACACAGGAAAAATATCCTTTCGCCAGATGCACTGCAGGTGGGATGCGGAACTTGTTTTTTCACCGATCCTGAATTCAATGACATGCCAACGTTTCTGGCAACACAGAATTTCCAATGGTATGAAAAAACAAAACTACACTAGTAAACCGACAAACAAGCAAAAAGGCTGAAGAAAAGCACTATTCGTGAGCTTCACTTTTAACTTCCTCTTCTACCTTTTTTGTAGTGTGTGCCTTAAGAACCCGAAGATTCCTGCCGGATACCTCTTTACCATCCAGGGTTTTGATCGCTTCCATGGCTTCTTTTTTATCAGGCATCTCGATAAAACCATATCCTTTCGATTTGCCCGTTCTCTTGTCCTGCACGATCTTAACGGATTCCACCTTGCCCATTACCTCGAAGATCTTACGGATATCATCTTCGCTGAGAGAATAATTAATGTTACCAACGTAAATTGTCATGACGAAAAATTTTGAAAGTATATACAAGTTACAAATAAATTTAATATAAAAGCAATAGCGGATCAATAAAATAATAACAATGAGATATTTGGAAAATACTTCAACGTTAGGAACCATTCATCCCTGTCAAACGGCTTGATGGTTTGCTGAAATGGTATTACTTTTGAGCAATCCGGATTTTAATTGTCGGTTGTCAGTTAAACGTGTATTAATTCTAACTTCTAACTTCTAACTTCTAAC
>CAYMJH010000445.1:0-1513 GCA_964390385.1 uncultured Bacteroidales bacterium | reverse complement strand
GTGACTATTCCGTTATTTGAAGACAGGCACCGCGCCGTGTTCGGTCTGCGAAAGAACATAGAAAAAAAGAAGCGTGTGATGTCCATAGGTGTTTTCGGGCCTGATGACACCTATGGTGGATACCCGCACTTCACCTTTGAGTATAACGAGGTTGGTGATACTACAAGAGGCACATGGGTCTGTGATAACTGTACAATGCTTGCAGCGGAAGAACCGCACACAATGACAACCAGTGACAATCCCGTCAACTACACAGTGGGCTGGGAATATGATCTGAAGCCGGAGGTTATGTTGTATGTAAGCATCAGCAACGGTTTCAAGCCGGGCGGTATATCACCCAATTCCGTGCCCAACGTATTTTACAAACCTGAGACCCTTACAAACTATGCGGTCGGAACAAAAAGCCGCTGGTTTAACAACACGGTACAGATCAATGCGGAAGCATTTGTTATGGACTACAGAAATTACCAGTCAAATCTGGCTGCTGAGGCATCCATAACATACACCATCGATGGAAAAGCATATACTCAACCCTATGGCTTCCAGTCAAGGACGATTAATTTCGGCCCTACCAAGATCAAGGGCCTCGATGTCGATTATGACTGGTTGATTACAGAAAAGGACCGTTTAAAAGGAAATATAGAGTTTAAGGATGCCAAGTTCGGTGACCTGGTATATCACCTGGGTGTAGGCGGGATGCCACCGGGAAAACCGGAATATACTGATTTTGGCGGCAGGCCGATGCCCTGGGCGCCCAAATTCACATTCTACGGCAGCTACAGCCATGTGTTTTATTTCGGCAATTTCCTGATTACCCCTCAGTTTGACGCGAAATATTCCTCTAAGTTCTTTTTATTCAATGAATACTGGTGGGGATCCATTAACCCGGAGATGTGGCAGCCTGCCTATTGGTAATATGATGCATATCTGAACATCGGGCCTATTGATGGAATGTGGCAGATCAATGGATACGTTAAAAATCTGAATGAAGCTGTGATCCGAAACGCGTCATTTTTCCAAACTAACATTGACGAACCGCGGACTTATGGCGCGACCTTAAAAGTCAGGTTCTAAACAGGCTTTAAACAAACACCCGATATTATCCGGGTTTTTTAGGCGCCGGGCTGTATGGTAAAGGCCCCCGGACCTGCACATTGCAGTGCCGGCGCCTTTCTGAAAGGAGGAAGCAAATATTATGAAATCAAAATTAATTTTCTTGTTTGTGATTGTAACGCTGCTCTTGTCGGTTGCTAATGTAAATGCTCAGGTAAAAGAAGGCTCTTTTTCCCTGAGCCCCATCATAGGTTACAGTAAATTTGCAAAAACGTCATATTTTGATAATGCATCTGTCTATGGATTAGCCTTGGGCTATAACCTTTCTGAAAATTTCGGTTTTGAAGTGACATACAACACCCTTGACACCAAAATTAAACCGGAAGGCATTGTTGAAACATCCAGCCCGCCTCCGGGACCTCCTGACCCCAACTATGTCCCAACCGTTACTGTTTTAACA
>CAYMJH010000444.1:0-1514 GCA_964390385.1 uncultured Bacteroidales bacterium | reverse complement strand
GTTTTCAGGTTATCAAGGCCATAAAGGAAATGAATCCCGCAGCGGTTGTCATTGCCCAGACAGCTTATGCCCTGGCCAGTGAGGAACATAAAATTTACCAGGCCGGATTTGACGGCTACCTGGTTAAACCTATCACACTGCACAACCTGGTGCAGATCATTTCGAGATTTATTTGACGGGATTATCCTGTATGCCCGGGAAAAAAACCGGCATTAAAATGCATTAATGATGCCCATGAAATCCTGTGCCGTGAGGGATGCTCCTCCTATCAGCCCTCCGTCAACATCGGGATTTGCAAAAAGCTCCCCTGCATTGGATGGCTTGCAGCTTCCTCCATATAATATGGATGTATTTTCAGCCACGGTCCTGCCGTATTTCTCAGCAATGAAATCACGGATGACCTTGTGCATTTCCTGGGCTTGCTCTGCTGTTGCGTTGACACCCGTGCCGATAGCCCAAACGGGCTCATAGGCAATCACAATATGGCTGAATGCTTCGGCTGAAAGATCGAAAAGGCCTTTTTCAATATGCGATTTCACCACCTGAATGTGTTTCCCGGCTTGTCTCTCGGCAAGAACTTCACCACAGCAGAAAATAGGTGTAAGATTATGGGCCAGGGCAAGTTTTACTTTTTTATTCAACAATTCATCGGATTCCTTATAGTAGGTTCTCCTTTCAGAATGTCCTATAATCACGTATTCGGCTCCGGTTGAACGGATCATCTCAGCTGACACTTCACCGGTATAGGCTCCGGATGTCTCTGATGCGCAATTCTGGGCGCCAAGATGCAGCGATCCTTTCGTTATGATCCCGGCCACCCCCGGAAGATGGATAAAGGGTGTACACAATATGACGACTACCTCCCTGTCTTCCACCTGCTGGTTAATGTTTTTTGCAAGCTCAAGGCCTTCCTGAAGGTTCTTGTTCATTTTCCAGTTCCCGGCAACTATTTTTCTTCTCATAATGGTTTGTTTAAATTAATGCGGTCAAAGATAACAAATTTAAAAATCGAGACAAGATATGGAATGCCGGATACCTTCTTTCTTGTCACTTGTCACTTGTCACTCGTCACTTCCTCTATATCCTCCTGATCTTGATATTCCTGAACCAGGCCGCGCATCCGTGATCCTGCAGGGCAATATGGCCTGCTTTCGCCAGACCGTAATCGGGATAAACAGAGAATTTGCTTTTTTTCACCAGCGCTTGCCATTCAGGCGACCATAATTCGTACTCGACTATCTTGTTTCCGTTAAGCCATTGCTCTACATGACTGCCCTGCACTTTAAGATACAGCTGGTTCCATTCTCCAACAGGACGGGTAAAATAAAACGACGGTGCATGCAGGTCATAATTGGCCCCCGACATCTGCTTGATGTTGATCACATAGCCGTCATTGTATTTTTCAAATCCGAAATCATCCAATATCTGTATCTCGGGTGCCGTATTCCAGCTTTCCCCGTATGTTTCACTTTCGGTTACCCTGAACATGACGCCGCTGTTTCCCCCGGGTGATA
>CAYMJH010000443.1:0-1516 GCA_964390385.1 uncultured Bacteroidales bacterium | reverse complement strand
TCTTCGAAAAACGGAACCGACTCGGTCGTCGCCAAGCGGATCTCGTCGGTCAGCTCGATCTCTCCGACCAACGCCTCGAAGATCGTCTTTCGAGATCGCATCACGGCATTGATGTCCTTGACCTTACCGATCATAGCCTCGATCGCCAGCGGCCAGATCGTGCCCTCAGCTTTCAGGATGTAGCAGAGCACGGGTTCGGTCTGTCCCATCAGCATCACACGGGACAAGGCTTGGTCGAACTGACCGGGCGATGCCGTGGGCTCCGCGAATACCACGGTGGTGCAAACATCGCCGAGCTTGAAGCCCACACCCCCGGCAACGGGGTTGGCGATCAGCAGGCGGCAGGCCGGGTCGTTGCGGAAGACCTCCACCGCCTGCGCATTCTTGGCCGGGCCGTTCGGCCCGTAGACGGTCTGCGGCCCGTACTGGCTGAACAAGCCGGCAAGATGCCGAACAGTTCGTGTGTAATTGGCGAAGATCGCGACCTTATTGCGCTCGATGTCAAGCGAGTTCAGAAGATCCTTCAAGGTCTCGAAAAGCGCGTTCTTCTTGATAGTCTCATCGAAGGTCTCCGGGCAGCTCACCAGTTGGAGTGCGGTCTGGCGCAGCTTCTGCGCCGTCCGAGCATCGATCACCAGCTCCTCTCCTTGCCCAGAGGTCTCGATCGTCAGCACCCGCTCACGAATCAGCCGTCGATACAGCCCGGCGTGCTTGCTGTCCAGCTCGTAGGGAACAAGCTGGATATTCGGTGCGTCGAGCTTGAGGACATCGCGTTTCGCCGCGTGAATCGCCTGTCGATACAGGACTTCGCTCAGCTCCTCCAGCTTCTGGTAGCCTGAAACCACCTGAATCTGTCGCGGCGCGAATCCGCTTCTGGCCGATCCCGGCACCATGATCGGTCGATGGATGACGTGCCGCTCCTCGAACGCGCGCCGTGACCGATACGCCTCGGGGTAGAGCAGCTTCAGCGTCCCGTAGACCCCAGTGACCTGTGTGGGGATCGGCGTTCCGGTGCTCAGCACCAGTCGCGAACGCGGCCCGTCCAGGAAGGACCTGACCGCCCGCGAGATTTGATTCTTCTCGTCCTGCAGACCCTGATGGCACTCATCAAAGTGCAGATGGGTGTAGCCCAGGCCGTACAGTGACGCCCAGTGCACCTTAAAAATCGGCTGCGACAGCAGGATCACGTTGGGCTTGTTCGCCAGGCCCTTTTCCCAGGCGTCAAACACGGCGTCGCGACGCTTCGGCCCCTCGGTAAGGTGCTTCAACGTCAGGCCATGGCCCTGGATACTGTCGTAGTCTCGCGAGAACTGCAGGAACAGGCCGGGCGGCATGATCTGCACCGTGCCGACACCGTAGTGGGCATAGAAGATCGCGGCGAGCTGCATGACGATCGTCTTTCCAGTCCGTGGTTCAAAGAAGAGCCCGCTCCTCGGATAGTAGAGCGCGTAGCTCAGGCCCCGGAGCTGATGTGGCATCAGCTCGAAGGGCAAGATGACATGCTCGAAGCGTTCGC
>CAYMJH010000442.1:0-1529 GCA_964390385.1 uncultured Bacteroidales bacterium | reverse complement strand
CCTTATCGTTATTCCCTCTTTTCAGTGCGGCTTCGATGGCGGACAGGTTTTCTCTGGGCGGGACCTGCAGGTCTTTTTCTCCATTCAGGGCCAGTACCGGGCATTTCACTTTTTCGAGAGCGGGAGCAGGATCATATTTCAGGAAGAATAAAATCCACGGATTGGTGATCTGGTTTACCTGTTCCCGGATGAAATCTTCATCACTCATCCCTTCCGATTTCTCAACATCAGGATGTTCCTCCGTCATCTGCCGGAGATACGCGGTTAATTCCTTTTTCAGCAGGGCCGTATCCGTTGATTTCACGATGATATTGAAAGCGCCTTTATTAATTTCCCCTGCTGTCTTCAGATCGCTTTCTGACATGCCGGATGCCCTGTTGATCAATTCCTGCTGCATCAGCAACAATTCGTGGCCCGGGATCCCGGTACCGGCCAATAATACAATGAAGTTCACCTCATCGGATGACGAGGCCACGATCGGAGCTATGATGCCTCCTTCGCTGTGACCGATCAGACCGATCTTTGCCTTATTGATTTCTTCTCTTGATTTTAAGTAGGAAACTGCTGCTGCCGCATCGCTGGCATTGTCGACAGTGGTGGCCGACTGAAAATTGCCCTCTGACTTGGCCGTGCCCCTGTCGTCATAACGAAGCACGGCGACTCCGTTCCGTGTCAGGTAATCGGCCAGGACCATGAAGGGTTTGTGTCCGAACACCTCTTCATTCCTGTCCTGGGGCCCGCTTCCGGATATGAGGACGACGGCGGGGAATTTGCCTTCCTTTGCAGGCATGGTGAGGGTTCCTGCCAGTTTTATGCCAGCCTTGCTGTTCTCAAATATTACCTCTTCTGCATAATAAGGATAGGGCATTTCAGGTTCCTGGGGCCTGTTCAGCGCGGTTTTTTCCTGGCCGCCTCTGCGCAGATCCATCGGCAGGGACATGGCACCCTGCGTAAAAGTGCCGGTAATCACACTGTCTTTAAATTCTCCCTGGTAATTGATTCGTGCACTGGCAACTTTCAGGTCCAGTTTGTTGCCTTCCACGGTGGTAGCAGTAACCGGGATGCCATAGGCGCCCTGGTCGGGGCTGTCCATGGTGGAGCTGAAGCCGCTGTCGGTTTTGCTGATGTTGAAAACGATCCTTAACTCCATGCCCTGGACCTTGAGCATGCTACTCCAGGATCCGGTAATATCCTGTGCCGGCAAAGCCAGGGACATGAAGGCGAACAGCGTGATCAATGCAATTTTTTTCATGATTCAGGTTTTAATTGTGTGGATATATCATTCGAAATTTACAGCAATTATGGAAATCCGCAAAATCAGGGTGAAATTTCAGGGAAGGGGATGACTGCGAGATCCCATTGGGGGAGTTCCCTGCAAAAGAAAATTAAGCCCCTCTCCGCTCCGCTTCGATGGGATTTTTATTCAGGGAGTCCTTTCAAACGTGGTTTGAGGACTCCCTGAATAAAAATCCCCCACCGATTTCATCGGTGGGGGCTTAATTTTCTTTTGCGGAGAGAGCGGGATTCGA
>CAYMJH010000441.1:0-1539 GCA_964390385.1 uncultured Bacteroidales bacterium | reverse complement strand
GCAGCGGTTCCTGCAAATCATGCGACGCGACATAGGCGAACTGCTGGAGCTCCTGATTAGAGCGCTCAAGTTCAATGGTAACGTTGTTTAACTCATCCCGCGAAGAGGTTATTTTTTTCAGATTCTCGGTCATGGCATCAAACGCCCGGGAGAGGCGCCCTATCTCATCATCGGAAGACATGCCCACCTGATAATCAAGGTTGCCGCTTCCCACGATCTCCACGCCCTTCTGCAGCGTTTGAATGGGCCAAGAAATTGACTTGGCAACATAGAAAGCTGCCAAGAGCCCTGCACAGGCTGTGGCGATACATATAAACAGCGTCCAATTCCTCACGGCTATGACTGGTGCAAAGGCTTCTTTGGTATCGATTTTTGCCACTAAGCCCCACCGGGCGGAAGGCAGATATTTCCAAACGGCTAACACCTGTTCACCCCGGTAATCGGTAGATGTGCCGGACCCGTCTATCCCCTGGACGGCCTGCTGCGCCGGCAACGCCAGCGGCGAGCCAATGACTATTTTCTTGCTGAAAGCCGCACCGGGATCATGTCGCAAGGGATTGGCAAATACGACATCCGTATTGATTTTTAAACCCAGTAATATCTCTCCGGTGCTCCCCAATCCCTTATAGTCGGAGGTGAGTGCATAAATTTTCTCCGTATTCAGCTGTACTGCGATAAACCCCCTTACCATCCCATCCTGGAAGATTGGCGCAAGCGTAAACAGGACCGGTTTGCGGGACGGAGGATAATAACTGAAATTAGACACCTCTATGCTTTGAGAAGGATTAAAATCCTTGAATGCCCTGGCGAGTTGGCCATCTTTATATGGACCGGTTACCAGGTTGGTTCCTAAATCACTGTGCCGTACTACACTGAAAACAACATTCCCTTCTAAAGATATAAGCAATATATCATTGAGTTCCAGCAATTCCCGGTGTTTGCTGAGACGGGGCCTGAACTGCTTATCTGCTTCTTCATATGCTGGTGAAGTAATTCCGTTTTCAAAGACCGATGCAAATGCACCAACAGCATCCATAACAACGGGAGCGGCTGACAAAACAGCGGTAATCCTTTTTGCCTCCTGGAGATAATTCTCAATATTTACTATTTTGTTCTCTGCCATTGAGAGAAGAACCCCGGTTTTTTCCTGCTCCAATATCTTTATATAATTTTTGTAATTCACATATCCCGAAATCCCGAGGGGCAGAAAGACCGTTAACAGAAACAAAAAGAACAGTTTTTTAAACAAGGTTGGTTTTTTATTCATATGCATGCTTCACGATGGCGAGACGACCCTGCTCAACATCGGCATTGGTTTCGGGCAGGGCACTTTTCCCCCTATCCCTTTCCGCGCAAGAGGGACATACCTGTCAGCAACACGCCTTCAGTCAAAATAGTCAGGGAGAAACCGTACAATGCCGGCCTTGACCAGTATGATCAGCACACCCGTGTATGCCAGTGACCACAGCCCGCTTTTGACAAGTTCAATCCCGGAAATCTTCAATGGACGATCAGGATTCACCATGCAGGCAATGCCCT
>CAYMJH010000440.1:0-1550 GCA_964390385.1 uncultured Bacteroidales bacterium | reverse complement strand
GGTAACGCACGAACATGACTTCAGCAAGGAGTCTGTTGCCTATGATATCCAGGCCTTTGAGGACCTTATTCAGGCCCATGGCCTAGATTTCGTCCATTTTGTAGCTTTGCAAGATCCTATTGGGTTAATATCAAAAACTGACCTTAGGCGTCCAGACGTGGTCCAGGATGACCATGTGTCCAATGGCTTTTATTATGTAGAAGCCGGTAAGATTAGGGCCATTTTGTCAGGTAATACGAAAGAAGTAAGGGCTTCTAGTGGGGGTATTACTAACCCAGGTATAGCCCAGTTGACCTCTTGTCTTACCTACACAGGTTCTGAACAAAGAATTTACCTGGACAGCTATGATCGCCTTTATTTGGACGATCCTAATGTTTTAACTACTAAAACTGACCTAGTAAACGCTTCTGAATCCGGTCTAGACCGTTTACCATTCCCTGCTGTAGAAGTCCTTCATGTGGTTGATTCTAGGGGTGTTAGGTACACAAGTTCGGATTTTAATATTGTAAATGGTAAGATCCAATGGGGCGCCAAGCGCCCTTCTGCTGTTTATAGCGTAAAGTACACATATAGACCATTTTGGCTGGTTCATCGAATGGTGCATGATCTAAGGGTCATGCAAAGCCTAAACTTTCAGGGCGAAAGGGAAGTTAAGCAGGCCCACCAGTCCTGTATAGTAAATCGTGAATACATGATGCTAGATTCGGTACAGAATGACCAGGGAACTAACCCTAGGGGTGTAGAAACCCCAGAAGAGGCCGCAAGTGTTAAGTAAGCTGCTTGGCGAAGTAGGCCACAAGGCCTTAGAGCCATTACTTAAAAATGATTCATTAGCGGCTTTTATATTACCTAAGGCGGTTATTTCTTACCTGGATGTTTGTGAAGACGGTTCGGTAGACCTATCGGAAGGTGTTATTCTTAATAAAAGTAATAATAAATACTCAGGTTCAATTAATATAAACAAAACTGAATATGAGTTTTCTGATGCTTCTGGTACAGAAGTTGCAGCGTTAATCTGTATGGCTAATGGTAAGAAACCTGAATCAGAGCTTAAGAACTTGGATTTAGCTAAATTAAGCAAAACAATTACTATTTTAGTAAAAGCCCAGGCAACAGCTAAAGAGCCGTTGGCTTCTACCGCTAAGCCTAGAGAACCTATTGAGCCAGAACCTCAAATTGGGCCAGATAATAGTACAAATATTAAAAGAGGTTTTAGCAAAACTCTAATGGTTCCTGACAAGCACACTAATAAAGTGTGTAAGGCTTGTGGTCAGGAAATGTGGAAAAACAAAGAGTACATTGGGTGTGTATGTACTAAGAGCATGTCCAAGTCTGTAGGGACCAAGTTAATTGCAGGTTACTCTGTGTTAACTTTTGGCAAGGACATGGACGAGGAATCGGTTACATTAGTAAAGGGAATTATAAATGGGCTCTAAGTGGTTGGATTTATATCAAATTCTAGATGATGCCGATATTCCCTCCCTGGAAGCCGCTGCGGCTGCTAATGAGTTTAAGAACGGTATGTCTAGGGAACAGGCAGAGGCATTAGC
>CAYMJH010000439.1:0-1558 GCA_964390385.1 uncultured Bacteroidales bacterium | reverse complement strand
GGGCAACAGGAAAATAACATGGTGCCCCGTGCATACCTGGATCATCCTGCCAATAACCTGGGATCCGACCGTTTTGTTGAAAACGGCGACTTTCTCAGGATGAATTACATCAACCTGACCTATCAGTTTGGCCCGGAAATCTGCCGGAAAATCCATTTACAGGATCTTTGCCTCAGTTTAAGCGGACAACGTTTGTTCACCATGACCGGGTACAGCGGATTAGATCCTGAAACTGAACTCAACAATAATTCGTGGAACCAGGATATAATCAGAGCTTATCCGCCCAGGATCTACACATTCAGTATCAAAATAACTATTTGATTGGTATCAACCAACGAATGTAAGCACCGGTATGCGGATGATCCGGTAATTAAAAACGCATGGTAACCCCAACCTGGTTATAACCTAAATTCATTCTGACCGGTAAAATTCCATTGCTCGATGATCTTGTCATTATGGAAAACAATCAAACCAAGCATATCATTATAATTTGATATAAACTGCAATTTTTCGCTATTTCCATCCTGATCCAGATCAGCATAGCAATAGGTGTATTCTTCAGATGATATGGTGGTTGAATCAAGCTCTGATTTGAATTTCTTTATATGGATGAAGATGATTAAACATGAAATTATTGACAGCAATGCAAACAACGTGTATCTGTGGAACAAGGCGGGTATAATTCTCCTGAATAGTTTGATACTTATGTTTAACGGGTTGGCAGGCATCATTTCAAAAATGAAATAACTATTCTTTCAAAAGTAATAAATATACTGGTTAAAGATAGAATATTATCTCAAAAACAGGTAATCCTGACAGGGTTTTCTCACCCTGCTGGGGTTTCGTTGCATCGATTGGCGTTGCTGAACTCTTTTGGTTTTTTAGCATCTTTATTTGTCAGACAGACCAACCAACAAAATCCATAATACAAAAGCTATTAGAAATATTTGCCCGGAGGGCATGCGGTGTTGTAGAAAGCAAAATAAATATTTACCCAATTTCCATTATTTTTGTAATCTTATAACCACCCCCATGAAAATCAATTCCTTTTGTATTGCTCTGCTTCTGTTCGTTTTCCCTAACCTTGTAAATGCGCAGGAGAGTTCAAAAAAACTCATCATTCTGCATACCAACGACCTGCACAGTCGGCTGAACGGTTATGCCCCGGAAATCGATTACAGTCCCGAAACTGTTAACGATGACAATACCATTGGCGGATTTGCACGAATCGCCGCTTTGATTTATGCTGAAAAAGAAAAATACGGCGACCAGGTGCTGGTTTTGGATGCAGGCGACTTTCTGATGGGTACGCTGTTTCATGCACTGGAACAGAAAACGGGATTTCAGCTGCCCCTGATGAAAAAGGCAGGCTACGATGTGGTGAGCCTGGGAAATCATGAATTCGACTTTGGCCCCGGCATGCTGGCTGCTATTATTGACCGTTCATTGAAAAGCGATTCGGTTCCGTTACTTACCCTTGGCAATATGATATTCTCGGAGAAGGATACGGCCGATGATCAGCTGAAAGCCCTTGTGGACAAAGGTATCATAAAGCCTT
>CAYMJH010000438.1:895-1564 GCA_964390385.1 uncultured Bacteroidales bacterium | reverse complement strand
TCAAGCCAGAAGAATATGCCACACCGGTTGGATATACGCTGCCCTCTAAGCCCGCGACATCCGGCGGCAAAACAATCGAATTTAAATCGACCGTGTTTACAACCTTTTTCTGCGCTATATCCACTATGTCCAGCTGGCCCTTTCTGAATTCGGTTACGGCAATTAATCCAGAAGAAATCACGCATGCGCTCATCGGGTTTTTGCCCGTGCCCAGGCCTATTTCAGAAACCACTCTCAGGTCCGCATCATCAAGCACCAGTACAGAGTTGCTTAAAGAGTTGATCACATAGATATTAGGCGGGTCAGCTATGATGTCGTTCGGACTCTCCCCTGTCAGCTGCACGTTGTTTTTTATATTACCGTCGGGGTACGCCACGGAGATCGATTCTCCTAGGTTGTTCAATATGATCATTGCGCCTTTCTTGCCAATGTTTTCGCCGCTGGCGCTGCCTGTTACAGGCGCCTTGTCGCATCCGGCGACAACCATCATCGCTATCAGTATAAACATTAAGCGCTTCATTATCCCTCCCCTACAGTGCCACGCTTGCCGTGGCATAAAACGTCCTGCCTTCGAGCGGGAAGCCTCTTAAGTCCACCACCTGCTCATCGGTCAGGTTTTTCACCTCGGCGCTTACGCTCACATGTTTATACGGGCCTGCCTTAATCCCG
>CAYMJH010000438.1:0-847 GCA_964390385.1 uncultured Bacteroidales bacterium | reverse complement strand
AGGAGGCCCATGCTCCAATGCCGATGCCCTTTATTTTGTAGTCGAAATCCACCTGCAGATTCGCGATGTTCCTTGGCTGGCCTGGTATCTGATTTCCGTCCTTGTTCGGTTCGCCCGATGTATCGACCGCACGGTTATAGGTATAGTTCCCGCTCAGCGTGCACCACTCAAACGCCTTGAATACAACGGAAAGCTCTATACCCTGAGCCTTTGAGCGGCTGTCGTTGTAGGGCTTGTAGTAAAGCCCGGACTGGAGAACATACACGATCTGGTCGGTATACCGCTGATCGAAATAATCCAGAGAAACAGATATTTTCCAGAACTCGACGACTGGTCCGATATCGAAGCTGAAAGACTTTTCGGGCACCAGCTCGGGATTGCCCACTATATAGCCGTGGTTATAATAAAGCTCATAAAATCCCGGGACCCTGTAGCCGGTGCCTGCATTAGCCTTCAGCTTCAGAAAATCGGCGGCATTCCATACGGCGCCCAGGCGGTATAGCCATTCGCCTGTAAATGAAGAAGGGTTGTCATAGCGCAGGCTTGCATACAAATCGAACTGCCAGGGGCTGTATTCAGCGCTCAGAACTCCCGATTCCGTGGTCCTGTTGTATTCCCCGGCCATATTGTCATCCATATTCTCATAGAGGTATGAAATGCCGGGTTTGATCCTTACCGGCCCTATGGGATATGCGGCGTTCAGATTGCCCTGATATGTAGTGGTTAACGTGTCTGCATAAAGGGGTGCGTCCGGGTCATTGTACTTGTCGTGCTGCCACACCCTTCCTGCGTTCATTTCTATATCCAGTTTTCCGGCCTTAATGCCTCCGAGTAGGTTGAAGCTGTT
>CAYMJH010000437.1:0-1565 GCA_964390385.1 uncultured Bacteroidales bacterium | reverse complement strand
CCACAAATAAAGATCAGGTCGGGCTCACGCGATCTGATCACTTCCAGGTTGTTCCGGTACCCTGTGGTCTGGTCAACCAGGTAATAACGCACAGTGTCTTTAGCCGGGTCATCCCAGCTTGTGCATTTGCCCGTCGATTCGGGCTCCGTTTCTGAATCGGAATAGGCAATGAAACGGATCGGTACATTTTTGCCGGGGGCGGTTCGAAAAACTGACCGGAACGTATCGTTACCCTGGATCACCTTATATTCATATTGCGTAAAAGGCTTAAGGTTTTCAATCCTTATCCGGTGACGGTATGGGGCCGGAGGTGCCTCCCCGTTGAAGAAAGTCGTGTCTTCCCACAGGGGATAAGTCAATGCTTCAGCCAAAACAGGATTGGAGCTGACCGTATTGGCAGCAAAAGAACCCTGTTCCTTCCATGATAGTATACCGGGTATTTCCTCCCCGGAAAACCAGAGGATCGTCATTCCATCCGGGGCTGGATGCTGCACATAGGGGAAAACCCTGAAACTTTCCTGCGCGGTCAGCAGTCCGTAAGGGATCAGCGTCAGAAACAGCAAAGGATAAACTCGGGATTTTATATGGATTACAGGTGAATACATTTTTGCTGACAAAGCCTTGGCGGATTACAGTGATCTTTAAGGCAATATACAATTTATTATGCATTAATTCAAAAAAACGGTTTTTTCAAACCCGGAGGTTCCCCTTTCGAGAGAGCCTGTCCCGATCCCGATAGCCATCGGGTCGGGAGGTTAGGATTGTGTTATATTAAACTTTCTTTTTTACTTCTGCCAAAAAATCCCTATTTTAGTTTCCGGTTAATCCAAATTTTCCTCGTTACTGCAATTTTATTCATGTACCTCATACCATCATTATGCTTGTTAAATCATACGGATGCGCCGTATATGGCGTTAGTGCGGTTATCGTTACCATTGAAGTCAACATCGTCAACGGGCTCTATCTTTACATTGTGGGTTTACCCGATGTGGCGGTGAAGGAAAGCCAGCACCGCATCGAGTCGGCCATCAAGTCGAACGGCTACAGCATGCCGAAACGCAAGGTTATCGTTAACCTCGCTCCCGCCGACATCAAAAAGGAGGGCTCTGCCTACGACCTGCCCATGGCCATCAGCATCCTGGCGGCGACAGGACAGGTTGTCTGCAGTAATCTCGACAACACCATCATCATGGGGGAGCTTTCGCTCGACGGCGGCCTGAGGCCCATAAAGGGAGCGCTGCCCATTGCCATAGAAGCCCGGAAGAAGGGTTTTAAGGCCTTTATCCTGCCCCGCCAGAATGCACGCGAAGCAGCCGTGGTTAACGACCTCGATGTTTACGGCGTGGAGTCAATGGCCGAAGCCATTGCCTTCCTCTCGGGCGAAATGGAGCTTGAACCCACCATCGTAGATACACGGAATGATTTTTTTAGCAACATCAACGATTATGAAGTTGATTTCATCGACGTGAAAGGGCAGGAAAATGTCAAGCGGGCGATGGAAATCGCAGCCGCCGGCGGACACAACATTCTGATGATCGGTCCCCCGGGATCGGGCAAGACCATGA
>CAYMJH010000436.1:0-1606 GCA_964390385.1 uncultured Bacteroidales bacterium | reverse complement strand
CATTGTTGGCGTCCTTTTCTTCCTGTTTGTGATGGAAGATTATCAAAAAACCAGGATTACGCAGTTTCTGGTACCGGACCCTACTGCCAGGCACGGCAACACATACAATGTCGACCAGGCGCTGATTGCCATTGGGTCCGGCGGCATGTTTGGACAGGGATACGGACATGGTTCACAAGTACAGCTGCGCTTCTTAAAAGTAAGGCACACTGACTTCATATTCTCTGCCATGGCTGAAGAGTTTGGTTTTGTAGGCACGACCCTGGTGATCTTGTTGTTGTTATTTGTAATAATGCGTTGTTTTATCATTGCACAGCAGGCACCAGACCACTTCGGGTCTCTGATTGCCTATGGATTTGGTGTATTAATGATTTTCCAGATGGCGGTGAATATCGGTGTTAATATGAATGTCATCCCGGTAACCGGATTGACACTGCCATTTATCAGTTACGGCGGCAGCTCGATTCTATCTTTAGCCCTGGGAATTGGACTGGTTGAAAGCGTGGCGATTCGCCGCAGCACTTAATACTATTGGAGGTTCTTGAGTATGACGAATAGACCAGTCAGGGTGCGTTATGCACCTTCACCAACCGGTTCACTTCATATTGGCGGTGCCCGAACTGCACTGTACAATTATCTGTTTGCGCAGGCGCACAAAGGTCAGTTTATCCTGCGAATTGAGGACACAGACCGCAAACGCTACATACCCGGTGCTGAAGAAGAGATTATGAAAAGCTTGCGCTGGCTGGGTGTGGATTGGGAAGAAGGCCCTGATCGTCCCGGGCCTTTCGGCCCTTACCGCCAGACTGAGCGCAAGGAAATCTACTTGAGCTATGCTGAAAAGTTAATCGAAAGTGGACAGGCATATTATTGTTTCTGCACACCGGAACGGCTTGAGACGGTTAGGAAAGAACAGCAGCAGCGTAAAGAACCGCCGCGCTATGACCGAACCTGCAGGAACATCCCGCTTGAACAGGCAAAACAACGCGTGCAGGCAGGCGAACCGCATGTGGTCCGATTCAAAACGCCTGTAGATGGTACCACTACGGTAACTGACCTGTTGCGGGGTGAGATTACTTTTGATAATGCCTCTCTGGATGATTTTATTTTGGTGAAGTCAGATGGGTGGGCGCTGTACCACCTTGCTGCGACGGTTGATGACCACCTGATGAAGATATCACATGTTATCCGCGGCTCTGAATGGCTGGCGACCTTGCCGCTGCATGCAATGATTCACCGCAGCCTGGGAGGTGAGGAACCGATTTGGGTGCATCTATCCATTTTCCTCAAACCAAGCGGTAAAGGAAAGATGAGCAAGCGTGAAGCCGCCGACCTGGCTAAAGACGGTCACTCGATATTTGTCAAAGACTTTGACCAGCTGGGCTACCTACCTGAAGGGCTGGTAAACTGGATTTCGCTGATGGGTTGGAGTTATGATGACCATACGGAGTTCTTCAAGATACCGGACCTGATCGAAAAATTCAGCCTGGACAAATTGAATCCATCGCCTGCGGCGATTAACTTCACCAAGCTTGATCACTTCAATGGGCTTCACATACGCAGCCTATCGATTGAGGATTTGACAGATCGCCTGATGCCATTTTTT
>CAYMJH010000435.1:0-1613 GCA_964390385.1 uncultured Bacteroidales bacterium | reverse complement strand
AGTAAGACGCAGGGGATGAACAAAGGCGCCTAAAACCGATAACAGCAAAACCAATGTGTGACCGAATAACATAAACACCACGAATAGAACGGGTCCTGCCCAGGGTATTCCCAAAAACTGCAATCCAATCTTGTCAATTACCAGACCCAGAATCGCACTTGAAGTGCCCAAAGCGAAAAGCCGGATATAAGACAGCAAGTCACCAAAGGCCCCGGTGACCATACTGTAAACATCATATAATCCTTTCCCGAAACTGATAAAAACGTTGGTTGACGGATCATTGAAAAACAGAATGCCAAACAGGCCCACGCCGAGAACGATAAAGGTGGGGATCCTGGCCGATGCTTTGTCAATCAGACCCATGGCAGCCCCGCCCTGCACGACGATCAGTCCCAGTATAAGGACAATCCATGAAATCGTGGAAACGGAAAAAACAAATCCCTTCTGCCGGGTCATATTGGCTGCCTTCACGCCCATACCGAAAAGGATCTGGATCATGCCGAAAACGAGGGCCAGATTGAACATGCTCTGGGAATCGAGGATAAGGTGCCGGGTCTTGTTCAGCAGGGCATAATCCGAAAATGAAGAGCGCATGAGCTCTGCCTTGTATGCCTTAAGGGCATCGGGACCAATGAGGCCTGTCAATGCTTTGAAGTATTCATCGCGGGTTTCGAAATGCTGTCCGGTGAGCGCGCTCAGTTTGGAAAAAACAGCTTCGGGCACCCCGCTTTCCTTCAGGAATTTGAAAGACTCCTGGGTTAACAGGTACCCGGTATCCAGCAGGTTAAAGCCGAAAACCGTGCCTGAAACCATTCCCATCAGAATGGTGGCTCCGCCCAGGAATTGGGCCAGGGTCAGCAAAGGCTTGAATTCAGGTTTGGCCTTGCATATTTTATACCAGGTAACCAGGGCCAGGATTACCAGTCCGTATCCCGCATCACCCAGGCAGAATCCGAAAAAGATCATATAGAACGGAGCAAAAAATGCCGTCAGGTCAAGTTCTGCATAGGAAGGCAGGGAATACAATTTCCCGATAGGTTCGAAGAGTTTGGAAAACCGGTTATTTTTCAGCAACACAGGTACGTTATCTGATCCCGAAGGCTTATCGGCAATATATAATATGTTGTGTTCATCGCAGAAAGCTGAAAGTGATTCAGCCTTTTCTGCAGGGATCCATCCTTCGAGCAGCATCAATTTCTCCTCGGCTTCCCTGCCCGTGCTCAATATCACCTTTTCATATTCCACCTCGCCAAATATCTGCCGTTTGGTATCTTCAAGCAGGTCGATCCTGGAAGCAGCGGCATCAAGTTCCTTTTCAATGACTTCATTCCGTTTTTCAAGCTCCCGATAGTCCTGCAGAAGAGATTCCAGGGAGGCAGCAGGCAGTTTCAGCTCCTCAGCATCTATTTCAATGGATTCCGTGCCTTCCATCAGGGCAACGAAATATATCGTTCCCGCATTCTCACTGATAATGTCTATCGCATATTGTGATTTCCACGATTCATCAAATTTGCGGCTTGAGCAGGCAAAAAACCTGAGGGTGAGACCGGCATCCTTCAGCCTGGCCAGGTCGCCCGCAGTGAAATTGCCCCAGGGTTCGAGCGCGGTGATAT
>CAYMJH010000434.1:0-1642 GCA_964390385.1 uncultured Bacteroidales bacterium | reverse complement strand
GCAGGAAAAGCAGAATGATCCTTGACCAATCGCGGATATCCGTCCGTTCGTGCAGGCGGATGGTATCCACCAGGATCATCCCCGCCAACAAAGAGATCAACGCAAATGAAAATGCCCAAGACCCCTCATCCAGTTGAAACAGGATCGGGTCAGCATTTGCGGCAACTGGAAGCCAATTTGCGAATGTCAACGGTTGAGGTAGATGCGAACGCAGAAAAAGCATCATGCCCCAGGTAAACAAGCTTGACAAAACCAGAACCAACCATTGGTTGCCAATATTTAATTTACTCCTGGAAAGGATTTGCACCAGGATGAATACCGAAAGCAGTAACAAACAGGGAAGAAGCGTGAGCATCAGATCACTGGATTGTGCGCTGCAGCATGAACGAATTGACCCTGCCCTGGTTTGCCAAGCCATTTGCCGTTATCGACGATCAGATGACCGCGTGAGAAAACCTTGACCGGATAACCTTTCAAGTTCCAGCCTTCGTAAAGGTTGTAATCGGTGCGGTGGGCAGCCAATTTTTGCCCATATTTAACTTCATTATTGCCATCCCAAAGGACAATATCAGCATCCGAACCTGGCAGTAATGTACCTTTGCGCGGATACATGCCAAAAATCCTGGCTGGATTGGTGCAATTTAACGCAACGAACTGATTGACAGTGAAACGGCTTGAGGCAACCATTTCTGTCCACAGGATCGGCAAACGGTCACCCACCCCAGGGAGTCCGTTGGGAATTTTCGTAAAGTCTCCTTTCCCCAATTCCTTGCCGGGAATGCTTACCATTTTTCCTTCGTACTCGATGGATTTTGTTCCATCATAGAAGAATGGACAATGGTCTGTGGCGATGGTCTGAATGACTCCATCCTCCAATCCCTCCCACAGACGTTCCTGGTCGGCATCACCGCGCACTGGCGGTGAACAAACCCACTTGGCCCCATCCGGCTGCTCGAGGCTCTTTTCTGTGAAGAAAAGATACTGCGGGCAGGTCTCGCCCATGATGGGCAATCCCAAGCTGCGCGCGTATTCCAGTTGGTCCACCTCTCCGCCGGCGTTCATATGAACAATATATAGAGGGGCTTCGGTAATGGCTGCCAACGCAGACCCACGAGCGACAGCCTCCACAGCTCCCCAGGCAGGTCGCGTGCGCGCGTGCCAAACAGGCGTAGTTTCTTTAGCATCAAGAGCCTCTCGTACAAGGATTTCGATGACATCTCCGTTCTCTGCATGTAGCATGGTAAGCATTCCGTGTTCGCGCGCGATGCGCAGTACCTGGAAGATCTCACCATCCTGTAAACGCAAACGATTGTTGTAGGCAGTGAACACCTTAAGACTGGTGATCCCCTCTCCTGCCAGTGCAGGAATGGCATTAGCAACCGCTGAATTGAAGTGAGTGATGTTCATGTGAAAACCAAAATCAACCGCAGCTTTGCTTTCGGCTTTTTGGCGCAATGACCTGGCCAGATCAACCAGGTCGTCAGAATCCTGAGAAACGAAATCGATGACTGTCGTTGTTCCACCAAAGGCCGCCGCTTTTGTGCCAGTGTAATGGTCGTCGCTAGAAACCGTGCCCATCATCGGCAGATCTAGGTGGACATGCGCGTCCACACCGCCAGGTAGGACGTGAAGTCCTTCAGCA
>CAYMJH010000433.1:0-1690 GCA_964390385.1 uncultured Bacteroidales bacterium | reverse complement strand
TAACGGGAATCCCGGGCGTCACGGGTAAGAGCTTGTTGTTCCAATGAATGACGATGGGTTGATTGATCCCGCGCATATCGGGTATCCCTATCTCAACGAAGGCATCTTCCCATAACATGTCAGCCGGATCAATGGAAAGGGCTTGCGGATCAACCGGATCAAAAGCACCCTGAAACTGAAGTTTTGTCTTGTAAGCAATGACCTTGTATATGCCACGATACCTCATTTCAGGTATAATCCTGCCGGAAATGCCGAGCGACGATGGAAGGAAATGAGCATGACTGATCGCAGATTCCATCCCTTTATCCGTGTTGTAATAGGTTTTAAACGGTATGGTAAGAACCGGGCCGCAAAGGGTTTGTGAATTTCCCCACTTCGAGGTTACTTCAAGGATTGTTTCGTTGTGGCGCTGTTCGCGTTCCCTGATGATATTTTGAATCATGTTTGCCGGGATGAGCAACAGCAAGGTGAGAATGGCAATAATGGCCAGCTTGAAGCTGACTGATCCTGTGATTCGTTTCTGAATCTTTTCCTGAATTTCCATGGTTTTAGTTTATTAATAATTAAAAAGTACTTTGAAAAACAAAGTAAATATTCAAAAAAAATTCATCTGGTTTCGGGCTGGCTTTTCAGCAACTGATCGAGGTAATCGAGATGCTCCCTGAAGGCTTGTTTTCCTGCTTCAGTGGCAGCATAACGGGTATTGGGCTTCTTGCCCACAAACTGTTTCGACACTTCGATCAGCCCGTTCTTCTCCAGTGCCGTAATATGGCTTGCCAGGTTCCCGTCGGTAATATCCAGCAATTCTTTCATGGTGTTGAAATCAACCCTGTCATTCACCACCAGCACCGACATGATTCCTAGTCGGATGCGGCTTTCAAATATTTTATTGAGTCCTGATATTATTTCTTTCACGGGAGTGCTGATATTTGGTTTCAGGATGGATTTGCTTTCCGTTCATACCTGCAAAACATAAGAGTTCCATACAGGATGTGCAGTAATCCGAAGCCGAATGCCCAGAAAAGCAAACCATAGCCAACGAAGAACGACGCTGCCAGGCCGGTAATGATCTCTGAAATTCCCAGTATCCGTATATCCGGCAGGGTATATTTGCTTGCATGTAGCAGGGCCAATCCGTAAAACACCAGGGTGGACGGAGCTACCAGGAAAAATATGCCGTTATACAGGAGGGCAAGGCAAAAGATCCCGCCGGCAGAAAGGGGAATGAACACATTGGCCAGCAACCTTTTTGTGGTGCTGTCCCAGACCTTCAGATTATTTCGCCTGGCTTTCCGTGTGGTAAAGTATATGCCCGATCCGAGGGCCAGGATAAGGATGATCAGGGCATCCGCGATCAGAAATCCGGTCTTGCTCTGAAACAGGGAGTCAAGTCCATCAATAAAGTAACGGTTGATGTTGAAATAGCGTTCATCATAGTCCAGGTAAAAGAATGCCACCGCGGCGCCAACAAGGGCAATGATCCCGGCTGAGATCCCTGACAGGCCGCTGAGGGATATGAATCTGGAAGACCGCTCCATCAGGTTCCTGATTTCGGAAAGATGCTGTATTTGTTCCTGGTTTGAATTCATAATTAAAAGTACTTTGAAATACAAAGTAAAGAATAATTTTTATCCTGTCCAAATGTTTTAAGAAAAAAGTGGAAAAGTGGAAAAGTGGAAAAGTGGAAAGG
>CAYMJH010000432.1:0-1709 GCA_964390385.1 uncultured Bacteroidales bacterium | reverse complement strand
AATGACGTCATAAGAATTTTTTTCTTGTTTACAGGATGAGGACTCGCAAAGACGCTAAGGCGCGAAGGTTTTAATATAAAGCTTTTTTGCCTTCACTTTGCGGCTTTGCGCCTTTGCGAGAAACCTTTTCTTATCTTTCCCTGTGGGAAACCGATTTGCTATATTTCTTTGAAGTCCTTCCTGGGAGCGCCGCATACGGGGCATACCCAGTCACCGGGCAAACCGGCAAATGGCTTCCCTTCCTTTTCCTCATCGTAGATGTATCCGCAATCCTGACACTGGAATTTCTTAAAGGCAGCATCAGCGGCCTTTTTCTCCAGCTTTGACGGATCGATATAGGTGGGTGCATTTTTGGGAGCGACACCCTTTTTCACCTGCCGGTAATACAGGTAGGTCAAGGGTTCTGACGAATCATCCAGGATCTCCGACTGAATCAGATCGCCAATGAAAAGCCAATGGGTACCGACATCAACGGTCTGAACTACCCTGCATTCCAGCCAGGCAAGGGCATCATCCAGTACAACAGGGACACCGGTTTCGCCGTAGCGCAATTGCAGATTCTCAAGCTTGTTGAAGTCCTTACCGGTCTTGTAGCCGAAACGGCCGATCAGGTCGGGGGAAGTCTCCTGCCGCAGAACAGAGACTGAAAAGGCCCCGGCCTTTTGGATAAACTGAGCTGTAAAATTGTTTTTGTTACAGCAGGCTGCAAAACGGGCAGGTTCAGCCGTTACCTGGAAAACCGTATTGGATATGAATCCGTTTCCTTTGGTTTTGTCACCGGAGCAAACGATGTATAAACCATACGATACTTTAAACAGGGCTTCAAAATTGATCATGGCAGTATTGGTTATTCCAAATTAAAGATTTTTCCTGATCATATCAAAACAGTTAATTCTCTGTTATAGTGCTGATTCGCTCCAGTGTAATACCGTCCTTCCGGATGAATTTCACCAGTCCCTTTTCGCCTGAGATAAAAGTTTTCACCGGGGTGAAATCATCAATCTCGTTGATTTTCCCGGAATAATCAATCTCAATCATGTTACGGTAGGTTACGCCCTTTACCGTGAGTGAATCATAAAACAGGATTTCGGGTGTCACCCCGGAGATGACCTTTTTTGTAGTCAGATTATAGGCCAGCCTGTCTCGCTAGTTCCACTCGATTTCCATCTCCGTGTAGCCGACCTGGGCCCGCAATACAAACATGAACGCGTAGTCGTTGACCGAAGAGAGATAAGCCACACCGAAAGCTTCACCATAAGCATCGCCGTCGCTTCCCCACTCACTGAAATAGTGATGGGTCCTGTACCAGATCCATTCGTCCATATAAAATGCTTCGGTCATGCCCAGGTTATCCACCATATGGAAAGAACGGATCGTGGTATCAATCATGTACCGGCGGGCCTCGTCAGAAAGGTAAAAAATACCCTCGAGATCACCGCCGCAACGGCAGCATAATGCAGCAACCAAAAATAAGCCTGCCAGCTTACTCGTTAAGCGAATAGGTCTCATCATTGTTCATTCTGATATACAGCAATCCCAGTTCATTGTAAAGGATAGACTCAGGAACCAAGACCGTGCTGTCCTGTATAAAATAATGGCTGTCAAATGATTTTCCGGTGACATTACGGAAAATCTTATTATTGATTTCAACAGAATCGTAAAAAACAGCCCTGGAAATGAAATCATGAGCAAAATGAAAGGTTGAGTCA
>CAYMJH010000431.1:0-1709 GCA_964390385.1 uncultured Bacteroidales bacterium | reverse complement strand
ATATTGGGATTTTGTTGCGCTTTGTTCGATTTGTCCGTCACTGACCCTTTGGTTACGTTGCCTGATTTATATAGCCTTTTCAGAATTTTGTCGGCTCTCGAACGAAATCCCATGGTCCCGTCAGCAAAGTTATCCTCCAGTATAAAGATCAGCTCGTCTTTTATCCCGGCTTCCTGTAACGACAGGTTATACAGGATTTGCATGGCATAAACCCTGATGGAAACCGGCATGGATTGATCACCGAGCCAGTCAAAGCATAAGCCAAGCAGGATTCCCTTGTTTTTACGGGTTAGGTTAACGGGATACTCTGCCGCAATTTTTAAGACGTTGCGGATCACTCCTTCCGATTGTATCTTCTGCAACCGGGGTATGATAATATGCTGTTGTTTATCAAATAATTCCGGGTATTTCCCGGCGCAGATCGATACCACCCTTGCGGCCCTTGAGGAAAGCGGATCGCGGTCTTCGAGGGTGATATGAACGAGTGTATTAAACCTGCCGGGTTCCTCCCGCACAAGGGAAACAGCCAGCTCTGCAATTTTTTTTGAACTGTCTGCCAATACTTTTTCAAAAACAACCGGCATGGGGAAAAAGATTTTATTAAAAATACATGTCTTATTTGGAAATATGTAAATTTAACAACAGTTTAACCATTTACCCTATGATGAGAGTCAGAAAACCAACGACCGCAGAAACCGAACAGGCATCAGCCTGGGATACATGGACAAAGGATCCGTCCACGTTTCACTGGTATTATGATGAAAAGGAAACCTGTTTTATTCTCGAAGGCAAGGCTGCAGTGACGGATAACAAGGGCAACAGCATTGAATTCGGACCCGGCGACTGGGTGGAATTTGACAAGGGCCTTGAATGCCATTGGACCATAACCAAAACCATCCGGAAGAAATACCGTTTTGGATGACTTGCAGCCATTACCAACATGAAGATTTCCGCTTTTTCACTTTTAGTTTTTAATGGTTCACTTTTCACTTAACTTCTATCGTTGCTCCATGGAAATCTATTTCATCCTGGTCGAACCGGCTGTGCCGGAAAATGTCGGCGCAGCCGCCAGAGCCATTAAAACTATGTCTTTTAACAAGTTGAGATTGGTTACTCCATGCGATTATTTAAGTACTGAGTCCCGTAAACTGGCGCATGGCGCAGGCGATATTTTGACTTCGGCAACGGTATTCTCATCACTGGGAGAGGCGGTTGAAGATCTTGACTTTGTCATTGGCACCTCGGCAAAAGCCAGGCGGGTGAGGCATGATTATTACCGGGTGGACCGGCTGCCGAAACTGATCGCTGGCAAAGGCAATCTGGTAAAAAAAGCAGGGGTGGTATTCGGACGCGAGGAGTCAGGGCTTACCAATGATGAGATCCGTCTGTGTGACATCATCGGCACGATTCCGATGGCCGGCAGCTATCCTTCCCTGAACCTGGCGCAGGCCGTCATGGTAGTGGCCTATGAGCTTTCATCCCTTGTCATCGGCAGGCAGAAAAAACCGGGTGGGAGTCCGGGACACCTGACGTTGAAAGCAACCCGTGCGCGGGTTTCGGAAATCCTTCATGCAGCCGGCGTGGACAACAATAAAACACTTTATAACCGGATCATGGAAAGGATTAATGTGGCCGGGGAGGATGATCTGCACCTGCTTTGTTCGGTATGCAAGTATTTTGGAAGATCAAAGATTTAAGATCAAAGATCA
>CAYMJH010000430.1:0-1724 GCA_964390385.1 uncultured Bacteroidales bacterium | reverse complement strand
AAATAGATTTTGACGGAGTTATTACATTGCGGCTTCTCAATCCTATGTTTAACGACAAGATAAGCCATTCCTACAACTGCAAAACAACACTTACCGCCCGCACCAAAGATGTGTTCAACCAGCTCCATTTACCGGAAATAGGCTACAGCCAGGTGCGTTTTAACGGCATGCTGGTTACTGATTCATTCACCCTGAGAGGTGCCATTTATGTGAATTCCATTACCGACAAGCATTTGGATTTTCAGTTCAATGCTCAAAACGATTTCTGGAACCTGATCAATACTTCATTCGATAATGTAGATATCCCTTCGGATAACGTCCGGTACTTCCCTGTAAACAACAGTAAGCACATGGATGCTTTTAACCTGGCAGGTGATGACTATTCTGAATTCATGAACGGGGTAAACATGAGCGGCAATCCGCTGAATGATAATACCACGGCATCAGTTCCTTTCTTCAAGCTCAATGATGTTGTTCGTGGCATATTCAATCACTTCAATGTTGCCATTGGTAAGAATGACCTGGCATCCCATGCGGATATTGATCAGCTGTATATTTTCAATGTCAATTCAGATGGCAGGTATAATTTTACCGGCGCTCCCACATTAGTTAATATTACAATAGCCAACGGGCAATATGTTTTATCAACCTTGCAGTATGCACCGCCACACGGTTTAGCTGAAAATGGTTACGTTAAATTCTTTGCGCTGCAGATCAGCCCTATTGAAGTTCATAACCAAATAAACGGGAAGGTTTTCAGAGTAACCGTTATTGATCCTTATACCATAGCGTTTCTCGATGTTGTTCCTGCAGCAAGTGCGATAAATTTTGGAGGTTATTATGGGATTTTTGAGCCTATTTATAATGGGCACGAAGTACGCAAAGCATCAGATCACCTGCCGGGATCCGGTTGCAGTGAATTTCTAAAAGAGCTTGAAAAGTTGCTGGCTTTCAGGGTGTTCCCTGATGAGTCAACCAATACCGCCTATCTTTTATTCCTGAAAGACATCATTAACTCACAGGATGTTGAAGATATATCAGAGATCGCAGGAGAGGAGTCCGGTCAGGATATTGACAAGCTCGATGGTTTTAAATTGTCGTATGAAGAACCTTCCGATGATGAGCGCTGGTCCGAAAGGATAAATCCGCTTACCGACATACTTACTGTGAGGGATCCCGTGGCAACATTTTCAGCACTGCCAATCACCGGCAGCATTGATAACGATGTGAGGCTGGTTACCAGTGAGAATTGTTATTATAAGTACAGCACCGTGGCATTTACTGATGTTTCTGGCTGGGAATTTTATTCCGAAAACGTATTGCCCATGCAGGTGGGTGCTGGAAAGTTCACAATTGAAACCAAGTTCTCACCGGTGCTGACCAAGAAAGCTGCAAATTTCCTTTGGGCCAATGTTGAAAAGGAGGGCAAATTTGTGATCCTTAACCAGCGAGTTAATGATGATTTCAGATTGTTCTTTTACCGGGGCGACCTGCAAAACTATCCCACACCGGTGCCGCTATTAACCAATGATGTTTACAATGCTGCCGGTAACAAAATAGCCACGGCAAACCTGTCGCTTCGCTGGGATGGTCAGTACGGTTTATATGAGCAGCTTTACCGGGAGTACATTGACCTGATGACAAACAAGTACCGTGAAAGTACCCGATATGTTAAATGGCCGGAATGGATGCTCAACTCATTTGCCTGGTGGAAAAAGTACAGG
>CAYMJH010000429.1:0-1733 GCA_964390385.1 uncultured Bacteroidales bacterium | reverse complement strand
CAGGGCGCTTGCCCAGGATATCAAGCCGCAAGTTGATCTTGGCAGGTGAGAAGAGCTCGAGCTGGTTCATGGAGCCGTTGACAGTTTGCAGAAAATACAGGGTTCAGGGGTTAGGGTTCAGGGTCAAAAGAGAGTCCACGGTCAATAGTCCATAGTCCACAGCAAATACAGGGTTCAGAATAAAGGTCAAGAGCAGGCCCTCTTTTTGTCTTTGCTGTTGACTATGGACCGTGGACCATTGACCACAGTGTTATCTCCTGAACAGGTAAAACAGCAGGGTGAGGATGATGCTTATAATAATACAGGAGGTGAGGGGAAAATAAAAGCTGAAGTTTTCCCGCTGAACCGAAATATCCCCCGGCAATCTTCCGATCCAGGGGATTTTCAATCCGGTGTTCATGACTATTCCGATAATGACGAGGAAGATGCCCATGACTATGAGCATCTTCCCTATTGATGAATAAGCTGACATTATTTTTTCTTGCCCTCTTGATGTTGTCTGAGGGGAGGTTTTATTACCAGACGCGTGATATGGTTAGTTTGATTGTTCCAATACGGTAAAGGCATTTGCCTTGGAAATTACACTATTGTCGTATGTTACGACGACGGTTCTTGGACCTGCTTCAGCATCAGCGGCGATTGTAATATTTACTCTCAGCTCTGTGTCGCTTCTCACTGCAGGTGTGTCGACTTCAATTCCCTCTCCCATGTCAACCGTAATCTCACCTGCTGACTCGAATGTGGTGTTTAACCCGGTAATGGTCACCTCAATCGTTTGATTCTGCTCTCCTTCTACAGGACTGATGGAACCAAAAGTAGGTTCAGTCGGGACACTTGCAAAACCAAAGAAAAATGCATTTGCTCCAAGGTATGCGCCATATCCCACTATTGCGCTAAGATTTTGAAAGGGTGCTGGCGGCTTGAAAGAAATCCCCCAAATGTTGATATCAAATTTCAGGTCATCTTTACTTAAGGGATTTAATTGCAGACGGTCCGTTGATTGCCCTGTGGGAATGGAAGTGGTTGTTTCCGGTGTTGTTGTGGTAGTTGAGGTTTCCTCTTTTTCAACCCATGCCTGGAACCATGTCCCCTTACCTACTTCAGATTCTATCCATGTTCCCGTAAGCTCGCCGCGTTTTGTTGTATAAGCGCTGAACACATCGCCGGCTTTAAACTCAAACTGGTCTATGTATCTCGGGTTAAAGAGAGTGCTGACCGGTGTCCAGACAAAAACCGCATAAGTAATGTCAAAAACGGATGAAGGCTGGACCTGAGAAGCGGCGCTTACAGTGGCGGGTTCCTTAGCCGGGCTGAAAGGAGCAGCAATTGAAAGAATGCAGATACCAATCAGGAGAATTTTAATCAAAGATTTCATAGTAAACTCCGTTACATGGATTAGACTTATCTAAACGATCGAGGATTAATTTGCTGAATCTTGCCATTTCGAACGAAGTGAGAAATCTTATAATATTTCTCAGTCGCTCTCGCTCCATCGAAATGACAATGCTATTTCCTGCTTTCGTTGAATGTTTGTCATTATAACTACTGTTGCAAATCCTACCATGTTTATTGTCTCAATTCAATTATTCTTTTCGACACAACTGCACCTCCCCTTAAACAAGATTTTCCTTGACTTTTTGTGCCGGGGATGCAATATACTAACGTACGGTTAATGCTTTGATATTTAATAAATTTATCAAGAAGGCGGCTATTTTTTGTGGTTCGGCTGGACA
>CAYMJH010000428.1:1188-1734 GCA_964390385.1 uncultured Bacteroidales bacterium | reverse complement strand
CCAGGTGGAAATGCGCCAGGTCGGTCCGCGTGATGTGGCAAAAATGCTGGGCGGTATGGGAGCCTGTGGTCTGGAATCGCGTTGTTGCGCGAAATTTCTCACTGAATTCAGCCCAATTTCCATAAAAATGGCCAAAGAACAAGGCATCTCCCTCACTCCACAGGAAATTACTGGCATGTGCGGCCGTTTGCGTTGTTGTCTTGTCTACGAATACGAACAATATGCCGCTGCCCGTAAAGAATTACCCAAGCGAAACAAACGTGTCATTTCACCCATGGGAGAAGGGAAAGTAGTGGATGTTTCTCCCCTTACAATGACCATCCGGGTTGAATTGCCCGGAACTGGTACACGGGAATTCAAACGGGAAGAGATTGAACCCTGGGATGAATTGGAAGCCTTGCGCCGAAAATCGCAACAACCGTGTGAGAATTGCTCCAATCCCGGGAAGACGAATAATGAGTAACGAAAAAAGATCAGCTTTCTCTTCATGGGAGATACCCCGAAATATCCTGGTCATCCTGGCCCATCCGGATGACCCGGAATTTT
>CAYMJH010000428.1:0-1178 GCA_964390385.1 uncultured Bacteroidales bacterium | reverse complement strand
GGCTCAATGGGCAATTTCTGGTCATCAAATCCATTACTTCCTCCTGACTTGTGGCGATAAGGGCTTCGATGATATTTTGGCGACACAAGACCATATTTGTTCCGTCCGAAAGATGGAACAAAAAGCAGCTGCCGCTATCATCGGTGCGATATCCGTTAACTTCCTTGATCTTGAAGATGGTATGTTAACTCCGGGTATTGATTTGCGTCGACAAGTCGCTCGCGTCATACGCCAGGTCCGCCCTGATATTCTGGTCACATGCGATCCTACTCGGCTTTTTGTTTCAGATTATTCCCTTAACCACCCAGATCATCGATACACAGGCCAGGTGGTATTGGATGCCGTTTTTCCAGCAGCAGGGAACCCCTTCTATTTTCCAGAACTCATTAAGGATGAAAATTTACAACCTCATAGGCCAGATGAAGTATGGATCTCCTTGACAGATCACCCGAATGTAGTTCTCGATGTGACCGACACTTGGGAAATCAAGATCAAAGCCCTAAAGGAACACAGATCCCAGATCGGTGATCCGCTGGAATTCGAAAAGCGGATGCGCGAACGCAAATCTGAAAAGAGCACAGAAGAACAGATCATCTATGAAGAACAATTTCGAGTGATCAAATTTCGATAATTGTCTCATCGCTGTAAGGAACCCCATGCACGATCTATTAACTGAAGCTGAATCTATATTTGAATATACGAAAGCCCTGCGGCGGGATTTTCACGCGCACCCCGAACTTGGTTTCCACGAGGTGCGAACGGCCGCGATAGTTGCGCGAGAATTGAATCATCTTGGCTTGGAAATTCACACAGGAATCGCCGAGACCGGTGTGGTTGCAATTCTGGAAGGATGCAGATCGGGCCGGGTAATTCTTTTACGCGCTGATATGGACGCTTTGCCAATTAAGGAGGAAACTGGCGAAATATATGCTTCACAAAACCATGGCGTCATGCATGCCTGCGGACATGACGGTCATACTGCAATTCTTCTGACGGTGGCTAAGCTTCTTCTTGCACATAAAAATGAAATATCCGGATCAGTAAAATTTATTTTCCAGCCCGCAGAAGAAGGTTTGGGAGGCGCAGAGAAAATGCTTCAGGAAGGCATCCTTGATAATCCCAAAGTCGATGCCGTGCTCGGATTACACATATGGAACGAGAAACCCGTTGGTTGGTTT
>CAYMJH010000427.1:0-1739 GCA_964390385.1 uncultured Bacteroidales bacterium | reverse complement strand
CACCTCTCTGGATAAGAGCGCCTTAGGGCTACTATTTAATTATGTAAATCGTATCATAAAAAAAATATACCGTCAATTAATTTCGTCAGGATAATTTTTCAGTTATTTCTGATCAGTTATCCATGAACCAATTTCCTGTTCTGTCACCTGGCCCCGATTATCAGCAAGCCCTGGTTATTCAAAACAGCTAATTATTATTACACCTGCAACCATACTCAAGTCCGGCATTAAGATCATCAATCACAACTGATAAGGGTATAATTACTCTCATGAGCAGATGGTTTCAATTTATGGGTTTGAGAAGTTGGTGTTACTGCCTTTTACCATCTGCTTCAAAGAAAATTTATCGAAGATCAGTCAATTTTTTCCTGGTAATAACAGCATTATCGTCATTACTTTCTACAACCGTCTTACCTGTTACAGCCGCAAACCCGGCTTCTGAACCCCAGCCAGTTGACGTTGTTGATGATATCGCAGCCGGTGGGAAGAGTTCCAAGCCAGACAACCTGTATTCAATCGGCGACACCCTGTTTTTCTCGGCATATGATTCTGAACATGGCTATGAGCTTTGGCGCAGTATTCCACCTTATAACAATGCCTGGCGGGTGGCAGATATCTACCTGGGTACTGGCAGTTCCAACCCCGCTGGTCTGACTGCCAATAAAGAAACGCTGTTATTCAGCGCAAATGACGGCAGCCACGGGGTGGAATTGTGGAAATCTGAACCGCCGTACACTACCGCAGAACTTGTTATTGACATTCATAAGAACAGTGGATCTGACCCTGAAGACCTGCTGGCTTTAGGTGATGCGGTCTTTTTCTATGCTGATGATGGTGAACACGGCAGGGAACTGTGGATGACCACACCACCTTATTACAGCGCCAGATTGGTTGCAGATATCTATCCTGACGGTGGCAGTTCGGACCCGGATCACCTGACCAGCATGGGCTGGATGCTGTTCTTTACCGCCAACGACAGCCAGGGTCGCGAAGTGTGGTTGTCAGAACCGCCCTATGACCAGGGCAGCACACGGCGTTTGAAGAATATCCACCCTTTGAGTTATGACTCACCACAGGAACTAACCCTGGTGGATACAACCCTGTTCTTTACAGCTGATGACGGCACCAACGGCATGGAACTGTGGAAGAGCGTGCCGCCGTACGATGACGCATCAACTCAAAAAGTGGCAAAGTATGCTTTCCTGTTCCGCAGTGCAGACCCGTACGACCTGCAGCCGATCGGTCAGACACTCTTTTTCACGGCCTTTATCAATACCATCGGGTTTGAATTGTGGAAGACAGTGCCTGATTACTCACTGACACGCACCTCACGTGTTGATGACATCAACCCTGGCTTCTTCAGTTCACAGCCTGATAATAAAACACCGATAGGGTCCACCCTGTTGTTTACAGCTTCTGACGGCGTCAATGGGTATGAGTTGTGGCGTACAGAACCGCCATATGATGATGCCGAACTGGTGGAGGACATCAACCCCGGGCTGGCGAGCGCCAACCCGCGCGATCTGACCGTAGTGGGTACCACCTTGTTCTTTACTGCAACCGATGAAGAAAGCAGGCAGATCTGGAAAAGTACACCCCCGTACCTGACAGCGGAAAAGGTGACCGATAAACAATGGGAGCCAGCCGGTTCTGACCCAGAAAACCTGCACGCTATCGGGCGGCAGCTCTTCTTCACTGCCGGCGACCTCGAAAAAGGCATTGAAGTGTGGAAGCTTGAC
>CAYMJH010000426.1:0-1741 GCA_964390385.1 uncultured Bacteroidales bacterium | reverse complement strand
ACTAGGGTATGCGCTCAGCCGGGGCCGAGGGAATCCATTGCTTGATGGTGCTCTTAAGCTTTCCGCTGCTTTTCCAGGTTTCAAGAAAGCGATTTGCGGATTCGAGCAGAGCGGTGTCATCTTTGCGAACGCCCCATGCAAGATTCTCTTCAGTTAAAAAGATGGGAATCAGCATAAGCCCCTGAGGTTCCTTGGCGGTCGCATTCCACCAGATAACCGGCGCATCGTCAACAACCATGTCGATTCGTTCCTCTATCAGGGCCTGAACGGCATCCTTGATCAAGGTGAAGGGGACCTTCCGGGTGGTGAGCTGAAATTCCTTTTGAACCAGAAAATCACCGGTGGTTCCCTTCATAAAACCAACTCTGCGTTCGGTATTTTTTATGGCCGGGGCAGAAGGGTAGGACGATATATCCTGATTGCGCACCAGGGCCATCTGGCCGGCTTTAAGATAAGGGGCGGTAAAGTTGATGCGTGTTTCCCTCAATCGGGTAACGGACATGCCCGACATAATGATGTCTATTCTCTTTTCAAGAAGCGCCGGAATGAGATCATCCCATGCCAGCACCACAAAACGGGGAGTTTTCCCCAGTGATTGCGCAAGGGCATTAGCGAAATCCGCCTCGATTCCCGCAACACGCTCCTCCTGAAAAAAAACAAGCGGCGGGGCAGAAGGCGTGACACCGATACGCAGGCTGTTTACCTCAGCCGCTGCAGGCGCGGCCGCGGTTTTGACCGTGCCTGTGCCCGCACAACCCAAAAAAGCAAGCAGGCTCAGCATGCATATGAGCCCGATCCACATTTTTTGATCCATGATATGTCCCCTCATATTTTTTAAAACCTCCTGACAATGCACGTTGTTTTCCTGGATGTTCATGAGCACAGGAAATATAGGGCAATTAACACTAATCTTTTGAAAAATCAACAATTTTTATTTTCCTGGTTCTCCCCGATGTGCATGATACAAGGGTCAAAAATGCATGGATTGCAAGGACGGTCTGTGCTATGGTTATAGGCAAGCAAATGGTTGTACCGCAGGACGGGGATAAAACATGAAAGTGAAATGCTTTACTGATACAGATACTGCCCACATAGAATTTACGGACAGGGGGGTGCATGAGACGAAGGAGATAAGTGAAAATATCTATATAGATGTCGATGAAAAGGGTAATATCGTGAGTATGACAATTGAACATGCTAAAGCTAATGCAGGGCTCCGGGAGTTTTCATATCAAGAAGTGTCTCGACAAACCGCGTAAAATGAGCGAAAAGACGGTCAAGAAACTAGATTTGCTGCTCCGGGTTTCTTTCTTCCATGAGATTCTCTAACTTATGACGGACCAGCAAGAGAGCTTGTCATAAAATGCCAGGGAATGATTAAACGATGAGTTGTGTTCTTCGTGCTGGTGGCAAAGAGTTTGATGTCGATGAGTTTATAAAAGGAACAACGCTATTGCCGTGTGCCGTCTTCAGAAAAGGAGAGCTGATCGGCTCGAAGAACCTAAAACGCAGTGTGTCTGGTTTGAACATTGAAATAAGTTCGGCATCCTTTGATAGCTTCGATAAGCAAATCAAGGATGCTGTTAAGTTCTTGAAGGAAAATAAAAGGGAAATAAAAAAGCTGATACTAGCTGAGGGACTAGACGGAACACCGGAACTTGATTTCGCCGTCAACAAGAGTGATGCATTTACTCTTTCTTATTGTTTCCCTGCGAACCTTGTTGCCTTAGTTGGTAGCATG
>CAYMJH010000425.1:0-1743 GCA_964390385.1 uncultured Bacteroidales bacterium | reverse complement strand
TCCCGTGATGAAACATGAACCGGAGGCCAAAAACTGCTGGGCACCTGAAATCTTTTTTGATAAAAAGAAAAGGGAATACCTGGTTTTCTGGTCCACCACCATTCCCGGAAGGCACAGCGAGGTGGCGACCAGTGAACGCGAAAAAGGGCTGAATCACCGGATTTATTATGTCACTACAAAGGATTTCAATGCCTTCAGTGAAACCAGATTATTCTTTAATCCTGACTTCAGCGTGATTGACGCCACCATAACAGAGAGAAAAAAAATGTACTACCTGATCGTGAAAAACGAAAATTCCAGCCCCCCTGAAAAAAACCTGCGCACAACATCGTCACCCCATGCATCGGGACCATATCCAATCTCGGTTTCTGAGCCCATTACCGGTGATTACTGGGCTGAAGGGCCCACCTGTTTGCAGGTCGGGAAATATACCTATGTGTATTTCGATAAATACAGGGATCATCAATATGGCGCGGTGCGGTCGAAGGATATGATGCATTGGGAGGATGTGTCGGACCGGGTTTCGTTTCCGCAGGGTGTAAGACACGGAACTGCCTTTAAGGTTTCGGGGAAGGTGTATAAGGGATTGTTCAACAACCCGTAAAAAACATCCGGGTCTTCGATCCCGGCAAGTCCATTGTTTTTATTCTTTGATCTTTGATCTTTGATCTTTGTTCTTATACCGCCTGCCTTCTCAATTTCAGAATTTACGGTAAAACTCATCCAGGTCCATGCTCAGCGAAAAATGGTTTGATCCCCCGGCCAGGTGGGTAACGGGCCGGCCATAGCTGATCCGGAATTTCGAGATACGGAGGTTCACCCCCCATGAAAAGCCCACCATGCCGGGCTTCGAAGAAATCTTCATTTCCTGCCGTCGGCGATAGTTATAGCCAACGCTGAAGAAAAGGTTTTTCCCCAGCAGAATTTCTGTTCCCACGGTTATATGCCTCATCAACTTGTCACCAAAAATATCAAAGGAGCTTTTTTCAGCTGTTTCACCGGTAAGTTCATTGATGGTGTTTTTAACATCCTCCTTTGTCTGATAGGTCAGATCCCATTTTTCGAGGTGATCTGCCACGATAAAGAAACGCAGCGGGGCGTGTTTCAATCCCTGCGAGATCCCAAGCTGGATGTCAAAGGGGAGGGGCTCCCTCTCACCGCTGGGGTAATACCGGGACAACTGCAGGCCGGCATTCCTCAACACCAGTGCAGCCGTAAATCCCCAGTCGGGGTTGTGAAAAACGACACCTGCATCAAGGGCCAGGGCAAAGGAGTTGTATGATTCAAGGCTGGAATAGATGGGTTTCAGGTTAATGCCTGCCGAAAAAAGGCTGTCCAGTTTTCGTGAGAACATGATATTCAGCGCATAATCCGCGGCCCTGAAGGTGCCGGCGAGGGCTCCGGTCTCATCTGCTCCCTGAAATTTGCCATAATTCAGGTAATGCATGCCGGCGGAGAAATTCCCTATTCCTTCATAGGAACGGGCATAGGAAGCATATCCGTAATGGATGCCGGCAAAATAATCGACATAATTCAGCAACACATGATTATGCATCTGGTCGTTCAGCAGGGCAGGATTATGGAAAGGCATGTTGAGGTCATCGCCGTATATGGCCGGCGCCTTACCTCCCAATGCAGCCACGCGGGCTGAATTGGTGACGTCAAGAAATTGGAATGCCTTTCCTCCGGGCTGTGCTTGCAGGCCATGAAAAGCCGGAAAGATCATGATCAGGGAAACCAGGC
>CAYMJH010000424.1:0-1747 GCA_964390385.1 uncultured Bacteroidales bacterium | reverse complement strand
CTGAAGATATCAAAAAATCTTCAAGCAGCGATCACCTCAAGGATAAAAATAATATCCACCATGAACATCACCATACGCAGGTTGCCGCAGGATGGCAGGAGTACCGTAAAATATGAAGGTCGAATGATCGATCTTCGTGTGTCCACCATACCATCATCCCATGGAGAAACAATCGTCATCCGCATACTCGACTCGGTCATGGGCCTCATCCCCTTGAGTAAACTGGGAATGCCGGATAACATCATTAGAGAACTGCTGAACAAACCCCAAGGCATGCTTTTTGTCACAGGACCCACGGGAAGCGGCAAGACGACCACGCTGTATTCACTGCTGACGCAGCTGTCGCTGGAATCAGAAAGTGTTGTAACGATTGAAGACCCGATTGAATATGAACTTGAAAACATCAAGCAAGTTCCTGTTAATGAAAAAATCGGCTTTACGTTTGCAGCGGCATTGCGATCAATTCTTCGGCAGGACCCCGATGTTGTCATGGTGGGAGAAGTAAGGGATTCCGATACCGCTCAAATTTCTACAAAAGCGGCGTTGACCGGTCACCTGGGCATAGAACCCTATCTCATCAGTTCCGCTCTCAACGCCATACTGGCTCAAAGGCTTGTTAAAAAAATATGTGAGAAGTGCCGGGTCGAGTTTGAAATACCACCATACCTTTACGAAAATTATCCCTATCTCAAAAAGCTGAATATTGGCATTGCTTATAAAGGCAAGGGGTGTGAAGAATGCGGCTTTACGGGATACAGGGGACGAATAGGCATTTTCGAATTCCTGCGCGTGGACAGCGATCTCAGAAAGGCCATCCCGAAATACAACTCCGACCAGGATCTCTGCAACCTTGCCCGGGAAAACGGAATGAAAACTCTCATTGAAGATGCCTGTGAAAAAGTCGAAAACGGCATTACGACCCTGAAAGAAGTCCTTACAAAAATACATTACTACGAATAAAAAAGATTTTAACTTTGATTATTTCTAAAGAATTTAATCTGCTCCTGATAGCTGTTCATCTCTTCAGGAGAGACTTTTTCCAGGAGACATTCTTCAACCACATAACTGGTCACTTTATCATCAAATTGCATTCTGGCCGTAGTGCGTCCGGTTACCTCCTGTGTTATTTCGTCTTTTACATGTAAAAGGGTTCGCCCTCCTGATTCCAGTTGATGAACAACCATGTTTTTTTTAGGTTCCGGCAGCCCCATCCGGGCAGCGCGTTCTTCAAAGTCTCGTCGATCAATCTCCGTTTTAATGCCATCCACCAAAAACAATATCCCGCTGAATGGCAACATGGTTGCAGCCCCGGCAACCGTCCCGGCTGTTCCCACGGCAATAGTCGAGTAATCGGAATAATTTCTCGAACGAAGTTCCGCAGGCGTCAATTTACGAAATTTCAAGATAATGCGGTAGCCGTAGAAATCCTTGAAGCTTTCCTGAAACTGATAATATTTTAAAGCACGCAGGATAAATTCGGACACATGACCGAGATAAAGTTTTTCACCGGCAGGCAATTTTACCGATTCCGGATTAACATCGCGCGATAACTTCAGGCAACTGAAAAGCGTATCCTGTCCTTCTGCTGTTGATGCGCACCCGGGCAGAAGAATCACATTGATTTCTCCTCGCGTGGCAAGCGCTTTGACCTCTTCGTCATAGGGGTCGAGTTTTCTATCAAGATAATTCGAGTAAAACGCACCGCACGCGGACAAGCTTAAAACAAGCATCATGCTGCTCACTAGCA
>CAYMJH010000423.1:0-1757 GCA_964390385.1 uncultured Bacteroidales bacterium | reverse complement strand
ATAAACGAACAAAGACCTGATGGTATTCCCTGTTAAATTACAACTTCTAACTACTTCTTCATGAAATTCGACATCATCATCATCGGCGCCGGACTCGGCGGATTGACTGCAGGAGCCAAACTGGCCAGGGAAGGGAGAAAAGTGCTGGTGATCGAACAGCACGACCGGCCCGGGGGATATGCCACTACCTTTGACAGGGGTGACTTTGTGCTGGAAGTGGGTCTGCACGAAATGTACGGCCCGTCGCCCGGAGATATGAAGACTAAGATATTCAACGATCTGGATGTATTCAGCCGGGTTGAATTCCTGCCGCTTCCCGAATTTTACCGGTTCACCAATGACCGGGTTGATGTAACCATCCCGCATGATCCTGTGATCGCAACCGAAAGATTATCCCAACTGTTTCCTGATGAAACGGAAGGAATCCATTCCTATTTCAACCAGATCCTGAAACCCAAAAAAAAGGTATTTGAGGATGGGCAGCAGGAAAAAAGCGTGGGAGAATTTCTTGACAGTACCCTTCATAACGATGAGCTGAAACTTATTTTACTGGGTAACCTGGGCTATTTTCATGACGATCCCTATACCTTGTCTCTTTCATACTACTCCGTTTCCCAGGGCAGTTATTTTACAGGCGGGGCCAGTTTTATCAAGGGAGGTTCGCAGCAGCTTTCTGATCACCTTGCAGGTTTTATCCGGGAACATGGAGGGGAGGTTCTGCTGAACCATCTGGTGACGGGTATTCGTACTGAAAATGGAAAGATAACCGCAGTTCAGTATAAGGCAAACCTGAAAAGAGATCAGGATTTGCTGGAGGCGACAGCCGATGAAATCATTGCCAATGCCGCCATGCCGAATCTTGTCAAGCTGTTGCCGGAGGAATATGGCCTTCCGTTAAAAGATGAATTGAAACATCAGCAAACCGGGGCTTCCCTGCTTACGGTTTATTACGGGTTCAACAAACCAGTAAAGGAATTGGGTTATCGGCACTATTCCACCTTTGTCTATGACAGCTCCGTGAAATCACAGGAGGATATCCTGAAAAACAACCACGAAGACTTTCATGTGCGTAATTTCACTTTTATCGATTACAGCCAGGTGGACTCAGGACTGGCTCCTCCCGGCAAAAGTGTCGGGACGATTTGTTGCATTGATTACCTGAAAGACTGGGAAAGTCTTGACAGGGCAACCTATCTTGAAAGAAAAGCTAAGGTGGCTGGGGTCTTTACGGAAAGACTGGAAAAACTGATCCCGGGTATAAAAAATGCTGTGGAGTACTGTGAGGTAGGTACGCCGAAAACGCTCAAGCGGTATACCCTGAATCCGGACGGAGCCGTTTATGGTTTTGCACAGTCACCGGCACGGAAAACGATTGATACATCAAAATTACCGGACAATCTTCATTTCGCCTCAGCCTGGGGGAAGACCGGGGGCGGTTTTTCAGGGGCTATATACGGAGGCTATTTATGTGCCATTGGCATCATGCGCAAAAAGGCTTAGAGGGAGAAGACGCAGTGTGAGAATTGAGGCTTCCCGCAAAACTTGCCCCGATTCATCGGGAGACACAAAATATAATGCGAAGTTCTCGCAAAGACGCCAAGACGCAAAGAAAGAAAAGAACACAGGAAATTACGGAATATAATATCTTAGTGCTTACAGGCTCTCGTATTTGCTGGAAAGCGCTATTAGTCTTTGCGTCTTCGCGTCTTTGCGAGTCCTCATCCTGTAAACAAGAAAAAAATTCTTATGACGTCATT
>CAYMJH010000422.1:0-1768 GCA_964390385.1 uncultured Bacteroidales bacterium | reverse complement strand
ATCAAGATTGTTGTGAATCAGTAACAATAGAGGATATAGTTGGGGATTTTTCTGATTTAATAGGTTCACCAATTATTAGAGCAACTGAAGATATGAGTAGGGATAATCCAAATGATGTCATAAAAGAATTTCAGGATAGTTTTACATGGACGTTTTATAATATTGCTACAGCAAAAGGACATGTTACTATTAGATGGTATGGTGAATCTAATGGTTATTACTCAGAATCAGTTAATTTCAAAGAAATTTAAAACATAAATTAAGGGGAAAAACAATATGAAATGTAGTCTATGTAGTATTAAAATGAAGGAAGAAGATAGTATGTTTATCAGGCAATTTATATCACCCGAAGAGTATACTAAACTTCCTGTAAAGAACATTTGCTGTGAATGTAAAAAAGAAATGATGTTTGCAGGAATACTGGAAGTAATATGAGTGATATAGAAGGAAGTGCAAGAGTAGTCGGATATGTTGTAATTTTAATTACACTTTTACTGATTGTTAGCATAATAGGCTATGCTTTATATTTATTTCGGGAGATCGGATGAGAAGAATTAGTAGATGTATGGCATTATTGAGACAAATGATTTCAGAAAGAAGATTAAAAGAATATAAAGCATGGTTTAATCCAGATTCTTCGTATTTTAGACAATTTTCAACTAATGGTATTCATAGTGAGATTGCCGAACAAGATTTAAGAATGACAGAAGAACAGGCTTTACAAAAAGGGTATTATAGGATTTTTGTAGGACATGAGGTTAATATTGACTCATGGGAACATCCTAATCAGCGACAATTTAAGACTGTACAATATTTAATCGAAGAAAATTCATATAAAAAATTTGATATGACTCGATGGGATATTTTTACGGAAAAAGGATTATGGATTTTTCCAAAATTATCTTTTTTGTTTGCAGAAAAACTTGAAGATGGGAAGTTAAAAATTTTTAAATAAGGATAAAAAAATGATAAAGTGGTTGTTGGGAAAAGTAAAACATATTAAATGTGGATTTGTCGGACATGACTATAAATGGATTGGTTTTAAATCTTTTGTTTGGTATGAATGTTATCAATGTCGAAAGTGTGGAAAAATTAAATGAGAAGAAGAATAATTCTTAATCAAATTAAAACACCAGACGGAACAATTTTAACTTCAAATCATGTTCATGACTATAAAGCATATAAAGATCGGATTAGTAATGAACTTTATATTGTTGATGGGGGGAGAGACTACCTTAAGAGATCAGTTAATAAAATTCCTTATGAAGAATGTTCTATTTATTCTGACGATGATTTTTCCAAAGTGAGAGAGGCTTTTGTATGGGGAACTTATGGTAAATCTGGAAAAGGGAAAATAAAATGGGTAAAACTTTGTGATATGACTAATGCTCATATTTTAAATATTTTGAAAAGTTCAGTTTATTACCAAAACCCATATAGAAATTTATTTGAAGAGGAATTAGAGTGGAGAAATACAGAGTTGAATCAATAGTTTGTGAAAAGTGTGGAGCAAAAATAAAATTTAAACAACCGATAACTTATACAGGAGAAGATGAAATTATTTGTATTTGCGGTACAAAATATCTACCTTGTTATGGAGAAGAGATTCTATATCCGTCTGTATATGATGAACAACTAAAAGCTTATAAAAAATTTGAAGGTATAGTCCTATGTTAAAACTTGTTAATAAATATGTTGATGTATATAGTGATAATAATAGAAAAGTTTTTGAGGAAACCGGAAAAATTCAAAGAGTGATACAGAAAAT
>CAYMJH010000421.1:0-1810 GCA_964390385.1 uncultured Bacteroidales bacterium | reverse complement strand
AAACCCTTCCGGAGCACCCTTGCCTTTACCCATACGGACTTCAGCAGGTTTTTTTGTAATGGGCTTATCGGGGAAAATCCTGATCCAGATCTGGCCTTCACGCTTCATATGGCGTGCCACTGCCTGCCGGGCTGCTTCTATTTGTCTTCCGGTGATCCAGGCAGAGTCCAGCGCCTTGATACCGAATGCACCGAAGGCCAGTTCATGCCCACGCTGGGCATTGCCTTTCATCCTGCCCTTTTGCTGCCTTCTGAATTTGGTTTTTTTCGGCTGTAACATGGTGTATGCTTGTTAAAAATATGCTAATGTTTATTTTCTGCGTTTTTTAAAACTGCCCTTTGGCTTGGCGCTTTTGGCCCCGATGTTGGGGGCAAGGTCGCGGTGGCCGTAAATCTCGCCTTTGAAGATCCACACTTTGATCCCCAGCAATCCTACCTTGGTGAGGGCTTCACCCAGGGCATAGTCAATATCTGCCCTGAAGGTATGGAGAGGTATCCGGCCTTCTTTCAGGATCTCCGTGCGGGCCATTTCTGCACCGCCCAGTCGGCCTGCGATCTGAACCTTGATGCCTTCGGCTCCCATTCTCATGGTGGAGGCAATGGTCATCTTGATAGCCCTGCGGTAGGAAATCTTGCCTTCGATCTGGCGGGCCAGGTTGTTGGCCACAATGGTAGCATCCAGTTCAGGCCTTTTCACCTCAAAGATATTGATCTGAACCTCCTTGTTGGTGATCTTGCGGAGTTCCTCCTTCAGCTTGTCAACCTCCTGGCCGCCTTTCCCGATGATGATGCCCGGCCGAGCCGTGTTGACGGTCACCGTGATCAGCTTGAGCGTGCGCTCGATCACGATCTTTGAAATGCTGGCTTTGGCGAGCCTGGCTGTAAGGTACTCACGGATTTTGTAATCTTCCACTAATTTTTCGGAATAATTCCTTCCTCCGTACCAATTGGAATCCCAACCCTTGATGATTCCCAACCGATTGCTTATAGGATTTACTTTTTGTCCCATTAATATTAATTTGTTTGACTTACAACTTCCTGTTGACTGGTATTCATGCTGTCGAGAATGATAGTCACGTGGTTCGAGCGTTTCCTAACCCGGTAACCTCTTCCCTGGGGAGCAGGGTGAAGCCTTTTCAGCGTCCTTCCCTGGTTGACAAAGATTTCCTTTACGACAAGGTTGCTTTTCTCGATCCTGGCATCCTCGTTCTTCTTCTGCCAGTTGGCTATGGCTGACAGCAGCAGTTTCTCGAGTTTTTTGGAAGGCTCTTTGGTATTGTATCGCAATACGTCAAGCGCCCTGTTGACTTCTACACCGCGGATAAGATCGGCTACCAGCCTCATTTTCCGGGTAGAAGTCGGACAGTTGTTCAGCCTGGCAAAAGCCACCTGCTTTTTCTCCTCTTTTTGCTTTTCTGAAGATATACGTTTCCGTGCACCCATGATATAATTTTTTTCCGTTATTCTTTTTGTCTGCCGGCATGGCCCCTGAAAATGCGCGTGGGAGAAAACTCACCCAGCCTGTGGCCTACCATGTTCTCGGTTACATAAACAGGGATGAATTTATTCCCGTTATAAACCGCTATCGTGTGTCCGACAAAATCAGGCGAAATGATCGATCGTCTCGACCAGGTTTTGATCACCGATTTCTTACCCGTCTTGTTCATATCCAATACTCGCTTTTCAAGCTTATATTCAATAAAGGGACCTTTTTTAAGTGACCTGCTCATATTCAGTCAGTTATTTTTTCCTTTTTTCAACAATAAATTTACTGGATGGATTCTTTTTCCGGCGTGTTTTAAATCCTTTTG
>CAYMJH010000420.1:325-1822 GCA_964390385.1 uncultured Bacteroidales bacterium | reverse complement strand
TCCACTTTTTTCTTCACGGTTCCCGAAAGCGGAAATAACAAATGAAAAGAGAAAGCAATAAATCCTGCTTTCTCTTTTCTCCCTTAAATTATGAAAAACTTGTGCCAGAAACTATCAGCCGCATTTAGTGGAACCGCATGATGTGCACCTGAGGCATCCTTCCTGGTAAACCAGGCTGTCGGATCCGCATTCGGTGCAGACCTTGCCTTTCTTAACCCGTGTTCCGTTGGGTATATATTTCCGCAAAGCACGTTCAACGCCGTTTTTCCAGGTATTGATGGTATCGCTGTCGAGTCTGAGGGACGAGATGAGGTTGACGACATCGGGAATGGGCATACCATGGCGCAGCACGCTGGATATGAGTTTTGCGTAATTCCAGAATTCCTTGTTGAACATGTGAGAAAGTCCGCCCAGTGTATTTTTATATCCGTATTTATCGACATATTGAAAGTCATAGCGCGAAACCCCGTTTTCATCTTTGGTTTTGATGATCTGCCCGCGTGTAATGGATTTGGGGATGGGGAACATTTCATCGTCCACAATACCCGTGAATATTTCATAGGGTTTGTTGTCTTTCAGACCGATAAACGCGATCCATTTCTCCTCGTTATTGTTGAAACGGATGATCTCGGCATCGAGCACTTTGGGCCGTTTAAAGCGCGTGCCGTCAGTGGGTTGTTCCTCTTCCTTGTCTTTGGTGACCAGGACCCCGGAACGGGAGCCGTCACGGTAAACCGTAACGCCTTTGCAGCCGCTTTTCCAGGCGGTGACATAAAGCTGTCCGACCAGATCTTCAGACACGTGATTGGGAAGGTTGATGGTAACGCTGATGGAATGATCGACCCATTTCTGGATCTCACCCTGCATGCGCACTTTGCTCACCCAGTCGACATCGTTTGAGGTGGCTTTGAAGTAAGGTGATTTTTTGACGATATCCTGTAATTTGTCATCGGGCATGCCTTTTACTTCTTCCACGTTGTAACCGTTCACCTCGAGCCAGGTAAGGAATTTATGGTGAAATACGTTGAATTCCTCCCATTTGTCGCCGACCTCGTCTTCGAAGCTGATATTGACATTGGCGTCGTTGGGATTTACCTTTCTGCGCCGTTTGTATACCGGAAGGAAAACCGGTTCGATGCCCGAGGTTGTCTGTGTCATCAGGCTTGTGGTGCCGGTAGGGGCTATGGTAAGCAGGGCGATATTCCGCCTTCCGTACTTGACCATGTCGCGGTACATCTGTTCATCTTCGTTCTTCAGGCGCTGGATGAAAGGGTTATCCTTTTCGAGGTGGGAATCATACAGGGCAAAGGCGCCTCTTTCCTTAGCCACTTCCACGGAAGAGCGGTAGGCCTCAATGGCAAGGGTCTTGTGCACCTCCACCGAGAAATCGATCGCATCATCACTGCCGTAACGCAGGCCAAGGCCGGCCAGCATATCGCCTTCGGCGGTGATGCCTATCCCGGTGCGTCTGCCCTCTTCTGCTTTGACCCTGATATT
>CAYMJH010000420.1:0-315 GCA_964390385.1 uncultured Bacteroidales bacterium | reverse complement strand
CCCACAGTTTCTTTTCGACTCTTTTCAACTCGGCATCTTCGGGATCAGCGTTTATCTTTTCGAGGATGGCGTCAATTTTTTCAAGCTCCAGGTCGATGATATCGTCCATGACGCGCTGAGCGTAATGAACATGTTTTTTAAACAGCGGGAAATTGAATTTAGCCTTGGAGGTGAAAGGATTCTCGACATAACTATAGAGGTTTACCGCCAGTAACCTGCAGGAATCATAGGGGCAAAGGGGAATTTCGCCGCAGGGATTGGTTGAAACGGTGCGATAGCCGAGGTCGGCATAACAGTCGGCAACCGATTCCCGGA
>CAYMJH010000419.1:0-1837 GCA_964390385.1 uncultured Bacteroidales bacterium | reverse complement strand
TAAGTTTCAGATCTGAAAAGGCTGACTGCTGCAAACGCGGGCCAAGATAATCGCGGACAAAAAGCATTTCATCCTGGGCGCTATAGATGCACGATTCCCAGGTCTGTGTTGCCAGGGGCTCGTTTTGTACGGTAAGCCCCCAGAATGAAATGCCCTCTTTCCGGTAGGCTTCAAAGAACTTGATATAATAATCAGCCCATGCTTTTCGGTATTCGGCTTTCAGCGCCCCCCCCCTCAACATGTCATTGTTGGTTTTCATCCAGGCAGGCGGGCTCCATGGCGATGCAAACAGCTTCAGCTTACCTCCTGTTCGTTCCAATGCCTTCCTGATGAACGGAATGCGGTATTTCATATCATGGTCTATCGTGAAATCCTTTAGCGCTGTATCACCGGGCGTTACGGCATAAGCATAGCTCTCACTCGAAAAATCACAGCTGTTGATGTGGGTGCGGCATAATGTATAGCCAATGCCACGCCGGTCATCAAAATAAGCCGTCAGCACTTCCTCCTGCGCCTCAGCCGGCATCTTATAAAAGGTTTCTGCGGCCGCGTCCGTAAGGGCACCGCCGATCCCCTCCATAACCTGAAAGCGCCTGTTGAAATCCAGGATGATGTGAGGAAAATTTTCCGTAGGCTGCGGAGACTCCTTAAAAACCAGGGAGTCCTTTTTCGTCAGCCGGTCTGCCGTTTCTTTAGCCGTAAGATAGACTTCCGCCCAGGTTACAGGCTTTGCAATTTGAGCCTTTTGTTCTTTGTCACCTGCATCGGTTCTGCCTGTGTCACGGGGACTGCAGCCGGCCATGATCAACAGGCATGCCATTGCCTGCACAATAAGTCCGGGACAGCTTCTGATCCATTGGATTTTCATTTGCATAATGTTAAGTGTTTAATACTACCACAGCCATTCACCATAAATCAGCATCCTGCACGCAGGAGAAATATGGCCAATCAAAAATAAGAAAAAGTTCAGTAGATTTGAAAAAGAGAAATGCTGAATAAAACTTTGCACCTTGATCCAATTCAGAAAACATGGGGCAGCACCTTTTCATACGGTGATGCTGCACGGGGGACCGGGTGCTCCCGGAAGCATGCAACAACCCGCTGTTGCACTGTCTCACAAAATGGGTATCCTGGAACCTTTGCTGCATAGTACTTCCGTTAAAGGACAGATGGAAGAGCTGTATGAAATCATAAACCTGCAGGCGAACACCCCGGTAAAACTGGCCGGCCACTCCTGGGGAGCCTGGCTGGCTTGGCTTTTTGCAGCCCGCTATCCCCTGATCACCGAAAAAATCATTCTGATCGGAGCAGGATCATTTGATGAGAAGTATAATGTCAATCTGATGGATATACGGCTAAATCGCCTTTCTGAAAAAGAGAAAAGCGAGGCTATGATACTGGCGGCCCTGGTCAACCAGGGACGTGCATCTGCTGCGGAATTCCGGCGCTTCGGGGAACTGATGTCCGAGGCCGATTCGTATGATTGCGAAAAGGATGCAATGGAACCGTTACGATTCTACCCTGAAGTGTATCATGCTGTTTGGAATGAAGCTGCAAAGATGAGGAAAAAAGGATTGCTCCTTGCCGCCGGAGAACAAATAAACTGTCCGGTTGTCGCCATTCATGGATTGGATGATCCGCATCCGGCTGAGGGGGTGGAAAAGCCATTGCGGCAGATATTGCAGCATTTCAGGTTTGCCGGACTTGAAAAATGCGGACATTATCCATGGAAGGAAAAATTTGCAAAAGAACGGTTTTATGAAATAATGGAGAAAGAACTGGCGATATCTTAAAGTTGGGTAACTTTGATCTGAAGAATATGCACAGGATCAGAAAA
>CAYMJH010000418.1:0-1856 GCA_964390385.1 uncultured Bacteroidales bacterium | reverse complement strand
AAAGCCGCGGAATAATTTCATTCTGAGAGATAAAAAAATGAGAGGGTGACCTCTCATTTCTGGGTTAAGATTTGTTGCTCAAACAGCTGTAAGTTTTTCTTTCAAGAGGGGATATGCATAGAGTAAGGCAGCCAAGGTCTTGGAATCTTCGATTTGGTCATTCCAAACCATGGCATAAGTTTCGTCAAGGCTTTTGGTGCAAAGAGAGAGAAATTCATCCTCATCCTGCTTCAGCGGTGCTTTAAATAATCCCTGGGCCAAAAAACAGCGCATATATTCGTTGGAATAACCAGCAGCCATATAGAATCCCCCCAGAAAGCGTAAATTCTGGCAATCCATGCCAATTTCTTCCCTGAGTTCACGCCGGGCAGAGAGTAAGGCATCCTCCCCCTTTTCCATAACTCCAGCCGGAAATTCCAGAAGCTCCGCTTCCGCGCCAATGCGGTATTGAGAAACAAAATACACCTGACCGGCAGCGTCAACAGGAAATATGGTCACCGCATCCGCGTGGTCCACAAGATCATAGCTGCGTTCGCGTCCGTCTGGCAGCCGAACGCCTACTTTTACTACGTCAAAAACATGGGCTTGCAGGATGGTATCTTTGGAAAGCAATTGCGTTTTCTTCACAAAGTTACTTTCTCTACGGGCAGCCAGAGCTCCATCTCATAATCAGGTTTGTTAAGGTCCCCGGGTAAGTAGTGTTCAAAATCTGGCGACAGGCTCATGCGCACACCAGCATCGGCAATTAATTTTTCAGCATTTTTATAGCCTTCCTGAATGCACTGTGGGACCGGGCCCTTACAGGGCACAATGAGGTAATCAGCCGAGGAAACATGCAGTACCTCGGCACCTGCCTCGAGGGCAGGCGTAATTGAGTCCACTGCCAGGCCGGCCATATAGCGGAAACGCGGTTCTTTGCTCTTGGCATAGCATACCCCCAGGGACTGGCCTTGACCGGCTTTTACCAGTTTTTCGAAAAGCCCGGAATTAAATAACTTATCCCAGAGTTCAGGTATTTTAGGATCCGCAGGAAAGGTGACAATTGATAAACCTGCAACATTAAACGCTTCTTTATGTACGATTTTTGCCTTCAAGACTATCCTCCTGGAAATTTTGATACTTGAATTTTACCCCCACTAGGCTGGGGCGCGAGTTCAAGCGGCGAATCCGAATGCTTGACCCTTCTTCGGGAGAGGATAAACACGGGTAGTTAATAAAATAAATCCTGCTGTCGCAGACCCAAAAGTTCGTTCGGGGTCCGAGCCGGCAGGATTGAGCAGTAAATCCCCAATATTAAGGCAGTATCAGTGTATCTATGCCATCCGGTAAATCATTGGACTGCAAATTATTCGCCTGCATGACCTCTTCAGGATAGACATCGCCATACCAGCAAGCCACTTCAGAGGCCCTGGTTTCCCCGGTAATCATGTAGGTGTCAGGGCGAGAATAACTGTTAGCCTTGCGATCTCCTGGGAACTCACCAGTGGTCGGAATCTTCAATTTATCACCAATAGCCAGGATGCCCGGATCTTCCATCTTGTTAATCGAGATGATGTCATCAGGGTCTACATTGTAGCGACGGGCCAGGCACATCACCGTTTCGCCTTTAGCAATCGTATGTTCAGCTGGTTTGGTGGCAACAAACGGAGCACCAGCCTGGTTTGTAGGGGTCGGCTGGGTGCCGATAGGGGCCAGGGTCGGTGGAATTTGGGTAACCACTATCTTTGTGCCCTGTGGATTGGTCACGATTGAGGTGGGCATATTGAATTTGGAAATCACAGCTTGCGCGGTTTGTGTAGCCGCAATGCCGTTAGGGTCGGCTGGAGGTAAGGGGGTTTGCGATCCGGACGTCGTAA
>CAYMJH010000417.1:0-1883 GCA_964390385.1 uncultured Bacteroidales bacterium | reverse complement strand
GGCAGTGTGGCCGGGCTCCGTCTCGCGGAAAAAGGCTATAAAGTGCTGATGCTGGAGCAGGGCAAGCGTTACCATCCCGAAGACTTCCCCAAAACCAACTGGAACCTTCCGAAGTATATCTGGTGGCCGAAATTACGGTTGTTCGGATTTCAGCGCATCTCCTTCTTCCCTGCAACAAGCATTCTTAGCGGCACGGGCGTGGGCGGCGGCAGTCTGGTGTATGCCAATACCCTGTACATCCCCCCGGATGATTTCTTCAGGAATGAACAGTGGTCCCGTTTCGCCAACTGGAAAGAAGTGTTGGAACCTTTTTATGACAAGGCTTCGTTCATGCTGGGAAGGCAGAAATATACGAAGATGAACACCGAGGATAATGCGCTTGAGGAGGTTTCAAAGGATATGAATGCCCATCATACCTTTGACAGGGTGCATGTAGGGGTGAACTGCAATGAAACCGAAACGATTACCGATCCCTATTTTAACGGGCTGGGCCCATTGCGAAAAGGCTGCATTGAATGCGGAGGATGTATGGTGGGATGCAGGGAAGGGGCGAAAAACAGCCTGGACAGGAATTATCTCTGGTTTGCTGAAAAAATGGGACTGGAGATCCTCCCGGAAACCAAAGCAGAAAAGATCCTCTATGCAGACAGTCTCTATCATATTGAAATCCGGCCTGTCACATCCTTCTTCCGTAAAAAAGGAAAAACATTCGTTGCCCGGGGAATTGTGGTGGCTGCCGGTACCCTTGGAACGCTTGAACTCCTGCTGAAGCAGAAATATAAATACAAAACACTGCCCCGCCTGTCGGAAAAACTGGGTTATGAACTCCGGACCAATGCCGAAACGCTGAGCGCGGTTTCCTGCGCTGCTGAAAAACTAAACAACGGGCTCGCTATAACATCCGTATTCAGGCCCGATCCGCATACCCATGTGGAGATCGTAAAATATCCCGACCATTCCAATGCCATGAAATGGTTTTTCGGTCTTTCAGCGGCAGGGACCCATTCATCATTGGGCAGAATATGGAAGTTGTTCCTGAATACCCTCCTTCATCCCGTTCAATTCCTGAAGATCGTTTTTAATTTCAGGTGGTCTTCCAACCTGGTCATCTTTCTGGTTATGCAAACTGTTGACAACGCCATGAGAATGGTTTGGGAGAAAAGATGGCCGGGAGGCAGGATTAAAATTGATAACCGCGGGCAGAAAAAGGTTCCGGCCTATATCCCCATCGGACAAGAGGTCATGGAACGCTATGCAGAAAAGGTTAAAGGCATTTCACAGAACATACTGCTCGAAGTTGTTTTAAACCGGCCGACCACCGCTCATATCCTGGGAGGATGTCCCATGTCGGAATCACCGGTAAATGGAGTGGTGGATAAGAACCTGAAGGTTCATGGTTATCCCGATTTCTTCATAACGGATGGGTCCGTTGTACAGGGCAATATAGGGGTTAATCCCAGTCTCACCATTACAGCCCTTGCAGAATATGCTTTAAACAACCTTCCTCATCATAATGGCAAGGTAAATGCCGGTATCTCTGAGCAGCTTAAAATCATGGAAGAAGAATGGAAAAAGAAAAAATCCAACTAGCACTTGACCGTCAACGCAGTTTTTTCAACACCGGAAAAACCTTTGATCCCCATTACCGGATAGCCATCCTTAAAAAGCTTCGTTCTCTCATTTACCAGTATGAACCTGAGATCAGGGAAGCCCTGTGGAAGGATTTTCACAAGCCGGCCTTCGAAATCATCGCCACCGAGAATCACGAGTGGGTCTTGCGTGAGGCAACCGAGGCCGCGCGCAGGCTCGGCGCCGGAGTCGACTTGCTGTTGGTATGGGCGGATCGGCTGGGTGCCGAGCATCTCGTTGCTTTGGCCCTCGAT
>CAYMJH010000416.1:0-1902 GCA_964390385.1 uncultured Bacteroidales bacterium | reverse complement strand
CCGATGGCCGGAATTCCAAAGAGAAAGCCCTGGAAAAGATCTCCCGCGCCTACCAGGGCAAACCCCAGTTCTTTGAATGGACCCATGTACGGCCCGACGGTTCCCTGTTCGACACCGAGGTCTCGCTTAACCGCATCGAGCTGGGCGGGATGAAATACCTGCAGGCCATTGTAAGGGATATCACCAGCCGAAAGGCAGCGGAACAGGCCCTGAAGGAAAGCGAAGTCAAGTTCCGCAATATCTTTAACAACAGCAGCGATGCCATCCTGATCCTGGGAGAGGACCTTCGTTTCCGCGTGGTCAACGAGATCTTCCTGAAAAGGACGGGGTACAGTCTCGAAGAGATCACCTCGATGACGCCGGCCGATATTCTGCCTGATAATTTTTTCCGGCCAACCATGGACCGCATTAATATGATCTTTGAGGGGAAAGAGCTTTCATCCAACGAACTTGAATTCATCACCCGCACCGGGGAGGTGATCCCTGTTGAGATCAACAGCCGGGTGATCGACTATGAAGGATCCAGGGCCATCCTGTCCATTGTAAGGGATGTGACGGAAAGAAAGCAGTTTGAAAAAAGGATCCTCGATACCGTCATCATGACGGAGGAAAAGGAAAGGGAAAACTTTGCCAAGAACCTGCACGATGAGATAGGCCCCCTGCTTTCCAGCATCAAGATGTACATCAACTCGCTGGAGTCGGCAAGGGCAAAGGAAAAGCACGACTTCATCATCAGCCAGCTGAAGGGCATCATGAAAGAGGCCATCCAGATCACCAAGGAGATCTCCAACGACCTGAGCCCGCACATCCTTTCCAATTACGGCCTGAACGCCGGCATCGATTCTTTTATCGACCGCATATCACACGTTTATACGGTGGACTATAAAACCAACCTGGCAAACAAACGGTTTCACGAACTGATCGAAACCTCCGTCTACCGCATTATCAAGGAGCTGGTCAACAACACCCTCAAGCATTCGCAGGGAAGTGCCATCAGCATCAGCCTCAAATACAACAGGGGATCACTTGACCTGCTTTATTCCGATAACGGAACCGGACTGCCCGGCGACCACTTCAGAAAAAAAGAACCGGTGGGAATGGGCATTTCCAACATCATCAGCCGGGTACGGTCGCTGAATGCCGTGTACAGGTTTTATAACATTCCTGAAGGCGGAATGGGATTTGAATGCAGGGTGAATGTTGAAAAGAATAAATAAAACAGGGGGATGGATTTCAACTTTTACCGGATATTTCTGTTTAATTTTAAGCCCTGTTAAAACCATTCCCGAATGAGAAAAGCACGCATTTTTATTGTGGATGACCATCAGTTGTTCAGGAACGGACTGAAATTCATTCTCAATGAAAGGGACGATATGGAAGTGGCAGGAGAAGCATCAAACGGCAAAGAATTCCTTGAACTGCTTGATTTCGTCAATCCCGACATCGTGCTCATGGATATCGGCATGCCCTTCATGAACGGTATTGAAGCAACCCGCCAGGCACTCGAAAGACACCCCGCCCTCAGGATCCTGGTCTTGTCAATGTTCAGCGAATCGGAATACTATAACTCCATGATCGATATGGGCGTCAAGGGATTTGTACTGAAAAACACCGACAATGAGGAACTTTACCAGGCCATCCTGAAGGTTCTTGCCGGCGGCACCCATTTCTCACAGGAATTGCTGCTTTCGATCATCAGGAAAAAAACCCCCGAAAACAAGATACTGCTCACCCGCCGCGAAAAAGACGTGCTCGATCTCATCTGCAAGGGACTGTCAAACCAGCAGATCGCTGAAAAGCTCATCATCAGCCAGCGCACGGTGGAAAGGCACCGGTCCAACCTGCTGGCCAAAACCGATTCCAAAAACTCCGTCAGCCTGGTCGTTTACGCCATCCGCAACC
>CAYMJH010000415.1:0-1916 GCA_964390385.1 uncultured Bacteroidales bacterium | reverse complement strand
CATGCCGAGATCCTCTACAAAAACGGCAACTACCCACAAGCAATAGCCATCTGGGAAAGCCTGAACGATACCATCATCCTTGAAAGAGCTGCTGGCGCTGCGCAGCAAACCGCCCCAGAGATCGCCCTCTCAGCCTATCAAGCGCTCTATCGCCTTGATCCTGAAAAATATACCTCCAGTTTGGCAGTCACCTTAAAGAACTTGGATCGCCTTGTCGAAGCTGCTGACCTACTCCAATCTTCCAGAAAAACCTACCCCGACTCCCAATATGCCTCAGACTGGCTCCGCTACCTTGCAGATATCTACACCCGCCAGAAGAATTGGGTAGATGCCGAACAACTCTATCTTGACACAATAAACGAAGACCCCAACAACCAAAAAGCCTGGAGGAACCTTGGTCTTTTGTATATGTCTCAACTCAACATGCCTGAAAAGGCCATCGAATGTTTCCAAAAAATGGTCGAGCTTTCCCCTACCGAACCATTCGGCTACACCCAGCTTGCGCGAGCCTACGAAAACTCCGGCAACCTTGAAGGAGCCCTTCAGACCTATCAAAACCTGCTCAAACTTACCCCAGAAGATCCAACCGTCCAACAAGCCATTGACCGTCTGACAGCCCAAATCCAACCCACTCCCTGACATGCACTTCAAATTCCAGAGACTTTCCCAGCCAGTTCCTCTTGCGCGAGAAATACACATGCCCCAATCAGACCTTATCCTGATCGGCATAGCCTTGCTGTGTGTTCTGCTGTATGCCCTCTTGCTCTTGGCGCAACCGATCACGCTCTACTTGCTAGCGCTTCTTCCGGTCCTTTGGATTATCTATTGGATCAAAAAAGGTCATCTCAGCTTTTCAACCCCCCTGGATCTCCCCATCCTGGGTCTATTGGCAATCGCTTCCTTGGGTGCCCTCTTCACATCCTACCCAGATCTTTTCCTCCCAAAGCTTTCCGGCTTATTCATTGGTGGTTCCGTCTATTACCTCATCGTCAATTTTGTCCGTTTTCGCCAGCGCTTGAACCTGCTCATTTTTGCGCTCATCTTCCTATCCTTAGCCATCGCCTTCCTCGCCCTCATCGGGACGGATTACCCTGTTGGCAATAATGCCCTGTTGGATCGTGTCTACCAACATATCCCCGATCTTTCAAGGCTGTTTGGCGGTGAGAAAATCAACAAGAATACCATCGGTGCTGCGCTTGCCTTCTTCCCGCCCCTCTTGCTCAGTCTCCTTTGGGATCGTGGCGCATTTTCACGCAATAAATTACATTACCCTAGGCTTTCAATGCTTCCGGACTTTATTTACAAAGCGCTGGTCCTTATTACATTATTCCTGGTTCTTCTCGCCCTTCTTCTCACCCAATCTCGCGGTGCTTGGTTAGGTTGTGCTGCTGGCGTTCTGCTCACGCTTATACTCAAAAATAAACGCTTTCTCTGGCTTCTCCCTCTCTTCCTGGCTTTATTCTTGCTATTTTTCTTTTGGCGTGCCGATGGCAGCCTGGTGCGCTTGCTTTCCCTTCTCGATACCCGCCAGGAATCCACCCTTCCCGGACGCCTGGAAATCTGGCAAAAAGCATTCATCATCCTGCACGATTTTCCCCTCACCGGGATCGGTTTAGGCGCCTTTGGAGAGCTCTACCAACAGTATTTCGCATCCATTCTCTTTCCCTCAGTCAAGGATGTGGTTTTTCATGCCCACAACACCCTCCTCTCAATAGCCGTAGAAGTCGGGCTTCCCGGGTTGATCTTGTACACCACCTTGCTCGGTAGTCTCAGCGTAATGTCTTGGCGTACCCTAAAAACCAAGCGCTCCCTCAACCGCGCGCTAGCCATCGGTCTTGCAGGAGGCTTAACAGCCTTTGTGGTCTTTGGTCTCTTGGATGCCTTTACATTGGGCAGAAACCTTGAAATTATCTTTT
>CAYMJH010000414.1:0-1969 GCA_964390385.1 uncultured Bacteroidales bacterium | reverse complement strand
CATTAGCTATTACTAATAATTCTACCCAACAGGCTAACGTTCGCGTGATCACAGCCGAGTAACATGAAAAAATCTGCTAATAAACCATTTTATATTGGTGTTACCGAAGACGAGCGCCAGTTTAATGATAGGCTTTCTAAGTCAACCGTAGAGGTTGTCGGCCAGCAGACCCTTGAAAAGTCTATTCTTAATCTTCTAAACGGCCCTGAGGGCAGTATTGAACGACTTGCGTTTACAGTAGATCCTACCAATCAGTATACGTATGGTGGTGTTTACAAGCCAATAACCAGGCTTGTTCCTAACGTAGTTAAAAAGCGAATTGCAACTCAGGATTCGCTTGTTTCTAATATTGTTAGGGCCCGGCAGAACCACATGTTTACATTTGGTAAGCCTAGGCCAGACCGTTACTCTCTAGGTTTTATTATCGAACCATTTCCTGGTGTCATTGACAAAATGTCAGATGAACAAAAGGAAACCTTCTCTAAACGATGCGATAAGGCAATTCATAAACTAAATACCTGTGGTGATACTGAAGGTCGTAAAGCCAAGGATATTAAGTCGTTTGCAGAGTGGCTATCTTTGTCTGTTAGGGATGCAGAAGTAGTTGGTTATGTAACTACTGAAATTGTTTATAAAACCGATATTGCTTCAAATGAAAAGCAGTTTCATTATTTTGCCCATGTAGACGCAGGAACTATTTATCAGGCAACTGAGGATTCTGATCAAGCTCAACGGGCCGTAAGGGAAGAGGCCTTTGATCTACTCGAAAGGGTTACAGGTAAAGAAGATTTAATAAAAGAAAAGTTCAAAGGTAATGACTATGACTGGGTGCAGGTAATTGATGGCACCCCAAGGCAGGTGTTTACCGATCAAGAGTTAAAAGTAGCTAATTTCTACCCAGCAGGCAATATTGAGCTAGAAGGTTACCCTGTAACCCCTATTGACACTGTTATTAGTGCTATTACTACTCACCTTAGTATCACTACACACAACCGTCTTTACTTCCAGTCTGGCCGTGCCGCTAGGGGAATGATTGTTATTCAGTCAGATGACGTTTCTCCTGCAGTAGTTCATAATATCAAGCAAAGTTTCATGGCCAATATCAACAGTGTTGATAAGGCGTGGCGCCTACCTGTATTCTCTGTACCTACTGACTCAGAGATTACATGGCAACCTATTGACACTACTGGCTCTAGGGACATGGAATTTCAGTATCTTACTGACTTAAACGCTCGTGAAATCCTTACGGCGTTCATGATGTCTCCAGATGAGCTTCCTGGTTGGTCTTACCTGTCTAGGGGTACCAATAGCCAGGCTCTGTCAGAAAGCAAGGGGGAGTTTCAGTTAGAGGCAGGTAGGGATGTAGGCTTAAGGCCTTTGATTCAGATGTTTGAGGCGTTTATTAACAAGGATATTTTCCCGTTAATTGACGCAGACTTAGCCAAGATTGCCAGAGTTACCTTTGCTGGGCTAGATGCAGACTCTCCTGAAAAGGAAATTGTAAGTATCCAGCAGCGTTCACAGGTGGAATTTACATTCAACGATATCATGAAGGTCGTTGAAAAGCCTTTGATTCCAAGGCGTTGGTGTTCAGAAATTCCATTAAACCCTGTTTATAAGAGTTACCTTGACCAATATTGTACAGTTGGTCAAATTATGGAATATTTCATGGGTGTTGAAGGGGCCTCTAAGGATCCTAGATGGGATTATGTAAGAGATCCTTTGTATTTCCAGAATGAGCAGTTGCAGTTATCAAAGCAACAGCTTCAACAGCAGGCCCAAGCAGCTCAACAGCAGCCACAACAGGACGATTCAAGTGGCCAGCCCAATGATCTTGAGAGTGGTGTTAACCAGGCTTCTGAAATGATGAAGTCTGAAGCTAACATTAAAATCCCTACTAATAAACGAAAACTGTTGCAACAGCAGGAAAGAGCCATGAAGTGGCTTAATGACGGATTAAAGGAAGATA
>CAYMJH010000413.1:0-1970 GCA_964390385.1 uncultured Bacteroidales bacterium | reverse complement strand
CCAGGGCGGTACTTATAGGCTCGTTTACCGCTATGCCCTGGGCAACACCAGCCGTACCGGTTCACTGGTCATTAACGGAGTTGCACAAAGCCTTACCATGAAGAGCCTGGGATCTGACTGGACGGTATATGATTACGACAGCGTTGTCATAACCCTTAACGCCGGTTTTACCAATACCATACGTTTTGCCTCCACAGGCAGTGATTTCGGGAACCTGGACGAGATCACCGTTAAGCCCGCCCTCGTATCAGGAACCGATCCTGTCAGCATAACGGCTGAAGCCTTGATATTAAATCTGTATCCCAATCCTTTCACCGACAGGACCTGGATTGAGTATAGCATGAATGAGCCCGGTGAAGTGATGATACAGGTTGTGAACCTGGTGGGACAAACTGTTGTAACACTCACTGATGCTGTATATGAACCCGGTCAATACCGGCTGTGCTGGGATGCCTGTGATCCCTCGGGGAAAAAAGTACCGGAAGGCATTTACTTCTGCCGGCTGATGATCAACAGCAAGTGTCATGATATTACAAAGATGATCCTTACCGGAAGATAAAATCAGAACACCCTGCGAGGGTTCCTGTTCTCGCAGGGTGATATTGTCGTCTGCTTCAGCAGACTGACAGATTTATTGAATTTTTAAGACCAGGGTATTACCGGATCTTCACCAGGCTGATGGTTCGTGAACCAATGACTGAGCTTATTTTCAACCAATAGTGTCCACTGCTGAAATCCCTCATATCCAATGGTATCACCTGTTCTCCTGCATGGACAGGCTCATTTAGCAAGTTGGTGAGTTTTCTTCCCTCCATACTGAACAGTTCGACCGACACCATGCCCGATTGATCGGGGTGTAACCACAGATTAACAATATCACCGGATGGATTGGGGAAAACTGAGAGAACATTCCTTCCCGCTGCAAGACCGGATATGCCGGATACCACTTCCACCTCCTGGCTGGAAAGGGTAACTGAACCAAATCCTTCCCCTGTTTTTTCGATGTCATAATTTGTTGTGCTCCACTGGTACATCGATTCCCAGGTACCTCCATCATCGTCATCCCTTGCCCTGGCTTCAAGGTATATTACCTGGCCGGGGGTTATGCTGACCACACCGTCATTAAATGATTCCCATTTAATAAAGGTTTCGAGGGTCCAGGTCGTACCGTCGTGGTGCCAGGCGGACTGAACCATAGAAATATCAATCAGCGCAGCATTCAGCCAGTCATCTGAGGAAAGTTTTTCTTCCTGGTCAATACCGGGTTGCCAGGCAAATTCCCATTGGGTAAAGGTAGTGTTAACCAGGTCTTTTGAGAACAAAAGGTTAATGTTATCATCTGTCCACCATTTATCTGCCGGCACAGCACTGAGGGTAGGATCATCATCTTCAATGACAATTTTTTCATCCGTAATCCGGAAAATAAAAAACATGCCGGTTTCATTCCACAGCATTCCGAAAGCTGCAGCAAAATCTGAAGGATCAGGATCCGGTACGGTGATGTTGGCATTATCCGGCACTTTGGTTAACTGAACCATCTCAACAGCGTTCCAAACCGCATCAATGGTCCCGTCAATCACAGGGACATTGTTACCGGTTGCCTTGAGTGCAGTGTACGATTCCTGCGTCCAGCCCGTCATTGCGTACAAAAGAAAAAAGAGGGTAAAGATTGTTTCTCTCATGGCTAAAAAAATTAAAATTGCTGAAAATTAAAACCTGCATGAAATTAATCAATCTGTCATTCTTTAACCAGTGGAAATTGGTTTTATAATGGCAAAATTTGATCCTGCGAAAGGATCATCTGGCTGATCTGAATATCTTTCAGCCTGCCTGCGTCCGGAACAATGCACTTCAGCAGCGTGTTAAGCAGATGACCGACCTGTATGTTTCATTTTTATGTATGTTTGCTATTCCGAATAAAACATTATATCTCCTGTAGCGTTTTTTCCATTGAAACCGTATAAGAAGAA
>CAYMJH010000412.1:0-1982 GCA_964390385.1 uncultured Bacteroidales bacterium | reverse complement strand
CACTTGCCGCCTGCTTTAGCCTGCCTGAAGCAGACAGGCAGACGGAAAAATAGGAGCAAGAGGAAATAGGCTTTAGCCTCATTAAGCAATATTAATGCGGCTAAAGCCTTATAAAATCATGCTTTCAAATATCTGTTGGCTAAAGCCAACGGCAATTTTAACCCTTAATTCGCATTACTAAATACTAGCTAACAGCTGCTAATAAACTATTTCTTGACAAAAGCTATTTCAGATGTTAAAACTTAATTATATTTTTGTGCCTCTTGATGAATCAACCTGTTTTACAGGAATACCCGCATGGTATTCTTTACATAACCTGAAATGAAAGACAAGGAAGGAGTTAAAATAAATCATATCAAGGTAAACCGCAGATCCCAGCTGGCCAAATATGTTGTGTCTGATTTCCTTGCTGCAGCGCTAAGCTGGAGCCTTTTTTACTTTTTCAGGAAAGTATACATTGAGCCGCTGAAATTTGGTTATCCCATCAGCATTGAGTTGGATACGAGGTATTACTTAGGGCTGTTCTTCATCCCGGTTTTTTGGCTGATTGTTTATTATGTATCAGGATATTATCGTGACGTTTTCAGGAAATCCCGCCTCAGTGAGTTATGGCAAACCATCGGCAATACTTTTATCGGAGTCATTTTTCTGTTTTTCACCCTGATCCTTGACGATGTGATCCGTTCCTATTCCAATTATTACTTGTCCTTCCTGGCTTTGTTTTCCTTTCATTTTATTCTTACCTATGTTCCCCGCCTGATCATAACCACCCGTACAACCCATAAGGTACATCAGGGGAAGATCGGCTTCAACACCCTGCTCATTGGAAGCAATGAAAAAGCCGTGGATGCCTATCTGGATATTAAAAACCAGGCCCGCAGCAGCGGAAACTTTATCATAGGTTTTGTCAACGTCAATGACAAGCCTCGTTACAAACTTGAAGATCATTTGCCGCATCTGGGAAGTATTGATGATGTAAAAGACATTATCGAAAAGAACCATATCGAGGAAGTGATCATTGCCATTGAATCGACCGAACACGACCGCATCAACCGGATCATCAACAAGCTGATTGACACCAATGTATTGATTAAGGCTATCCCCAGCATGTATGACATCCTCACCGGCAGGGTCAGAATGTCCTCCATTCTTGGCACTCCGCTCATTCAGATATCTCACCAGTTAATGCCCGCCTGGCAGGAGAATTTAAAAACCGCCATGGATTTTGTAATCGCCGCATTGGCGCTGATCATAACCTTTCCCGTTGTACCGTTTCTTATGCTTGGCGTTAAACTGTCCTCCAAAGGTCCGGTTTTCTATAGCCATGAAAGGATCGGACGCTATGGAAAACCCTTTAACATCTACAAATTCAGGTCGATGTACATGAATGCCGAAAAGAACGGACCTGAGCTGTCATCGAAAACCGATGACCGGATCACTCCCTTTGGCAGGTTCATGAGAAAGGCGAGGCTTGATGAAATCCCCAATTTCATCAATGTACTGAAAGGAGAAATGTCGTTGGTGGGCCCGAGACCTGAACGAAAATATTTCATCGACCAGATTACCAGGAAAAATCCCCATTATATCCACCTGCTCAAAGTAAAGCCGGGAATCACCTCATGGGGCCAGGTAAAATACGGGTATGCTGAAAATGTTGACCAGATGGTCGACCGCCTGAAATATGACCTTATTTACCTGGATAACATGTCAGTTTTCGTTGATCTGAAGATACTGATCTACACCTTGTTAACCATTTTGAAGCGAACAGGCATCTGATCTACTGCAGCATGAATCGCTTAAGCGGCAGGTAAACCGGCCCTTCCGGCTTCAGGATGCTTTCATAGAAAATTATTCCGTTAATGCTGACCGTTCCGAAAGACTGATGCCTGTAATGCTCAAGCAAACTGCCCAGTTTTTCCTTTTGTCGTATTTCTTTCACCCTGCCAATGGTCAGATGAGGGAGAAATTCTCTTTCTTCAGCC
>CAYMJH010000411.1:0-1992 GCA_964390385.1 uncultured Bacteroidales bacterium | reverse complement strand
TACCAATTGCGATGAGGTTGAACTTTTCCTGAACGACAGTTCGCTGGGCACGAAAATGAAGGGGCCTGAAGACCTGCACCTGGCCTGGAGGCTTAATTTCACGCCGGGTGTGCTGAGGGCGGTGGGGCGCAGCAGCAACCAGGCTGTGCTGGAAAAGGTCATTTGCACGGCCGGCGAACCGGCCCTGCTGAAGGCAACCCCCGACCGCAGGCGCATAAAGGCTGACGGCAGGGACCTTTCTTTTATAACCGTTGAAGTTACGGATAAGGAAGGAAATGTCGTTCCGTATGCCGATAACCTGGTGACATTCAGCGTGGATGGCGATGCTTTCATAGCCGGCACAGATAACGGCAACCCGGTGAGCCATGAATCGTTCAAGGACAGCAACCGTAAAGCCTTTCATGGGAAATGCCTGGTGGTAGTCCAGGCGAAAAAGGCCAGGGGTAAAGCGGTAGTGAATGCCTCGGCAGAGGGGCTCGGGCCGGCTGCGGTCACCCTGATCCTGGAATGAATGACAATCACGGACAACTTTTGGGAATATGGATATGAAAATGAAATATAATTCAACAATCGCATGAGAATAAAGAGTTTATTTTTCACGGCCGTCCTGTTTTCCCTGGTGGCCGTGAGTTGTTCAACGGGGCGCTTCAAATCAGAGCCATTGCAGAACGGTGTTTTGCTGCAGTCAAAGCACCAGCGGATGGCGGTGCAGTTCTATGCCGACGGCATCGTCCGCGTGGTGAAGTGGCACCCTGACGGGACCCGCGAAAAACGAAGCCTTTCGGTAATCGTTGACCGTATTCCTGAACTGGAGATAGCCCTTGAAGATGGCAGGGATACCCTTTGGATGAGGTCGCCGTCGCTCACGGTAAAAATATCAAAGGCCGACGGGAACCTGGTATATTGTACGTCCGACAACCTGACCATTGTAAGGGAAAGGGGTCGGGCCTCGTTTACTCCGGTTGTCTATGACGGAGATACAGGCTTCACGGTGCAGCAGTTTTTCGGGCTCAGCGAGGGTGAAGGTCTTTACGGCCTGGGGCAGCACCAGGACGGGTACTTCAACTACAGGGGAAAGACCGTGAAGCTGGTGCAGGCCAATACCGAAGCCGTCAACCCGTTCCTGGTTTCCACCCGGAATTACGGCATTTTGTGGGACAATTATTCGAGCACTGTTTTTGAAGACAGGGAGGATGGCGCTTCCATAACTTCGGATATGGGCGACAATATCGACTATTATTTTATTGCCGGCCCTGATATGGATGCGGTCATTTCGGGCTACCGCCACTTAACCGGCAAGGCCCCTATGTATGGCAAATGGGCATACGGGTACTGGCAGAGCAAGGAACATTATGACACCCAGGCTGAGCTGATGAGTGTGGCGGAAAAATACAGGAAACTGAAAATACCGATCGACAATATGATCCAGGACTGGGATTACTGGAACGGGGCCCCCAACTGGGGCGGGATGTTTTTTGACAAGACTTTATTTCCCCGGCCCGGTGAGATGTGCGACCGCCTCCACCGGATGAATTTTCATATCATCATTTCCATCTGGCCGGCCATGGGTCCGAAAACGGCCATTTATGCCGATATGCTCAGGAACGGGTTTCTTTACAAGCCTGTGGGCTGGGCCGGGTTCAAGTATTATGATGCTTTTAACCCGGCTGCCAACAAGCTGTACTGGCAATACCTGAAGGCCGGTTTGTATGCGATGGGCCTCGACGGGTGGTGGATCGATTCCACCGAGCCTGATGTCGTGAATGCGCTGACCAAGGATGCGACCGAGTATGAAATGAAAAAGGCCGGCAGCAATCACCTGGGCTCATGGGCCCGGTACCTCAATGCTTTTTCGCTGGTGATGACCGATGATATCCACCGTTTCTGGCGTGAAGAAACATCCGGTCGCAGGGCCTATATTCTCACCCGGTCGACCTATGCCGGCCAGCAACGGAATGCAGCCACCACCTGGTCGGGTGACATCGGCGCCAG
>CAYMJH010000410.1:0-2008 GCA_964390385.1 uncultured Bacteroidales bacterium | reverse complement strand
ATTTCTACAATAACACCGACGTGACGGATGTCAACGGTAAAGGAAACTGGTTGCATATGCTATACACAGCCCAGCTGGAAAACTATCCCTTGACCACTGCGCTTGAGACCGGGGATAAAATCGTCTGGGGAAACAATGTAGGAAGAGTGCGTGATTTTCTGACGGATCGCCCCTGGAGGCGTGTGGCGCCTTCACCCTATTATTACGATGAAGAAGGCCTTTATGCACCCAGGAATTACGTGTCGGGGAAACCCGGAAGACATGTCGATTCAAGGCTTTACAAATCGCATGTATGGGTATTGTTTTGCAACGATGCAAATGTTGACGTACCCTGGTCGGCTTATTCGAACGCAGCAGGATCGTTTGATCCGGCAGATATAGGAATGACTGCCGGTGAACAGCGTTACGGCATGGGTGATACCGCCATTGTGCTGACCCTTGAAGATGTTTCCACCCGGTTTTCCAGTGGCACTCCGAGGGAAAAACTGGCGCTGGCAAGGGCTATGGAAAAATACTGGCTGGTGCCCATGCAATCCATTCTGGTTCCCACTTCCCGGGGCGATGTGTCCGGATATGATGTCATTACCAATAATTTCCCGGTTTTGATTAAACATCTAGATAACCGCCGTGCAGGCATACAAGACCAGGCCGGTTTTAAGAATTTTATCCGTATGCGCCTGGGCGAAACCTGTATCCTGTTATCGGAAGCCTATGCCAGGAAGGGAGATTTTGCCAATGCTGCCGCGGCACTTAACCTGGTGCGTTTGCGCGCAGCCTGGAAAGAAGGTGAGCAAAAATCATTCCACTACTGGAAGTACGACGGGGGCACCTATGAAACAAGGTCGGCTTCAACCGTGGATGATATGCTGGTAACGGCAGGTTTTCTCGGCGGTTTTGCTGACCAGCAGCTTACCGATTTCTACCTCGACGAGATGGGGCATGAAACAGCTGGTGAACTAAACCGTTTCGACATGCTGGTCCGCTATGGAGCCGACTATTTCAAAAACAGGGTGGAAGCCAATAATTACTGGACGGCCGGAACGATCAATGTTTTTCACCGGTTCCGTCCCATCCCGCAATCCCATATCGATAACCTTGATCCCCAGGATCCGAATCCGCAGAACTACGGATATTTTTAATTGACATAGAAGCTTTGCATCTTTACAGATGCAAAGCTTCTTCTTAGGTTAGATCAGTTAGTATCAGTCCGGAGCTTTGCATCTGTAGATGCAAAGCTTCTTTTACACGTTTTATTTTTATATTAGGATATCAAATGAGTTTTAAAACACCGGCAATGAAAGGACCAATAAAAAACACCTTTTGGGTTGTTATTCTGATGTCAGTTTTGTATTCCTGTGAAATTGACAAAGAGCCTTACCAAAATCCTGATTGGTTGGGAGGTTCCATCTTCGAGACATTGGAGAAAAACGGCAATTACACCAGTCTGATCCGGTTGGCAGAAATAGCCGAATACAGGGATATTATCGAAAGCGATGTCTATACCTTTTTTGCTGCCAATGATGACGCTTTCAGCGTTTATTTGGCAGGCAGGGGCGTCGATTCGGTCGGACAATTGTCGAAAAGGGAATGCAAGTCATTAATGGCTTTAGTTTCGCTGAGAAAGGGCCGTTCCCGGGATCAACTGATCTACCAGTATATCAACGACCGCTGGCAGGATTCAACCAGCGAATACCTGTCGCGTTTCTTCCGGTGGGATGTACCTGCGAAATCCTACCTTCAGAAAGAGGTGGTGAAATATAATCCCGACTATCGGGGCCAGGAACTGACTATTGTTAATAACCATAAATGGATGCCCTGTATATCCGAAGATCTATTCGGAGATATCGGAGGCAAAACGGATGGTTCGGATTATCTGTATTTTTTCCCAAACTCCACGTGGACCGGTCTTCAATGGTTCAATGCTGCAGTGACCGGGCCGGAAGCAAAGTGTTCCAACGGGTTTATATTTTACATCATCCATTCTGCACCTCCTTGATCCTTCTCCGGG
>CAYMJH010000409.1:0-2009 GCA_964390385.1 uncultured Bacteroidales bacterium | reverse complement strand
CGAGATAACATGGGAAAAAGCAACCACGGCAATGGCTAAAAAAGACAAAATTCTTTATTATGCATCAGATGTAAAGACGTATTTCCGCTTCTTGTTTGAAAAAATGAGACCACAGCCATACCGACTTGCAATAATGGAACTTACGTCATGGCTCGTTACTGGCAAGTCGCCACACGACGATGCGCCAGATAGCCTTGCAGGTCTTTCCGAAATGGTTCTTGGCAAGAGAACTGGATATTTTAAGGTTATTGACAGGACTTTCGGTCTATAATTCCGTTGTTTTTACAACGCATTGACACTTTCCACGACTTCGCAATATACTTGTAGGCGATATATCCGCACAGGTATGAGGTGATGTATGACGGAATCAACCCCGCTTATCGTAACAATGAACCAAAAGTGTCTATATGGCAGAAAAGTGTTGGTTACGTCTCTTTCTGGTGCGCAAATCACACCAGAGACGATTCCGACCATTATTGAAGGTGTGTCTGACAGGCACGCCTTTAACATTGCGCAAATCAATCGTTTGCTTGAACAGTATCTTGGAAAGCAGGAAATTCTGAACAGAACGAGAGACTTTGCCGTTGATGATGTTAACAATAAGATAGTGGTCAACCGAGCGGAAGAAATCGTTCGCAAGTCGGTCGGATATTTCTTGGGCGAACCGATTTCTTATACGTCGAGAGCGGCAAAAGAGGGAGACGTACAGAACGGAATAATTGACAATCTGAATGCGGCTATGGACGAAGAAGACAAAGCCGCTAAGGACATCGAACTTGGCGAGTGGGCATCTATCTGTGGAACGTCTTACAGATTGGTAATGACAACGCCAAAAGGAATGGATTCAGACATACCGTTCAAAATTGCTACTTGCGATCCGAGGAATACGTTTGTTATTTATTCGTCAAATGTATTAGAGCAACCAGTATTGGCAGGAGTTTTTTCTGCTAAAGTTGACAACAAGGGCGATATCGTCGGATATGACTATTTGATATACACTGACACGATGCAATATGAGTACACTACACAGAACGCAACGCCGATGCAAGGAAAGTTTACGTTTCTTGGCTCAAAGGAACTAGGTCTTAGCGAAGTTCCGATAGTTGAGTACATGAACAATCAGTGGCGTGTTGGTGACTACGAAAAGGCAATGTCACTGATGGATGCACTAAACGTGTCGCTATCCGATAGAGTAAATGCGATTGTTCAGACTGTTGGTTCGATTCTGGTTTATGTGGACTGCGTACCCGATGCAGGAGGAACGGCGGCTCTCAAGCAAAAAGGTGCTGTGTCAATAAAGACAGGTGGTAGCGGTAGCAAAACGGACATTAAGTTTATCGCTCCAGAACTGCAACAGTCGGACGCACAGATACTTGAGGACACTATCAATGCGTATATTGATGCTGTAACAGGCATACCGAGTCGTAGTGAACGCTCTGGCGGCGGTGGCGATACTGGTGACGCGGTATATCTGCGTGACGGATATCAAGACCTTGAACTGGTTGTACGGCGCAAAGAAAGAGCGTTTAAGCGCGGAGAAAGAAAGACCATTCGTCTTGTGTCGCAAATTATGAGACAGTTCGGAGAACCGTTTGAGCCGACTGATGTTGCTGTAAACTTTGTCCGCAACAGAAGCACAAATATCACGAATAAGGCAACGGCGATATCAACGCTTATATCAACTGGCGTGATTGCACCTGTGGACGCTATCAAAATTGGTGGGATTACAGATCAGCCGACCGAACTTGCGGCGCGTGGCGAGGAATATAGAAAAAGGATAGCGTCTGAAAGACAGGATGTTGAGGACAGGCAGAATAAAATGAATGTAGCGGCTCAAAAAGCCGAGGCAGATAAAGCAAAAGAAACCAACACAACGGAGACGGTTAAGACTGTGGAGGATTAACCGAACACGACATGGAGGAAAAGAAAGATGGCTAACGAGACAGTAACACCCGATTTGAACGCACAATCAGTTATACCGACAGCAACGGCGGCTACACCAGAACCAA
>CAYMJH010000408.1:0-2022 GCA_964390385.1 uncultured Bacteroidales bacterium | reverse complement strand
CTCTTGTATCAATCAAAATGGAAACACCCGGCCCATTTAGTGGAACACTTGATGATGTCAACAAACGACTGAAAGAAAAACATTCCTGAAAAGACCGGATATAACCGGTCAGCCTGTTTTGTAAGAAGTCTTCCAAAACGATTTATATATTGGCGCAGCACTTATTGTTGAGCAAATCTGTGGCAAGGAACCCGAAGCTGTGGTTGCCGCACCTGCAGCAAGGTCGAAAGTGTCAGTGTAAAAACTGAGTTGCAGCAACATGATGGTCTGAAAAATGAAATTGGCAGCCCCATCACCCAGGCTGAATCCAATTTTTTCCTTTATTGACAGTTTTTGTATTTCAGTTTGTATAATTGGTTTTATTATTGATTAGAATATATTCAACATATTCAATAAGAACAGGATAATCACGGTAATAATGACAATCAAAGCCAGTTCAATACCCAGATATTTGAAACGCCTCATAAAGCAATAAAGATAAATCAAAATAAAAATAAGGATTAACAATAGTTCCTTGGCGTATAAAAAAAGCGGAAAGGTGTAATATATTTTAGGTGTGGATAAAATTGTCAAAGGGGGAGGAAAAATACGTCGTTATAAGATATTATATGCCCCGGCTTGTGACCCCTGGCTACCCTGTCCGTCGTGCCATTAAGACATAAAAGAAGGGTGAGATATCCGAAACCAGGAAAATTATTTTTATTTTTATTGAATTAATCAGGAATAAATGGAAACCATGAAAAAATGCCTTGTTTATTGCCCTGTTACACTGGCCGTTATCTTCTCTTTGCTGCAATGCAAAACACCAGCGGAAGCGCCGCCTGCTGTAAAAGTAACGGGCCAATATACCCTGCCCGGTAATTTCCCTGCCTGGGTTCATGATGCCGTTTTTTATCAGATCTATCCGCAGACATTCTATGATACCGACGGTGACGGTATCGGCGACCTGAAAGGGATCACCGGGAAACTGGATTATGTTAAAAGCTTGGGAATAAATGCAATATGGCTTAACCCGTTTTTTGAATCGCCTTTCTGTGATGCCGGGTATGACGTTTCGGACTATTACAGGGTGGCTCCGCGCTATGGCACTAATGAAGATGCCCGGAAATTGTTTGAAGAAGCCCACAAACGGGGGATCAAAGTGATCTTCGATTATGTGATCAGTTATACCTCCATTGAACATCCCTGGTTTCAGGCATCGGCAAGGCAGGATACCAACCGTTACACCAACTGGTATATATGGAATGACAACACCTGGATGAATCCGCCCGACGAATTCAAAGATGCTTTTGTAAAGGGTTACAGTGAGCGCAACGGCCAGTTCATGCGTAATTTTTACTGGTGCCAGCCTGCCCTGAATTTCGGATTTGCCAAGCCCGATCAACCCTGGATGCTGCCGACCAACCATCCTGATGTGCTGGCCATGCAGGAAGAACTTAAAAATGTGCTCCGTTTTTGGATGGATATGGGAGCCGACGGATTCCGCGCCGACATGGCCGGAGCCCTGGTCAAAAATGCCAATATCAAAGGGAATGACCAGTTCTTCAATACCAGGGACGAAGGCACGAAGCAATTCTGGCGCGGTATTCGTAAGCTATTGATGGATGAATATCCCGGGGCTTTTATGATCGCCGAATGGTCATATCCTAAAGATGCGCTTGACAGCCTGTTCCATGCTGATTTCTTCCACTGGTTCGATGGTTATAATGATCTTTTTCAGAAGGAAAGCTGGAGAATCCTGAACGGCTACTCCGAAGGGAACAGTTTTTTTGACAGGGAAGGGAAGGGCAACATTACCCATTTTCTTAAAAGCTACCTCGATCAGCATGAAGCCACAAAAGGCAAAGGATATATCACCCTGCCCCTGGGGAATCATGATAATGCCCGCCTGGGGAACAAACGCTCGGATGATGACCTTGAAATCATTTATGCTTTCGCATTTACCATGCCGGGCATTCCTTTTTTATAATTAATAGTTAAAAATGGAGAATATAATCTAATCGCTGAAAGGTATTTAGAATC
>CAYMJH010000407.1:0-2034 GCA_964390385.1 uncultured Bacteroidales bacterium | reverse complement strand
TGGAACCGCTGATCAGGAATATGTTCACGAAAAGCCTGAAGTAAGGCAAGAAAAGATCAAAGATTAAAGATTAAAGATCAAAGACAATATCATATCGCCCAATCACCAATTCACCAAATCACTCGATCACCAAATCACCCAATCACTAAATGACCCTGTCTGACCAGTTGGCCAATACAATAGCAAAACACCTGCAGCAAATTTATGGTGAGGAATTTTCAGAGGGGGCTGTCAATGAAATCTATAAAATCGTTAATGAAAATCATACTGCCCACACCCGCCGTGACGCATTATGGTCGCAGCGCGATATCCTCCTGATCACTTACGGGGATAGCATCCTGTCTGAAAAGTATAAGCCGCTGCGGGCGTTGCACGGGTTCCTCAAAAAATATATAGGCGATGCCGTCACCTGCGTGCATATCCTTCCTTTTTTCCCGTATTCTTCGGACGACGGTTTTTCTGTCATTGACTACCTGAAAGTAAGTCCTGAACTCGGAGACTGGCAAGATATACGGGCCCTTGCCGGTGATTATGACCTGATGGCCGATCTGGTAATCAATCATGTTTCCCGGCAGCATCAGTGGTTTCATAATTTCCTCAATGAACTTGACCCCGGGAAAGGCTATTTTATTACCCTTGATCCGGATACCGATCTCTCATTGGTGGTGCGGCCACGGAGCACGCCTTTGCTGACAGGTTTCAGGGCGGTTGACGGGATCAGGCATGTATGGACTACCTTCAGTGAGGACCAGGTAGACCTGGATTTCAGGAATCCTGCCGTGCTGGCGGAAATAATCAGAATTTTCCTGTTTTACCTCGGTCAGGGGATCAGGATCATCCGCCTTGATGCCATTGCATTTCTATGGAAAAGGGCCGGGACATCCTGCCTGCATTTACCCGAGACACACGAAGTGGTGAAACTGTTACGGACGATTGGCGATGCTGTTGATCCCGGTTTTCTGCTGCTTACCGAGACCAACGTCCCGAACCGCGAAAACCTGAGCTATTTTGGTGCCGGTGATGAAGCCCATATGGTTTACCAATTCAGCCTTCCGCCCCTCCTGCTGTATACTTTGTTTTCCGGCAATGCGGACTACCTGGTGAAATGGCTTGATTCCCTTCCCGAACCGGGCAGAAACCGTAGTTATCTGAATTTCACGGCCTCACATGACGGCATTGGTGTGAGACCGCTGGAAGGATTGCTTCCCGAAGACGAAATTCACACTATGCTGTTATCGATGAAACAGTTCGGAGGCGGGTTAAGCCTTAAAAGAAACGCAGACGGCAGCGAAAGCGTTTATGAGATCAACATCACTTATTTCGATGCCATGAAAGGAAGTGCAGCCGGTTTGGATGACCAGCAGGCAAACCGCTTTTTGTGCAGCCAGATCATCATGATGGGACTGAAAGGGATACCGGCATTTTATATCCATAGTCTTTTGGCCACGGGTAATGATTATGCCGGGATGGAGAGAACAGGCAGGCTGAGATCCATTAACAGGCGCAAATATACGGATACCGAAATAGAATCCTTCATGAACGGCAAAAACACAGGCCGTTATGTTTTCACGGAATTGACAAGAATAATGAAACTGCGTCAGACCAGGCCTGCTTTTCATCCCGACAGTTACCAGGTCATTCACCGCGTTGAAAGCTGTTTTGTGGCCTTTACGCGCAGCAACCCGGAAACAGGGGAAAGGGTCCATTGTATTTCCAATATATCAGCAAAGCCTGCCGAACTTGACACCCAGAGCCTGTACGAAGAAGATGCAGTGCTTTTTGACCTGATTGAAAGCCGGGCGGTGGAATGCAATGACGGGACTATAATGCTTGATCCCTACCAGACCCTGTGGTTAACCCTGTTATCGCAATAACGTACTGCTTATATGATTAAAAATCAGTATTATAGATATAATAAGTATATTGCATTTAGTGTCCATTATATCCTCCCCCTGCCCCCTCCAGAGGGGGAAATTGCACTTGCTTAACTTTGGGCAAAATACCATTCTTTGTACTTTTTCTTTTTCATCCAAG
>CAYMJH010000406.1:0-2071 GCA_964390385.1 uncultured Bacteroidales bacterium | reverse complement strand
TATTCAGGTCGGAACCCCGCTGAACAAAAAGATCAGCGGCGGACAGCGCAAAAGGCTGAACATCGCCCTTGAACTGATACGGGAGCCGGCTGTGCTGTTTCTTGACGAGCCGACATCCGGACTGTCCTCGAGGGATTCAGAGAACATCATGGACCTGCTGAAAGACCTTACGCTGAAAGGCAAGCTGGTTTTCGTCGTCATTCATCAGCCTTCTTCCGATATCTTCAAGATGCTGGACAACCTGCTGTTTCTCGATACCGGCGGATACCTCATCTACAACGGCAATCCCATCGACTCCATCATGTATTTCAAGTCGAGGGTTCATCATGCCAACTGGGCTGAAAGCGAGTGCCATATCTGCGGTAACGTAAATCCCGAGCAGATCTTCAACATTGTCGAATCGCTGGTGATCGATGAGTACGGAAAGGAAACACGAACCCGGAAGATATCACCCAGGGAATGGAACCGGATCTACAATGAGTCGAAGCAACTTGCGGAACAAAACATAAAACCTGCCACTGACCTGCCGTCGGTCTTTTTTAAAGTGCCCAACAAGCTCAGGCAGTTTCTGGTTTTCGTCAAACGTGACATCCTGTCAAAACTCGCCAACACGCAATACCTGATCATTACCTTCCTCGAAGCACCCTTGCTGGCACTGATCCTGGCATACATCATCAAGTATTACAATGTAAGCGAAACAGGCGCCAATACTTATTCCTTCCTTGAAAACAGCAACCTGCCTGTATACCTGTTCATGGCGGTCATTATTGCCATATTCATGGGACTTACATTAAGTTCCGAAGAAATCATAAAAGACCGGAAGATATTAAAGCGTGAAGCCTTCTTGAACCTCAGCTGGGCCAGTTACCTGTTTTCGAAAGTTGCCGTGATGCTGGCCATATCTGCCATACAGGCATGGAGCTTTGTGCTGATCGGGAACAGCATCATGGAAATTAAAGGCATGTACCTGCATTACTGGATACTGCTTTTCAGCGCATGGGCTTCATCCAACATAATGGGACTGCTGATCTCCGACAGCTTTAAGACCGTGGTCACCATCTATATCCTCATTCCTTTCCTGGTGATCCCGCAAATCATGCTCAGCGGAGTGATGGTCAAATATGAAAAGCTGAATCCGAGGATTTCCTCTCCCAGCAAAATACCCTGGTACGGTGAAATGATGGTGGCACGATGGGGTTATGAGGCGCTTGCGGTGAACCAGTTCATGCACAATAAATACGATCAGATCTTTTATACCGAAAACAGGGTGATGAGCCTGGCAGAATACAAAAAGAATTACTGGATCAAGAACCTGGAGAACAAGGTTGATTTTCTCCGGCAGCAAATTGACAACCGCGAGTATAAGGAAAGGAAAGAAAGCTATCTTAACTTGCTGCGCAATGAGTTGAACCAGGAGGTGATCCTGTTAAAATCACTGAACAACCGGGCTATTCAGAATATTGACCAGTCGGTCATCGACAGCCTCAGGCCGGAAAGCGTCAGCCACCGCACGCTGGCCAGGACGGATTCTTTGATACGATTGGTCAATCGCGTGTACATCAAAGTATACAATGAAGCAAACGACCGGAAGGACAACCTGATACGCAGCATGCAGGACAGTCCTGAAAAGAAGGAAATGTTCCAGACCATAAAAAGGAATTATCACAACGACGAGCTTACCGAATTTGTCGAAAACAATAACGAGATTGTCCGTATTATTGAATACAAGGGAAGACTCTATCAGAAAATCGATCCGATATACATGACCCCGGAGCAAAGGTTCCTGAAGGCCCATTTTTATGCCCCTTACAAGAGGATATTCGGAAACCTGCATGCGACATTCTGGGTGAACACCACGGTTATCTGGATGTTTTCCGTTGTCATGTTTATCATACTTTACTTCAGGGGACTGAAGAAAGCACTGGATTTCATTGAAGAACTCTCCGAACGGCTCAAAAAGAACACGGAGGAATAGGATCAAAAAAAAACCTGACAGGTTTTAACAAGCCTGTCAGGTTTTTTTTGCTATTGCAGCCCTATCAATCTACGATCTCAATCATTTTAAAAGGTA
>CAYMJH010000405.1:0-2080 GCA_964390385.1 uncultured Bacteroidales bacterium | reverse complement strand
CTCTGCCGAAGCGGCTACGCGAAGGCGAAGCGGGGGAGCAAGGGGGTGGATTTATACCCTATGTAATGAAAAGAATATATCCCGGCGGGAGAATTCTCATTGTCTGATAATAACATTCTTCCCAATCAATCCCTTCAGCAGATAATAAATATAATCCGCCTTCAGCCTTCTCTCCGCGCTTATGTCATAATCCTCCATGGGTATTCGCTGCAGGTTGCGGTGTTCAGAGTCCTTTTTAAGGCCTGCCGTCCCGAAGGTCAACTCAACCTGGTTATCGGTAAAAACGGTATCGAAAAATGATTTTTTAATGCCAAAGTCGGTAAAGGGGAATGAAAACACCCTGTAAGGCAACCCGAACCGGTCGGCCACCTCTTTCGTGCTTTGGCAGGCCTGCCTCACCTGTTCCTCCTCCGGCAGCAGGTCAAAGTCGGCATGATCGATCCCATGTCCGCCGAAGGTAAATCCCTTATGCACCAGCCCGCTGATCTGTTCACTTGTCATGTATGGTTGGTAACTTTGCAGGTAGGCCTTGAAATCGAGTCCCGCCAGCGCTGCTGCCTCTTCAATAAAAGCAAGATGGCGATAATCAAGTCTCAGTAACACATTACGGTAATAACCCTGTGGAATGCCATATTTTTCTTTCAGGGCATGGAACTGCTGCCAGAATTCCCTTTTTTCCTTGTGTTTTTGCATGGCTTCTATCAGAACGCTGACCTTATAGCGATAAAACATATCGCGGTTGTCCACAAAGGCCGTATTCAGAAAACAGGTGGCGGGAATGCCCAATGTTTCCAGCACCGGTACCGCATTAAAGAAGAACTCACTTAATCCGTCGTCAAAAGAAATAAAAAACTGGTTCTTTGCAGGTCTCTCATGGTTGGTCACCATGGCCTTGAGGCGGGGCAGATCGACGGGTTCGTAATGTTTCAGCAGAAATTTCATGTCATCAGCAAAGGCCTTCACCGAACGGGGCTGGTAAAGATGTCTGATGTGGTCAGGGGCCCGGTCATTCACGGTATGGTAAACCACCATGAGTAGTCTCCGACCTGTTAAATTCCTGTATAATGTCAGGGGAATCAGGGATGGCAACAGATTATAACGGCTGTATATAAGAGCTTTGATCATGGGTTATTTTTTTATCCATCGCATCGGTAAAGGAAGCCTGTTGAGGTGAAGGGTAGGGTATGTCAGGGTTATGGCGCTGAAGGACTGGTTAAAATAAGCAATGCCTTTGATGTTGGAACCGGAAAAATCAAACCACTTATGCTGCCCGGCTGATTTCCTGATCTGCCCGTTTACCAATAGATACATTGCATCAAATTGTTTCCCTGTTTCGTTTGATGCGCAAACAGAAAAAATCTGACGATCGTTGGTCTGCATAAAAAAACCTGCGGCACAAAGCTCCTGCTGACGGGTATATATTCCGATCATTTTCCCGTTAACCTCCTGCCGTGCCGTAGCTATGATCTTTTCAAGCATGGCACGTTGTTCCGTGTCGAGCCCGGGGATTTGTTTTCCCAGGTTGTTAAAAACAAATTCCACAAAGACAGCTGTATTCAGCTCATAATCCAATGTCAGTCCTGCATCTTCAGCTTTTTTGATATTCCTCCGGCAATTCCTGCTGTATTCCTTATAGATGCTGTTATAGCTCCTGTCGATCCTGATCAGGTGGTTGATATTCAGTTTACGTGTATAAAGATTACCGGAAGGATTGGATTCGTTGAGGTTGGTATGGATATACCTGAATTTTCCGGGGATTGCCTGAATAAACTCATGTAATAAGGTTTCACCCGGGTCCTCAGGTGAGAACAATCCCAGCTGTTGGGCAAAATAAGGTTTGTAAACATAGGTGATCAGCCATTTCTGTTTGAACGGAAGCGGCATTATGCTTTCGTAGTTTCCTGCAATCAGCGCGTCCCAACCGGGGCTGACAATATCAAGGTACCATGAAAAGGCATAGGGGAGGCACAGTGATGAACTTGAAATGCATTCATCCCATTTCTTTTTGTCAATTTCGTTATGAGGGCAATACCGGATCATGTTTTTTATTAAACTTCCATGTCCAGAACGCATTTTTTAC
>CAYMJH010000404.1:0-2082 GCA_964390385.1 uncultured Bacteroidales bacterium | reverse complement strand
AATGAAAACAAAGCCTGAAAACAGCATTACCCGCCGGAGATTTATCAAAACATCGGCAACGGCTGCCGCGGGGGTGAGCCTCATCCCTTCCCTGTCAGCCTTCAGATCGCGCCCGGGTTTGATGACCCGCAGTTTCGGCCGCCTTAACCACGAGGTTACCACTTTCGGACTCGGGGGCCAGGCGTCCATCCAGTGGACGCCGGAAGATGTTGACCCGGTTGCCATCATCCTGAAAGCCTTTGATAAAAAAGTTAACTATTTTGACACCTCCAATTTATACGGTCCCAGCCAGATGAATTACGGCAAGGCCTTCCGGAAACTTGAACTGGTACCCGGCCTGGCCGGCTACAATGAAGGCCTGCGGAAATCCATTTTCCTGACCTCAAAAACCCATATCCGCATTGCCAAAGGAGACCTGAAGGTGGAAGGGGTGGGCAACTGGACCAACGGTGAACCCGGCTCTCATACCATCGATGATGTAAAGCGCACCCTGTCGCAGATCTTTGGCGACGGCAAAGGGTATTATCCTGAAGGCGCTTATCTCGATATGGTTTTGCTGCACAGCATCAACAACAAAGCTGAGGTGGACGCTGCCTATGAAGGCCTCTATGATACCGACAGCAAGGCGGAACGGATCGGCGCCCTCGCGGCGCTGCGCGATTTCCGTGACGGCACCAATTTAACCGGGCTGAATCCGAAAGAAGAAAAGCTGATCCGCCATGTCGGTTTTTCAGGCCATTATGATGCCGGGGTGATGATGGACCTGATCCGTCGCGACAGGGACAACCTGGTCGACGGTTTGCTGGTGTCCATCAACGCCAACGACAAGCTGAACTTCAACATGCAGCATAATGTCATTCCCGTGGCCGCAGCAAAGAATATGGGCATCATCGCCATGAAGGTCTTTGCCGACGGGGCCATGTATACCAAAGGCGCGCACTGGTCGAACCAGGCAGCGCACGTGGTAAGGCAGGTCGGCAGCAACGAGTTGCCATTCCGGCCGCTGATCGAATATTCGCTGACCACACCGGGGATCAGCACCCTCATCATCGGCATCGGGCAGCTATCGGAAAATCCGCAGGAATGCCAGCTGACGCAGAATATAGAAGCCTCACAGATCCGTCCCGACGGACTGAGTGATACCGACCGTGCCGAGATTGAAAAAATGGCAGGCAGGGTAAAAGAGGGAAAGACCAATTACTTCCAGCTGGAGAAAGGCGGGCTGACGGCTGTGCACAATGTAAAAGCCGGCAAAGCCGCAAGCCAGCAGGTCCGCATCACCTGGGACACGGCCTTTGCCGGGAACAATGCCATCGAACGGTATGAAATCTGGAGGAATGATACCAAAGCCGGAGAGGTAAAACACGTACCTCAGACCAGTGAGAAGCCTTTTGCCTTTGAGGATACGCTGGCGGGTACGGGGAAGGCCGAGTACAGGGTGGTGACAGTGGACAGGATGGGAAAGAGGGCGGAGACGGAAATAATGCCGGTGATTTAATGATTTGATGATTGAGGACGAATTAAGATTTAATTGTTGTAATAGTTATAGTTGTTGTGATGGTTGTGATGGTTGCTTTGCCCTCCGAAGCCTTTACTGGCCTATAAGCGTTTGCGGCGAAGGAGGATGATGGTTATGATTGTTATGTTCGAATTAATTGTCTTTGATCTTTGATCTTTAATCTTTGATCTTTGATCTGTACCGGTCCTTATCCGCGAAGAAATCCATCACCCTTGTCCTTTTTTTGAATACGGCGGAATGCACTACCTGTTCGGGTATGGAATAACAGTCCCCGTCCTTGTAAGTACGGGTGACACCACCGATGGTGAGTTCGATCTCCCCTTCAATGACCATGCCCCACTGGGCACCGTGCTTGTGCTCATTGACCTTTCCGATCGGTTCAATGTCAAAAAAAACAATCTGGTGGTTCTCACCCTGCAGGATCCATCCCTTTAACCCCTCGAAAGGGATATCAGCTTCGGGCAGGTTTTTCAGCATTTCTTCATAGAGAAACCTTACGTTTTCATTGGATGTCATAATTGTGTCATTTATACTATTAATCCATGGCATATTCCTTCCTTAAA
>CAYMJH010000403.1:0-2096 GCA_964390385.1 uncultured Bacteroidales bacterium | reverse complement strand
TTGGTACTGAGATTGATACTGATAAAATAATTCCTATAAACTACGGAGACTTTACTACAAGTCCAGCAGCTAAAATGGCCGCTGTTTATAAAGATGGTAAAGTTTATGTAGATAGTAAAAGGTTGGAAGCTGTAACCGATCTTCAGATATACGATTCAGGTTTAAAAGAATTTTACTCTCTCGACGGTGAGATAAACTTAAACACAGATAGTAGTGAGATTAGTTTAATAACTACTGATGATTTATTAGTTTCTGTGTTTGAGTTGTTTGCGGACACAAGGTATGTGATTCTTCACAATCCTTGTACAAGATCTTACCTACCTAACATGGATGCTAGTTCAGTAGTTGTCGGTGACCAGTATTCATACACTGTGAGCACAACGACTGTTAGACTGTCTTGCGTCCAAATAAAAGACGGCTATTTAATTTTTGATGACCCTTACGGGCATTTAGACACTTTACCAGAGCCTCCAACATCAGGAACGCTAACCAAGGTGTCAGGTAGTGGACCCGCAACAATAACATACTCCTTCAGGTCAGCTAAAATAGACCCTGTACTGTATTATGAAGCAGACGTCTACGATACTGGGACCGTTTCTAAAGAAAGCATGACCTCTAAAGCAATGAGGTGTCTTTTTAAAATAGACGACGAAGTCGTCCAAATAGCGCGTCAAGGAATTCATTTTTTAAATAGTTACAATGGTTATATGTATTCGGCTTTTTACGTTATAAGAGGAGTCGAAAACACAACACCTTCTGCGCACTCTGCTTTTACAGCTTGCCAACTGTATAAAGACAGCGAAAGTTCGGTAGCTAACAACGAAATATTGGAAGACCTTTTCTCTAAAAAATATGTTTTTGGACACACTTTTAAAGTTACAGGCGCTTCAGGCTTTACTTGTCTTTCTGAGGATTTAACTAATGACGATGTAACACTGTTACCGACGTCAGCCACAGAGATGATTGCAACACACGGAGACTTGAATAAAATAGGAGGCGCTAGTCCTGTTGAAGTTAACATTTCTACAGACTCGGCGATAAATGGGGGAGCTATCTACGATCTATATTTTGAGACTAAACTCCCTAAGCCAACTATCGCTGCTGATATCGTAGACATGTTTTTTTATGGTAAGGTTGAATTTGATCTTTCAGAACAAACAACATTATTGTATGATGGTGATTACTCTCATTTGTTCTTGTTAATGAGCAAAGGCGGACTTAAAATACCTATTACATCTTTATCAAATGATAACTATATAGGCGTATTTAAAAATGACCCTGCTTTACTTTCAGCAGACGATGAAGGTTTTTACTTATCTTCTAACTATCCTTGCTTGGCAGGCAGCAGATTAAACACATCGTCACAGTGGGCAGGCTCACCTCTTAGAAGCCCTTCAGGTTTTTACTTTCTCATAAATCCTGTAGCCAGAGAGTCTATAGACAGAGAAGAATTCACACCTGGGACCGTAGTTAGACAGTGGTTAGACAACGCTGTCAGCTGAAGAAACCCTCTTAAATGTTTTTCATTGGCCAGCAACCCTGGTGTCACGTTAGACGGGAGAGTTGGAAATTTATCTGATTTAGACACTACAAAGTATTTTTTAATTGTAAAATCGTTAAATTATTTTAAAAATACAGAAGATCCTTATGTAGCCTTGAATCAAAGTGTCTTTCTCTCCAATATAGGGCTGCATGTGCTTTTTGCTGTCGATCTTAACGATCAAGAAGTGTATGTATCAGGAAAAGGTAGGGTTACCGAGCCGTCTCACCAGCCTGTACCTTACCCTAATGTTATTTTACAACATCTTTTGTTAAGTGAATATCCATTTTCATCTGTAACAGCTTACGAGTACTCTCGAACGTTGCCAGGTTTAAAAACAACGTTGTCTGTAAACGGCCCCAGAGTTAACTTGTTTGACACTTTAGAGGATTTTTGCAAGAAGCATTGTTTAATACTTACTTATAATCGGTTAGGAGAAATAATAATTCAAAGTTGTCTCTCTGAAATGCAAGGTCATACTGACTTTGAGCTGACTATAGACGATTCTGATATCGTACCTGACAGTTGGTCTCAGAGTTATACGTCGGTCGACGGA
>CAYMJH010000402.1:0-2096 GCA_964390385.1 uncultured Bacteroidales bacterium | reverse complement strand
GCCTATGCCCTCAGGGCATTGTTTATGCTTAACCTGTTGCAGGCCCATGGCGGTTATGGTCCCGGCGGAGAACTGCTCGGCGTGCCCATCGTCACGGAAGTGCTTGAGACAGGGTCTGACTTTAACAAACCGCGGAACACCTTTGAAGAATGCATGCAGCAGATATACAGCGACCTTGCCGAAGCAGAAAAATACCTGCCGCTGGATAACAGCGATGTTGAAGCCAGCCTGGATCTGCCCGACGGCTATAAAAGCTATCCCGTGGAAGAATATAACAGGGTCTTCGGTAAGGTCAACATGCAGCGGGTCTCGGGCCGGATAGCAAAAGCGATAAAAGTTAGGGCTGCCCTCCTCGCAGCGAGTCCTGCCTTCAGCGAAGGGACTTCCACCACATGGGAGGATGCGGCAAATTATGCTGCAGCGGTTATTGATCTTGCCGGTGGCTTATCCTCCCTCGACCCGAAAGGCGCCCTGTTCTTCAATAAAACCAATGTGGATGCAATCAATCTCACCCGCAACAGAGACGCGGCTGAAATGCTGTGGAGAGGCAGTATTTATTCGGGTTACGGTCTTGAACAGGATAACTATCCGCCTTCGCTTTATGGAAGGGGACGTGTTAATCCAACCCAGAACCTGGTGGATGCCTTCCCTATGAAAAACGGGTATCCTATTACCGATGCGGCGAACAGCGGTTATGACGCTGCCAATCCTTATGCAAACCGCGATCCAAGGCTGGACAACTATATCGTTGTAAACGGAAGCACCTTGTCAGGTAAAACCATCAATACGAGCGTAAACAGCGGCGATGATGCCGTTGACCAGTTGAAAACATCCACCCGCACGGGATATTACCTGCGCAAACTGATGAGAGATGACGTTAACACGGATCCTAATGCCCTGCTGGACAAAAAACATTACTACCCGCATTTACGGTATACGGAAATATTCCTGGCTTATGCCGAGGCTGCCAATGAAGCCTGGGGGCCTGACGGCACCGGCGGCCATGCCTATTCGGCACGGAACGTGATCGCTGCCATTCGAAACAGGGCAGGAATCACACAACCCGACAATTACCTGGCATCCATCGGCAGCCGTGAAGACATGAGGGCACTGATACAAAATGAAAGGCGGCTGGAACTTTGCTTCGAAGGCTTCCGTTTCTGGGACCTGCGCAGATGGGAAAAAGACCTTACCGAACCGGCCATGGGGATCCGGATCACGGATAACAGCTATACTGCCGTAACCGTGGAAAAGAGGCTCTACCAGAACCATATGATCTATCCGCCTGTTCCCTACAATGAGGTGCTTAAAACCGGCATCATACAAAACAACGGGTGGTAATGCAAAACTTCGAACTAAAAAAATCACAAGATGAAAAAGTTAATTTATAGCTTATTGATTGTACTCGCAGTTTTTGCGGCATGCGAAAATCAGGACTGGGAGTTCCCGGATTTCGATTATACAACGGTGTATTTTCCCTACCAGTCGCCGGTGAGGACCCTGGTGCTGGGGAATGACGATGTTTTTGACAACTCGCTTGACAATGCACATAAATGTGTTATAATGGCCACACTGGGCGGAGTATATGAAAACAAGAATGATATAGCCATTGATGTTGTGGTGGATAATTCGCTTTGTGACAGCCTGTTACTGGCCAGCGCTACGCTGGATACAACTACGGCTTTGGCTATGCCGGCCAACTATTACAGCCTTCCCTCCGATATGAAAATTACCATTCCTGCGGGAGAATTGATGGGAGGAATAGAGGTACAGCTGACCGATGCATTCTTTGCCGATCCCCTGGCCATACAGAACACTTACATTATTCCCCTGCGTATGGTGTCGGTAACAAACGCCGATTCGATACTCAGCGGAAGCACGGAACTGGAGGATCCGGACCGGCGCGTGAATTCTGACTGGTCCAAGTTGCCAAAAGACTATATACTGTATGCGGTCAAATACATCAATCCCTGGCATGCCAACTACCTGCGTAGGGGTGTTGACATTGTTAAAGGCAATAACGGGAATACAGCCCTCGATGTTACATACGTCTATCATGAGAAATATGTGGAACAGGATATGGTCTGTTCAGCTGT
>CAYMJH010000401.1:0-2126 GCA_964390385.1 uncultured Bacteroidales bacterium | reverse complement strand
ATAAACAGGAACAGTTTGTTGATCTTTAGATCGGCCACCTTGCCGAAACTGTAGCTTCCAATGGCCAGGCTTAACGAAAAAGTAGCTGCCAATGTGGTAACGGAAATCGCATGCATGCCAAAAATAGCGGTATATTCACGTACCCATATAGTCTGGCATAACATGTTGATAACTCCTGACAGCAGCATCAGGCCATAATACAGATAAGATATCCTGCTTTTCAAGCAGACCTCCGTTTATTCATGAGAGCGCTAAAGCTAGTAAAAAAACAGTTTTCAACTGTATGCTGTTGAAGGATTTATTGAGGGAAGGTTAACAATCGATGAAAGAGTCCTGGGTATCGGAGGTCCAAGCGGACGCTTGAATCCGTAGAATGAGATGACTGAACCGGTATATGTGTCAGTGCACTTCCGGTACAAATTTCGACAACAACTTAATATAGCTGGCCTGGTAGTATATAGCCGGCTCAGTGATGGTCCATGAATTCTCAGGCGGACCATTGTTAAAATCAATATACATTTTCTGAACAGGCTGACCCTGATCTTTCAACAGCGGATGGGTTCCGTCGTAATCTCGGTTGGGTCCGCCGCTTACATAACCCGGCGGCGGATTCCCGGCCCAGGGTGTATTCACACTGTACCAGTCACCCCACATCCGCATTACACAATGCTCTGCTCCCTGCTGGAAGACATTGGAAAGATAGACCAGGTTAAGAGGATTAACGCCGTGAAAGTAATGCAGCTGGTTGAGTGCATGCTGATAAAAATGCATGCGGTTTAGCGTGTCAATGGCGTAACTGATCATGTCAAAATTGGCATTGCCTATATTGGCCCGGGTTTCATTGCTTCCCCAATGATAGTGTTTAGACGGCATTTCAGCCCGGTACAGATCGTCATCTGTTTTATAATTGAAAAAAGGCAGTTCCCCGGCATCCTTTAAACGTTTTGTGAGAATAACCTCCCTGACGGAATCATAGGCTTCGGGCAGACCGGTATAATAGAGTAAGGCATCGCCCTGGGCCGGATCATAGGCTGACGATTCAGGGATAACAAATTCCCGGGCCCGTCCGATGTTTTCCCTGATATAACGGTGATATACAGGATCACGGGTAAGGGCGAAAAGGTAGATGGCAGCGGTAAGGGCCAGTTGTTCCTGTTTCTCAACAGGCATATCGGCATCGCCTGATTTGATCTCCTGGTCATCGCAGTTTTCGCTTTTCGGATGGGCATGATACCATTGCCATGCGCTTACGGCGCGGTCATGCAGGTCCTGAACCTCCTGCTTAAGCCCGGGTACAGCTGCATAAACCAGGGCAGCATGGGCAAAGATGCCAGAGGCTGTAATAGCGGATGAAGAACAAAGAGGGCCATAGTACCGTGGTCTTTTGTCGGCACTGGGGGGAGCGCTTGTATTATAATCGACATACCCGATCTTGATATAAACACCGCCGTCTTTTTCCTGCATGCGTTTGATCCAGTCCACTTCCCATTTCAGCTCATCCAGTATATCAGGAATCCCGTTCCCTGACTCAGGAATGCACAAATCATCGGTGAATGCTGACGGCCATTGTTCATAGGCTGTGAGCAGGACATGGACAGGATTAAAGGCAAAGGTTACGTATTTGTTGTAATCGCCGGCATCATACCATCCTCCGCGCATGTCCCTGGCTGTCGCAGGATTTTCCTTGTCTTTGACAAAACGGGCTTCGGTATCCTGCAGCGGCCCCATATGTGAGGCGGAATCAATCCATGCATAGCCGGACCAGGGCACTTCCTTTGAAAAATTGCAGCGGTTGTAATAGAACATTTTACATGCCGCCCTCAGCATGCCGGAATAAACATCTTCCGCTATGCGGAAGGGAAAGGAAGCCGTCTGATGCTGTACATCATAAATATAATAATGCCCCGGGACAGAAACCGGTGAAAAATCGAACCACCATCCCCTGTCCCCCGATGATTCCTGTGTAATACCGTTCTTCCAGGGGAAAGGATGTCCGGTATATACCACCGCGTTATCCGTCAATCGCCTGACCTGTAATTCCTCTCCGGGTTGGTATTCCAGGGTCGCGTTGAAACCAATCACCGGATCAGCGAGAACGGCAATTTTTTCATCACCGGGCCGGTAAC
>CAYMJH010000400.1:0-2126 GCA_964390385.1 uncultured Bacteroidales bacterium | reverse complement strand
GGGTCAAAGATATGTTCACCCGGGAGGTGAGCTATTACGAAGTGTACACCGAGAAAATAGATCCCGATACCTTCATGATAAGGAACGACCCGTTTGATCATAGTTTCTCATACAAACCTTCGGAATACGGCCATTTTGAGATTACCGCCTATTTAAAGACCCATCCGTCGCAGTTCCTGGGCAATGATACGGTGAAATACAGCCAGCTGTTCAGGGACTATTATGCCTATGACGACGGAACGGCAGAGTATGGTTTCGGAATATCAGGCGAATCGACATCAGAGGCCATGATTGCCTGCAGGTTCCCTGTCTTCAGGCAGGATACGGTCAGGGGCATTGACATTTTCTTCAATAAAACAAGGAATGATTATACCGCCGATCTGAGTTTTAAACTGTGCATATGGAAAAATAAGGGAGGTATACCGGGGGACACCCTTTATGTATCTCAGGAGGATTATACTCCTGATCCGGGAACCGGGCTGCTCGAATTTAAACGGTACACCATACCGCTCTCCCGGGAAATCATTGTGGATGACACGGTTTTTGTCGGCATCAAGCAGTTAACGGAAGATTTTATCAATATTGGCTATGATGTAAGCCATGATAACCGGAGAAATATTATGGTGAACATTACCGGAGCATGGTTTTCCACCGACAGCCTAAACCCTGCCGGATCACTGATGATAAGGCCGGTATTCAGCAGACAGGCCATGCCATCAGGTGTTTCTGACGGAAAATCTGAGCCTGAAACCCTGAGGCTGTATCCGAATCCTGCCCGTGACCTGATTCATATCGCCGTGAATGAAAAGGATATGGAGGGACCGGGACAAATCCAGGTTTACGATATAGCAGGCCGCCGGGTTCTTGTTCATGATTTGCAGGAAAGCATAACGATAAGCCATCTGAAATCAGGGATTTATATGCTGAAAGCCATCTGCCATTCCGGCCGGGTTTATATCGGCCGGTTCATCATCAGCCGTTAATCCTGACCATCATGCAGGAGGAATTGTTCGAGCAGTCGGAACTCTACGAGCATCACCGTATCCTGGTCGATAAGGGACAGGCTTTGCTCCGCATCGACAAGTACCTGGACAACCGGATCGAGGATGTATCGCGCAACAAGATACAACAGGCGGCCAGAGCCGGCAATATTCTGGTAAACGGTGCTTCCGTGAAACCCAATTACAGGGTAAAGCCGGCTGATGTAATTTCCATCGTTCTTCCTTATCCGCATCATGAATTCGAGCTCATACCCGAAGCTATACCCCTGCATATTGTCTATGAAGACGACACGGTCATCGTTGTCGATAAGGAAGCCGGCATGGTAGTGCATCCCGGACATGGCAACTATACGGGAACCCTGGTCAATGCCCTTGCCTGGCACCTCAGGGACCTGCCTCTTTTTCAATCCGGAGAGATCAGGCCCGGCCTGGTTCACAGGATTGACAAGGATACTACAGGACTGTTGGTGATAGCCAAGACGGACCAGTCCCTCAACAAACTGGCCAGGCAGTTTTTTAACCGCACCACGAAAAGGACATATACCGCGCTGGTTTGGGGAAATTTCGACAAAGACAGCGGTACCATAGAGGGGAACATCGGCCGCAATATCAGAGACCGTTTGAAAATGCAGGTCTTCCCCGAAGGTGAACAGGGAAAGCCCGCCATCACGCATTACCGGGTACTGGAACGATTGGGGTATGTTTCCCTGCTGGAATGCAGGCTTGAAACCGGCAGAACGCACCAGATCAGGGTTCACATGGAATATATCGGTCATCCGGTATTTAACGATGAGCGGTATGGCGGCAACAAAATTTTGAGAGGAACCACCTTTGCCAAATACAGGCAATTTGTCGGTAACTGCTTCAGCCTCATGCCCAGGCTTGCCCTTCATGCAAAATCACTGGGTTTTATCCATCCTGAAACGGGACAGGAAATGCACTTTGATTCAGAGCTGCCGGCAGATTTCAGGCAGCTGCTGGAAAAATGGAGGGGGTACAGGGGCAGTGAAGAAAATAGGGACAAGTAGTGACGAGTGACAAGTGACGAGTGACAAGAAGGGACAAGGGACAAGGGACAAGGGACGAGTAGTGACGAGTGACGAGTGACAAGTGACAAGTGAATAT
>CAYMJH010000399.1:0-2128 GCA_964390385.1 uncultured Bacteroidales bacterium | reverse complement strand
GCGGGCATCATTGCCGGACTTAAATATAAGCTGCACGAACAGGTTGGCGCGGGAACGGAGTTTTGCACACTCATCGACAATTCGTCATTTGAAGTGGAATTTCCCATACTTGAGCCCGAGATGAGCGATGTGGCCATTGGCAAGAAAGTAAAGGTCAGACCCTTTGCCATGCAGGATAAGACTTACACCGGCACCATTACCGAAATCAATCCCATGGTGGATGAAAACGGACAGATACAGCTTAAGGCCATCCTCGGACAATCGGGTCAGCTGATAGATGGTATGAATGTGCAGATACTGGTGGAGAATGCCGTGCCCGGTCAGCTGGTGGTTCCCAAACCAGCCGTGGTACTGCGCGATAACCAGGAAGTGCTTTTTAAAATAGTGGGGGGAAAAGCTTACTGGACCTATGTGCAAACCCTGCTCGAGAACAGCGATTCGTATTCGGTGATGGCGCATCCCGACAAGGGTGCCACCCTCGAACCCGGCGACACGGTAATTGTCAGCGGTAACTTGAACCTGGCGCATGAGTCGGGGGTGGAAATAATAGAAGAATGAAAGAATGAAAAAATGAAAGAATGAAAAAATAAGAAATGAAGGAGAATATTATTAAAGAGAAGACTTATTCATTTTCAATTCAGATAATTAAAGTATATAAAAAGCTAACCAGGGAAGAGAAGGAATTTGTTTTGTCGAAACAGTTATTAAGAAGTGCAACATCAATAGGGGCCAATATAGAAGAGGCAGATGGAGGAATTTCAAAGAAAGAGTTTATAGCCAAAGTTCAGATTTCCTACAAAGAGGCAAAAGAGACTATATACTGGCTTCGGTTATTACATGATTCAGACTATTTAGGAAGATCGGATTTTGATTTATTATTTACACAATGTCAGGAAATTATACGTATTCTTTTAGCAATTCTTAAATCATCCAAGCTATGATAATACATTATTATTTCATTATTTCATTATTTCATTTTTTCATTATAAAATGGTCCGTTTCCTGATAAACCGTCCCATCGCCGTTACCATGACCTTCCTGGCGCTGCTGGCGCTGGGGGTGATTGCCACATTGCGCCTGCCGGTATCGCTTATGCCCGATGTGGACATTCCCAAGATAACCGTGCAGATCAGCGCGAAAAACATCTCGGCTCGCGAAATGGAAAATGCCGTCGTCAGTCAGTTTCGACTTCAGCTGATGCAGGTTTCGCATCTGGCTGATATAAAAAGTGAAACACGCGACGGCAATGCCGTGATTAAGCTCGATTTCGACTATGGCACCAACATCGACTATGCTTTTATTGAGGTAAATGAAAAAATCGACCGGGGTATGGCAGGATTGCCCATGACCATTGAAAGGCCCCGCGTTATCAAGGCCAGCGCCACCGACATACCTGTATTCTACCTGAACCTTACCCTGAAAAATGAAAAAAGGAACAGGGACAATGAAAATACCCTGTTCCCCGTTTCACGCGAGTTTTCGGAGTTGAGTAATTTTGCGGGACAGGTTATCCGCAAGCGGATTGAACAATTGCCACAGGTAGCCATTGCCGATATCAGTGGTCAGGTGTTTCCTGAAATTCTAATAATTCCCGATATGCCGCGGCTCGAAAGTACGGGCATGACCACAAACGATATCGAAGCCGCACTGAAGCGAAACAACATAACCCTCGGGAACCTGCTGGTTCAGGATGGCCAGTACCAGTATAATGTTCGTTTTGGTAACGAAATACAAACCCTGCAGGACATAGCCTGTATTTACCTTAAAAACAACAACAGGTTACTGCAACTGAAAGATGTGGCCCAGGTTATTCAGCATCCGCAAAAACAAAAGGGCATGGTGATTTCCGATGGCAAGGATGCCGTTACCATGGCTATTATCAAACAGTCGGATGCCCGCATGAGCGACCTGAAAAAGGAATTGCACAAGCTTACGGAAATTTTCCGTATCGATTATCCGGGTATCGATTTCACGGTTACCCGCGATCAGACCCAACTCCTCGATTTTTCCATTCAAAACCTCAGCCAGAGTTTATACCTGGGTGCCTTCCTGGCATTTGTGGTTATGTTTCTATTCCTGAAGAACTACAAGTCGCCCTGGCTGGTGGGCATTACAATACCCTCGGCGC
>CAYMJH010000398.1:0-2138 GCA_964390385.1 uncultured Bacteroidales bacterium | reverse complement strand
CAATTACAAATACTAATATTGACATTGTTCGTAGCGCAATTTCGCTCTTAAAACAGTTGAACCTCGTTGAAATAATGGACGACCAAACTATCTTTGTGAGAGACACTCAAAAGATGCTTGGCGAATCGTCAACAGATAGAGTTCGGCGGTTTAGAGAGCGTAAATCTCAAGAATTATTGCCATGTAACGTTTCTGAAACCGTTACCGTAACGAAAAATGTAACGGAGTTAGAGTTAGAGTTAGAGAAAGATATAGATATAGTGGAATTTCCAATTCAAAAATGCTGTTTTGTCAAGCCTACTGTTGCTGAAATTCAAACTTATTGCACCGAAAGAAACAATGGCATTTCTGCTGAACAGTTCTTTGATTGGAATGAAGCAAGGGGTTGGATGCTTGGCAAAAATAAGATGAAGGATTGGAAAGCGGCTGTCAGAACTTGGGAGTCAAGAAATAAGCCAACCTGTTCTTCTGGTTCTGGCATAACGGAAACAAGCAAAGGAGTGTTTAAGATATGACAGAAGCACCACTATTCTTTACCGTCAAGACTGCACGTCACAGAGATAGGTCGCAGATTGTCAGTATTAAGACAGGCACTAGGGAACTTGACAACAAGATCATCGGACTAAATAAAAAAGAGGTTACTTGTATTTCTGGTTTGCGCGGCGCGGCAAAGTCTACTTGGCTATCGCAGATATGTCTTGAGGTAGCAGACGCAGGTAAAAAGACAGCATTGTTCAGTGGCGAGTTAGACGATGGCAGAACGGCAGAATGGTTGTTCCTACAAGCGGCAGGAAAGAATAATACCGTTGCGACAAGTTATGAGAACTTTTACAAAGTGCCAGACGACGTGAAGGAGCGCATCAAGGATTGGCTAGAGCCGCACGTTTACATTTACAACAACGATTATGGAAAGAAAATTGCAACGATACTTGCGGCTGTTGAGGACTGCATTAAGCGCAAGGGCGTTGATATTGTCATTCTTGACAACCTTATGTCGATAGATTTGGACGCCACGACATACAACAAGAACGAAAAGCAGTCAAACTTTATACAAGAGATTGTTCGATTTGCAAGAGAAAACGACGTGCATATCATGGTTCTTGCTCACCCGAGAAAGTCCATAGGCTTTTTGAGGATTGACGATATCGCAGGAACGGCAGACCTGTCTAACGCAGTCGATAACGTGTTTATTATTCACCGAGTAAACAATGATTTTAAGCGATTGTCTAAGTTGACTCTAGGAATTAAGGACGACAGTTCGCTATTCCAGTACGATAATGTTATCGAGATATGCAAGAACCGAGATTTAGGATATCAGGATGAAATGATCGGACTATACTTTGACAAAGCAAGCAAGCGGCTGTCTTGCGACTTTGGAACGAACCGAAAATACGGATGGGAGAAATAATATGCTACTCGACGAAAGGCTTGCAAGGACAGTATGCGCAAATTGCATTCATGTGGACACTGGATTTCCTGCTTCAAGGCATCCGTGTACTCCTTGTTCATATTGCGCGGACAGACCAACGCGGAAAAAAGACGTTTCTCAATATCAGAAATGTCCAGTGGAAATTCTACTTGACGTTCACGATTCGGCAAATGCGGATTCCAGATATAACTATTGACAAATTAGAGTTTTCGTGTATACTTATAGATAGGAGGACAAACACATGGGATACTTCAAGGACGAACATTTAATAATTACGGGGTATGACAAAGACGTTTTAGCCGAGTTGCGCACAAAGTTAATTGAGAAGATTGCCAAAAACCTACAAGAAGATGGGTGTTCGAAGGCGTATCAGACAGCAACGCAGTACATACCGCCTATTATTGAAACGCTTGCAAACACGTCGTACATTTTATTTGTCCCGATGGACGGTAGCAAGGAAGGCTGGCAGACTTCAAGCGATATGGACGATGTTCGGGAGTGGCTTTATGGAAAAATTGACAAGCACAACGCAAGCAAAACAGAGAACAAAATACATATCATTCGAGTGGAGAACTGTGAGTACAACGGACTAAGCGCAGAGCAAATAAATTAAGAAAGAGGTAATCATGAAAGTATACGGAATTGGCACTTTTGGAAAAGACCCTGTAATTAACACAACAGCGAGCGGTACGGTGATTTGTTCATTTTC
>CAYMJH010000397.1:0-2150 GCA_964390385.1 uncultured Bacteroidales bacterium | reverse complement strand
GACTTCGTCCCGAGTATCCGATCAAGGTGAACGCGCCAACATCTCCCATGGACATACTCGTGGACAAGTCCACCGGAGCGCCGCCGGTCATCTGGTCACCGGAGACACGCACGCGGTTTTTTCAGTTCGTCGAAAGCCACGTTCGACGGCCAGTAGCTGAAAAGGCGATCCAAGAGTTGACGCTGGAGCCGGACTAGACCGCGGGATGGGCATCAGGCTAGGATACGAATTCGACGAATAGCTCAGCCCCCATGTGGGGATGTGAGTAACGAGGGCCGTCTCAGCAATGTGGCGGCCCTTAGCTTTTGGAGGTCCAACTATCCGGGATTCCCGGTAGGTTCTAAGGCGCAGAGGGGCCCTGATCATCCATCCACTATCAGGGTATCCGGTGACCGGTCCCTTCAGTGTCTAGAGCCTAGCGGTTCACGTAAGTGCTAGCAGCAGGATCGGACCACACGGGATGGATGGGCCCCAGCCGTGACGTTCTTTCCTCTGGTATCCCCCATGCTCGACTCCGGGGGTGCCTGCACCAGGGCCGCGTTCCTTGGGCGACCCGACCGTGCCATCCGGCGGCCCCTCTGTTCCGCCGGTCCACCAACATTGACGGGCGAGCTGTCCGCCGGTCGTTGGCGCGCTCCTTCCCTGGCCTACGGTTATGCAGTGCAGTCGGGTTTCGTGTCACGGTCTCAAACGCGGATGCAGACACCGCGCCCCGTTCCATGTACGCCCGATCAGCGACGTATCTCGCCTGCCGGCGTTCAACGCTTTCGCGCCGGAGAGTCACGAGGATTTCTCCTCGCTAATCTCACCCTGACCCGTCGAGGTCATATCTTGCGTGGCAGGGCGGTTTTTGCGTCTCGCCTCAGCCTGATCCGCGAACAATAGCAGAGAACGCGCGAGAGCACGGCATGTGCTCGGCGTCAGCCGCAGGTCTTGCGAATCCGCATGGACCACGACGTACGAATGATTGCCATTCCTTCCGCATTCTACTGGCTCAAGACCAACGCGCACCTTGTTTCCCTTCGCGCTCACGAAGAGTTCCGGCTTGCGCTCGCTCGTCTTTGCGGCTAACGTACTCATGGGTCCAGCAACCCGAACTCTAGCAAGGCCCGCGCGGAAATCAACAGCCGTTGCGGGCCTTGCGCTTTTCTGTGGGAAGGACACATGGACGACACGCGATGCTTCTCCTGCGGTGGCCCGTACCACCCTGCCAGCGGCCACCTGTTCGGCGAGGCCCGCGATATCCCATACTGCGGCCCGTGCTATCGTCGTTTCGCCGCGTTCATGAAGTCGCGCATGTACCGCGACAAGCGCACTGGCCTGGACTTCTACGAAGAGGCGGCGACGAGCATCAAACCGCCAGCTCGCCCCGCCCGCGCGTTGCATTGATCACCAGTCGCCCCTGAGGTAGTCCTTGAGCCGCCAGCGCCTGCCAGTGATGTGGTCATTTACCTGGTCGTCCTGCTCACGAACCGTGCGGCGCTTGTCCCCACGAGCTCCACATCCGAGCTGGGCGCGCCGTGATGCTGCCTCGTTGCCCTGGGCCGCGCTTTCCTTGATCTCGAGCAGACGTGCCCGAAGGAGCGCCATGGCGGTGTTGCGGTTCTGGAACTGCGACCGCTCGGCCTCGCACCTGACCATGATCCCGGTGGCCTTGTGCCAGAGCTGCACCGCAGAGCTGACTTTGTTGCGGTTCTGGCCTCCGGCACCGCTCCCCCTGATGGCCTGCCACTCCATATCGCAATCCCTGACCACGACCTCGCTCTGGCTCGGCTCGCGCAAGACTGCCACCGTCACGGTGCTGGTGTGGACGCGGCCGCGCTTCTCGTTCGGCGGGATCCTCTGCCAGCGGTGCCCACCGGCCTCATCCTTGAAGACCTGCTCGGCCCCAGGCCCGGTCACCTGCAAGATGACGACGCCGGGCCGGTCGCTCACGATCGCGGCGTCAAAGACCCCTCTTGGCGGCCACCCGCGAGTAGATGCCGAGCTGTTCGCGCACAAGACCCTTTGCGTCGTCTCCGCCTTCGGCCGCGTGGATTTCGATCAACATGAGCGCATTGTCACATGTCCAGCGAGCGCTGTCCAGGTTGCCGCGCACGCAGAATCACCGCTTTGGCCAGCTCCCACGCGGTCAAGGTCTGGCCCTCGGT
>CAYMJH010000396.1:0-2169 GCA_964390385.1 uncultured Bacteroidales bacterium | reverse complement strand
GGTCAGGGCCAACCAGACACAGCAGTACTTGTCGGTGGCTGACAAAAACCAGTATGAGTACAACCGGGCTTCTGATTTTTCATTTTCGCTGTGGTTCAAGCACACGGGTGCCTGGAACGAAGATGAAGTGTTCATCGCACGCGGAGACGGAAACTTTGGTGCCAGGTTTGTGTTTGGCATTGACGTTAACGATGAAAAAACAGAAGGCAGGCTGATTTTCCGCCTCAGGGATAACAAGAAATTCATCAGCGGTGAAGATTCAACAGAATGGTCGGTTATGTCTACCGTTCCCATCACCAACGACGTTTGGCACCATGCCGTTTGCGTATTCGACGGACTCGGCAGGGCCGGTGTTGACGGCATTTTAAAAGTTTACCTGGACAAGGTAAAAACGGAATGGATCTATGCCTATTATCCTCCGGGATATGACTTCAGCATGACAGACAAAGACCTTACCATAGGATGGTTTGACAATTTTGCGATTACGAATTCATATGCCTTTAACGGGCAGTTTGATGAGGTAGGCATCTGGGACAAAGTGTTGTCCGATGCTGATGTCACTACGCTTTATAACAACGGGATGGCCGGCAAAGCCTATTGCAGCGTCGGCAACTATGCCCCGGTTATTTCCTCCACCCCGGTGGCTGCTGTCAACGAAGACAGCCCTTATACCTATACCCTCCAGGGCAGGGATTACGAAGGCACAACCCTCACTAAATCAGCAGTGGTTAAACCCAGCTGGCTCACCTTCAACGCGGGCACAGGTTTGCTGAGCGGAACACCCGCGAATGCCAATGTGGGCGACACGACAGTTACCCTGCGGATTTCCGACGGAACGGTCAGCGTCGATCAGACTTTTACGCTCTCCGTGATGAACGTCAATGACGCCCCGGTGATAACCTCAGCGCCAGTGCTGGCCGTAGATGAAGATGCAGCCTATACCTATACCCTGACGGCCAAGGATGATGACCTCGGTGATATTGTGACACTTTCTGCCCCGGTTTTACCTTCCTGGCTTACCTTTGATCCCGGCACCGGCATACTCAGCGGCACCCCTACCAATGAACAGGTTGGTACTGATCCGCAGAAGGCTTATGATGTGACACTGAGGGCCACTGACCTTTCCAGCGCGCAAACCGACCAGGTGTTCCAGATAACCGTCACCAACATCAATGACGCCCCTGTGATCGTCAGCAAGAGCGCTGTGTCAACCAACGAAGATGTTAACTTCACGCTTTTACCCAGCCATCTGACCGTGACCGATCCCGATGATGTATATCCCGGTGATTTCACCCTCACGGTTAAAGCCGGCAGCAATTATACCTTTGCAGGGAATGTGATTACACCCGCAGCCAATTATCATGGCACGCTCAATGTGGCCTTTGACCTGAGCGACGGTACAGCCACCGTTTCCGACGTCATCAACCTTACGGTGACTTCCGTCAACGATGAGCCTGTCTTCACATCAACCCCGAAAACAACGGCCGGCCAAGGCCTTCTGTACACCTATGTAGTGTCGGCTACCGACGCTGATCAGGATAATCTTACCTATGCATTATTGCAGCTTCCGACCTGGCTGACCTTTGATGCTGAGACAAAAGTACTGGCCGGCACGCCTGCCAGCGGGAACGGAGGCGACAATCCGGTGGTGATTACCGTATCAGACGGCACTGCAACCGTGGAACAGAGCTTTACCATTGTCGTAAGCATAACCGGCATGGATGACTTTGATGCAGCCGGTTCACTGGTGAGCAATGTCTATCCTGTTCCTGCGAGCGAAGGAATTACCTTTGAACTGAATACCAGGGACAATGGTGTGATCCAGATCCTGTCCATGACCGGAAAGATCCTCAGGCAGATTGAGATCACAGCTGACCAGAAAACTGCACTGGTAGATATTTCAGACCTGGATGCGGCCTTTTACTTCTTTAAGGTAATTGCCGGAGATGCCGTACAGGTTGGAAAAATAATCAAAGAATAGTTATTTAGTATGCCCGTCCCACATAGTATGGGACGGGCTTTTTTATTTTCATAATACCATCATCAATTCCTTATGATTTTTTCACATAAAAAGAAAACCCACCCGATATTCACCTGCCTTTTTTCGATGACCCTGGTCTTCAGCAGTGCCGTATCCTTCTCCCAGACTTTGAAAATCCTGCCCATGGG
>CAYMJH010000395.1:1222-2254 GCA_964390385.1 uncultured Bacteroidales bacterium | reverse complement strand
GGCTGTACCAGTCGTGCGCACTTTTTGAATTCTTCGGGTGATTCTTCGTATTCTTGTTCGTCAAAGTTTACGTTACTGCGATGTCCTAATAAAATCAACGGTCGATATTTTAAGATCGGTTCAGACCATTCAATGACTTGATGTAAACCGAGATGACCGAAACCAGAACCGACACGACCTGCAATGTAGCCAATAGCATCTTCTCGTGACAGGTTTTTTTCTAAAGTCTTAGGCGTATAGTTTGCTTCAATCATAATTGCGTCAAAAATGCAGTTATTTGTTTCTGGAATTGTGCCTGTATCGGTGCAATAGAAAAAAACTTCCTTACCTGCAAACACAACAAACGAACACGGTTCAACAGCATCGTGCAAATTAGGTAACGCTAGAACATAAAATAGTCCATCCGCTTGCTTTTTTGCCTGTTCGGAATAAACTTTGAACATTTTTTGAGATAACTGCTGTACTAACTTAGGCATAATTACGCTTCTTCTAGGAATATCAAGAGCATCCATCGTACCTTTTGTGCAAATGATAGATGCTTGATATTTGTTTATCCAATTGCTTGCTTGAGAAGAATGGTCAGAATGATTATGGCTAATTGCGACAAACGCACCTGATTTCTTTGCTTTAATCTTATCTGTCGGTATTCCTGCGTCAAAATACACTCTTGCGCCGTTGTTAAATGAAACAAGGGTACAATTACCCTTGCTCGACGAACCAAAAACGTGTATTTTCATATGGATTTACCGAGAATTGTTTTAATTTCAAACGGAACGTCTGTAACGTCTACATCCAATTCGACTACAATGCCGAACTGATGCGTACCATTTGAGTGCATCCGAATGATAACTCTATCTCCAATATCTACTTTTTCGTCCGAATAGAATGTATACGCATTTGCAGAAACCATACCAGAATCGTTAATGTACCGAACCTTAATTGCCTGTGCCATTGTAGTCCTCCTTGATTTGTGTAAGCATACACCATTTCGGCTTTGCGTCGAAGTATGGTTCTTGGTAAACAAGCCTGTCA
>CAYMJH010000395.1:0-1212 GCA_964390385.1 uncultured Bacteroidales bacterium | reverse complement strand
TGCATAGTCCGTGGTCTGGAGAATAAAGTTCAAAACATGGACACTCCTCGCACCCGTCAATCGGATAATCAGTCCTAAACTGGTATTTGCATTCCAAAATCTTTCCTCCTTTATAATTTGATTATTTACGCTTCCGCGTTGTTATTAAAAGTAGGCATTGCAGGTGTTCGCTTCTAGGAAGCCTCTTAGTCTTTCTTATGGCTTCGTTTTTCGCGCTCAAGCCAGTGTTTTATTCGCATTAACCTGCGTCTCGTTGCAATCCGAGAGGAACACTTGTCGGAAAACTTGCGATTCTCCGCGCTCTGCAATGTCTGTGGTTGCAGGGGTTGGAGTCGAACCAACAGAGTCAAGGTTATGAGCCTTGATTGAATACCGATTCTCCCTGCGATATTTGTGCGGCAAAGCCCTCTAGTCCGCACCGATGTCCGCTGTAGCACAGAACATCTTTTGTGTTGGTTAATCCGATGCGCGTACTACAATATAGCACATCCTCTTTGCAACACCCCTTTGCCGCACACTATAGCATACGACGAGAACTCATTTTGGTGGAGAATTCGGGAGTTGAACCCGATTCCAGAATGTTTCCGTCGTGCGGCTTTACACCCTGTCGAAACCGTTAATTCCCCTAGTTGTGATGGTTTTAATATTAAGATAGACCATCAACTATCTCGTTTATCATAGTATATTCCTACTTTTTCTGTTTGTCAATAGCCTAAACATCGAATCCAAAAAGAAATAATACAAAGAAAATCAAGATGGGTATTTGCATAATAATGTTTAGGTTCTGCACGTCTTTAGGGCTCTTGAATAGACACCATGAATGCCATGCAGTAGATAAATAACGAATATGCCCACAAGAATCTCATTTAGCCTCCTCCCCTAATGGTGTGCCGACATACATATCAAGATCGTCAATGTATTCTTCTGCGGTATCTGCTTTCGGATATTCTATTTCAATCTTGGGCGTTGAAATGTCACCCATGTCCTTGGTAATAGGTTCAAATTCTTCGTCGTTTTCATTAATATCATTAGGAATTGCCAAAGAGATTCTTTTCATGTGTTTGCGCACAGCACACTTCATACCCATTTCGTCTGGATATTGAGTCCACGCAGGACTGTTCGGTGCTTTTGATGCCTTGCGCCGTTTTGCCACGTCCTCGTGTGTTGTTAGTTCGCAATCGCTTGTGCCATCTTCGTATAGCACTACTGTCA
>CAYMJH010000394.1:0-2268 GCA_964390385.1 uncultured Bacteroidales bacterium | reverse complement strand
CCTGAACACGACAAAATTTTATACTCATGTCGTTGAAAATGACATCAAGGAAGCGACGGACGATATGTTTAAAACGATGTTTAAAAAGAAAAGTCAACGCAAAAAGAAAGCGCAATCATTCATAATTTCCAAAAAATCAACGCGGTAAACGCCAAAAGCTCAATAATATCAATAGAGACTTTCCGACTCATAACCCAAAGGTCAGAGGTTCGAATCCTCTCCCCGCTACCAATTTCAATAACTTACAGAGCCTGTCAAAATAGCGAGTCAACACAAATCAACACAATTCAGGAAAATTTAGGGCTTAAAATGCCCTGTAAACGGTTTTGATGCCCGGACGGCCCAATGGCTTAACCGGCGTCCGGGAGTTTAACAGGGTTTAAATGCGGGATTGTGGGTATGGGTTTTATACAATGCCCTGGATGGTCAGGTTATAAAGGGCATAATGGTAATTATTCATAGTAGGCTCAAAGATCGAATAGAATCCGTACATGTTCCATGCCTGAAAATCTTCGCTTATCAGCCAGCCTATATATGTTTGCTTATATCGCCTGATATAAGCATCAAGAGTATCAACATTCGCCCTGAGCACCTTGACCGTGCAGGACAGCTTGTCAGAATACGGACGCTGGACAATCTGAAATCCGCCGAAACCGTCTTCCGTTACTCCGGAATAATCCTTGATCGGCCAGGAAACGCCATCATCATAAGTTACTTCGCCAACAAAATATTTTGTTGCCAGTACCAGCTCGCCGACTTTGGCCGTGGAGCCGGTATTTATCGCCTTGACGCTGATGATGCAGTTGGCGTTGAGCGTTAAATCGTATTTGACGGATTTTGTGATCAGCGCGCCGGTCGTGATGGTCGAGCTGTAAATCGTCGGGCAGAGCTTTATCCAATCCAGCCAGATAATATCGCCGGACGTTTTGGCCGTGAAAGTGACCCGGATGGACGTGCAGCCGGCCGGAGTGGTAAAACGATAGCTGTAAGGCGCAAAGGCCGTTTTGCTGGCCAGGTCCGTTGTCGCCAGAATATCGGCGTCGGGCGATGCCGTAAGGTCCACAATGCCGACTTGAGCGACATCCCCGGACGTATTCTTATACAAGAATAAAAGCTGGTATTCCGTGGCCGGAGTAACCGCGAAATCCTTGCTCATTCCTTCGGCGTTGGCGTCTGCTGTGATTTTAAGTGTGCCGCTTTCGATGGCATAGTCCGGCGTTCCGACGGCGTCCCAGCCGGTCGGCGGCGTGGCGCCGCTGGCCCCGGTGAAATCGTCCGTATCTACCAGATCGGCGGTTTCGTCCACTTCGATGATTTCGATGCTCGATGTTTCATGGTTAAGAATCTGGACGGTATCGATCGCGCCGGGCATATAGACCCATAGAGCCGATTCGCCGGCTTCGGATTGGTTGCCCAGCACGTCGTCATGGGCGCGCCAGCGGTTCGTAGCGCCTTTATCAAGCCAGTTTGTGCCGCTGTCGGTATTCGGATCGTTTCCCCGATTGTTATCAACAAGGCTTTGCCAGTAATTATGAATGCCGTCTGCCGTGTCCTGGCAATAATCATCGGTGTCGAAAACAAGCGTACTATCCTGTTTATATATCGAACCGGCATACACGCAGGCATAGACGTTATCGTCGCCGTCAACTGTCAGGCCGCGCCACGCGAGCGACGCCTGGTCGATTGTATCGAAGTTTCCGGCTCCTGCGGCGCGGACATAAATGGAATCGTTTTGGGCAGCGCAATAAATATCACCTGATGAATTAGCGCACAGGCCGCCGCCCGGACGCGCTGTCGGCCATACTGTCGCGCCCAGATCGGCAAAAGCGCCGGAATTTCCGGCGCGATAAAATATATAATTATTCGAGCCGTTTTTTAAAGATATATACATGTTTCCGTTCGGCGCGCAACATAGCCCATAGGCGGACGCGCCATTCGATACAGTCTTATCGGCGGCGAAATTTCCGGTGCCGTTGGTCTGTTTATAGAGATATACCACTGATGTCGCCACGACAAGGCACCAGACGTGATTGTCCGTACAGACGCACATTTTACCCCAGGCGCGGGTTGTCTGGGATAAATCGGCAAACGTCCCGCTTTCATCCGTATCCATCCAGATTGAACCGCCGTCAACTGAAGCATAAATATTCGTACCGCGCGCGCACATGCCATTCCAGTCTTTTCCGGACGTCCCGGCTACTTCGGCCCAGGTAAGGCCGCCATCCGTCGATTTCCAGATTGATCCGCCTTTTACGCAGCCGTATATAT
>CAYMJH010000393.1:0-2271 GCA_964390385.1 uncultured Bacteroidales bacterium | reverse complement strand
TGAGGATAACCACTGATAACGGACAGGGAGCAGGTGATACAGCCGATATCGGCATTACCCTTCAGGCGGTGAATGATGCTCCTGTTATTGCCGTTCCCGACACACAAACGGTGGAAGAAGATGCGAGCCTGGTATTCAGTGCCGCAAACGGCAATCCGATCTCCGTAAGCGATCCTGAAAATGACGTCCAGGATGTCGCCATCACCGTTACCAACGGTATCTTTAAGCTTTCAGTCACCGCCGGACTTGATGTCAGCGGTGACAGTACGGCTCATGTTACCTTGTCCGGTTCGCCGGCCGGGATCAATGCTGCCCTTAATCATGCCTATTTCAGCGGCACACAGGATTTCAGCGGCAGCGCTGCATTGGCCATCAGCTGTGATGACAATCAGGGCGCTACAGGTGAAGCCCTGCTGGTGATTACCATAACCGGGATTAATGACGCTCCCACCGGCGTCGGGCTGTCCGGTACTTCGGTGGAGGAAAACAGGGTTTCAGGTACCCTGGTGGGTACGCTCACCACCACCGACAGCGATAACGCCGACACCCATGTATACTCCCTGGTTGAAGGCTCAGGTGCCACTGACAATGGCAGTTTCAGCATTACCGACGACCGCCTGCTTACGGCAGCCGTTTTTGATTATGAAGTGAAGTCGCATTGTCATATCCGCATCAGGACAACCGATGAGGCCGGCGCATCCTATGAGGAAGCCTTTGTTATTGATATCTCCGGTGTAAATGAAGCCCCTTCCGGTATCTACCTTTCTTCCGCATCGATAGCCGAGAACCAGCCTTCCAATTCAACGGTCGGCCTCCTTACAACCACAGATCCCGAAGCAGGGGATACCCATGTGTATTCTCTTGCACCCGGTGAGGGAAGCGGGGATAACGCCAGTTTCAACCTGTCGGGCAATCGTCTGCAAACCAGTCTTTCCTTTGATTATGAAAGCCGGTCATCTTATTCCATCCGGGTCAGGACTACCGATGGAGGCGGACTGTGGTATGAAGAAGCTTTCATCATCACAGTTTCCGATGTCAATGAAGCTCCCGAAGATATCGATATATCATCGACAGCAACCGGCGAGAACCAGCCTTCGAATACAACCATTGGTATCTTTTCCACCGAGGATCAGGATGCCGGCAGCACCCATGCCTATACCCTCGTAACAGGTGACGGTAGTGCAGATAACGGCAGTTTCAATATTGCGGGAGACCGGTTAAGGAATAACGCTCCTTTTGACTTCGAGACAAAATCATCCTATACGGTGAGGGTCAGGACTACAGATAACACGGGGCTTTGGTTCGAAAAGGCCTTCATCATCACCGTTGTCAACGTCAATGAAGCGCCCACCGCTATTTCCCTTTCCGGGGCTTCCGTGCCTGAAGGCCGGCCGGTCAATACCGAGGTAGGTGTCTTATCTACCGCCGATCCCGACCAGGGTAATACTTTCACTTATTCCCTGGTGCCCGGCGAAGGAAGCTCAGGTAACCTCAGCTTCAATATCTCGGGTTCAAGCCTGCGCACCGGTGAGGTTTTTGACTATGAGATCCAGCCGGTTTATTCCGTGCGGATCAGAACCACTGATGCCGGCGGCCTTTATTTTGAAAGGGCTTTTACCATTGCCGTGACCTTCAATAACCAGGCACCGTCCGACATCACCCTTTCGGGATCTGCCATAGCGGAGAACCAGCCTCCCAATACACTGGTGGGCAGCCTGGCGGCCGTGGATCCGAATGCGAATGACAGCCATATTTTTACGCTGGTACCGGGAGACGGCAGTGCGGATAATGCCGGTTTCATCATTTCCGGAAGCCAGTTGCGCACCAACGCCTCTTTTGATTATGAGGTTAAAAACACTTATTACATTCGTATCAGGGCTACCGATGAAGGCTTACTTTATTATGAAAAGGCTTTTACCATCGGTGTCGCCAATATCAATGACGCTCCGGTTGATATTACGCTGACTGGCGCAACGATACCCGAAAACCGGCCCGTCAACACCCTGGTAGGCACATTTTCTGCAACCGACCAGGATGAAGGCGACAGTCATTCCTACTCACTGGTCGCCGGAACCGGCAGCGCCGACAACGGCAGTTTTACCATTTCCGGGAATCAGCTGCGCACAAATGCCCTGTTCAACTTCGAAAACAAGTCCTCATATTCCATCAGGGTCAGGGTTACGGACGCCGGTTCGCTTTCCACCGAAAAGCAATTTACCGTAACGGTGACCAATGTGAACGAAGCGCCTACCGATATTACCCTCTCTTCCG
>CAYMJH010000392.1:0-2271 GCA_964390385.1 uncultured Bacteroidales bacterium | reverse complement strand
TAACTATGTTATATAAGCGGTAAAGGTATTGATTTGTCGCTTCTAAAAGGTAAAAGTGGGAATTTAGAAGCGGTTTTTTTGGGTATCATCATTGACTGTTTGTTTTATCTGTTAGCCGATTGAAAACATGTTCAAACACAATTACTGCGCTTGCCCATACCTGTTATCAATGCTTCTTTGGCAGATTGGCTATGGCATTAACCAAAACTATCACACCTAAGCCAAGGCTTCGGTGGACAAAGCACAACCATCACATCGGATAACAGGCAAACGACAGCCGCAACCATGGGGCTCTTCTCCCCGCGCTTTTCAGAGAAACGCCCTGGTTGCTATGATCCTGCCGTGATTTAGTCCCATGGAAGTATATTCATAGCCGTACCTCACAATCTCAAAACCGTTTTTCCGCAACAGCCTGACAAGGAAATCACCGTTGTATCCCGGACTTTTCACATCGTGAAATTCCATGGAAACCGTTGTTATAATATTAAAAACCTCACGGGGCATGGTTTCCAGTATTGCATATTCCGAACCTTCACAATCCATCTTCAGAAAATCGATCCTTGTAATGTTGTTTTCATGGGTAATCCTTTCCAGGGTCCTGGTTTCAGTCTCTGTATACCGGTCGCTGTTTGCAAGCGAATAATCAGGCAGCAGGGAATTATTCGGACTCTTCCCCAGGTATAGTTTTGAAATCTCATTGGCGCTTCCAACGGCAAAATTATAAGGCTGAATATTAAAGGTTCTGTTTTTTTCAATGTTGCTGCACAAGGCTTCGAAATTACCGGGATCCGGCTCATAAGCCAGAATGACGGTTTCCGGGTTCGAATTTCTTCCCGCAAACAATGAAAAATAGCCGAAATGCGCACCGATGTCGATGATTGTGTTTTTCTGGTAAAACGGGAAATAGTCGGCATAGGCGCGCGATTCGAAAATGTCGCGGAGAATGAATATTTCTTTCTTGTTATGGTTATAATTCAGGACAAGATCATTGGCTTTGCATATCCGGGCAAAGTCAGTTTTGACAGGATTCAAAAGTCTTTTCAGGTCAGGCATTTTCTGTTGACAGGATCATTATGGTATGAATGGCAAATGTAATGCAAATAGATTACCGTATCAAATGAATACTAATGAACAAGGAAAATCGAATTACAAATTACGAAGATAATGCATCCGGAATTCGTTCTTATCCCAATGGTCCGGAAAAGGAGTTGTCCAATTCGGGCCAACGCTGCCTGCTATTTCATTATTCTTTTTGCAATCCGGTATTTGTTGTGCTTATAACCGTCTATGCTGACTTGGAAAGCAATCCCTCCGCCGGTCAGCAGCAAAGGAATCAGAAAGTAAAACCATGGATTGATTTTCATTGTGGTGAACAATAATACTCCGCCTGCCGATGCTATGACACTTAGGAATGACGTACTGCCTTTCATCTGGAAAGTGGACGAGATTTTTTCCGGTGTTATCAATGACCAAAGAAAAGAAAGCATCATCAGATAACCAATGGTCGTGCAGTAGAACAGCAACACAAATTCAGTGTTGTCCCAGCTCAATAAGAGTACCGGCAATGTCAGCACAATATCCATTGACATTGGCAAAAGCATCAGGCTGAGGCCCTGCCTGATCATGGGTTTGTACCCTCCTTTTCTGATATCCAGGTTCACCCAGATATTTTTCCAGAAGCCCCAGATGTTGTTGAAGACATAGGTGAAAATCAACAGGGGTGAGGCAAAAAGCCAGTACACAAACCGGCCGTCAAATAAATGTTCTCCCCTGACCCTGGATAAATACAGATCACTGGCTAAAATTAAGGTTTTAAAAAGAAGTCCTATGATTAAAGGCAATCTCGCCTTTTTATTGTTGTAAACCAGCTTGAAAGGAATGATGCCTGGTATCCGTTTGCCGGTATGTCCTTTGTTCCTGCTTTCCATTAGGGTGCACTCCTGAATGAATCCGATCATCACCAGCAGGCACACCAAAAGCAACAAACGGGATATAACCAGCAGTTGAAAATCAAACACAAGGAAGCCGATACTTAGCATAATAAAAAACACCAACGAGATGAACTGACCCGCTTTGCTTAGTCTGAAATCAATACTGTACTGGATGCTGCGTCTCAGAAAATGAGAGCCTGCCAAAACCAAAAAGCCGGAAAATAAAAAATCAGTTCCCTGGCGGTCCATGGTAAAACTGCCTGTAAGGATAAAAACTGACAGATAGAAAAAGTAAGGTGTCAGGAGGTCGTTCAGTAATGATGCGGTATATCTTTGCAGT
>CAYMJH010000391.1:0-2299 GCA_964390385.1 uncultured Bacteroidales bacterium | reverse complement strand
CCCCGTTTCAGGATTACACCATGCCTGTTGTTTCGATTCATCCCAGGCATGGTACAGTAATCCGGTCTGCGGATCATAGGTCTTCGCGTAAATATGCCTGATCTGAAAGGTGACCGAGTCAAACCAGGCGGGCTTGTTAAATTCAATCGCATATTGCGCCAGGAAAGGAGATGACATGTAAACACCGTCGAGCCACATCTGCCAGGGATACTTGGCCTTATGCCAGAAACCGCCCGACCGGGTTTTCGGTTGTTGCTCAAGTTGTTTTACGATAAGATTAATGGCATTGAGATATTTTTCCTCACCGGTACGTTTGTACAAGGTGATCAATCCCTTAGCCGGATTAACATTGTCGAGGTTAAAATCTTCGAACTTATAATCCCTGATGAAGCTGTCCTGCACAAAGTAGTCGAGGTAATCCTCGTGGTATTTTGAGTAAAGGGTGTCGATGTAGCCCAGTTTGTCAATGGCCTGGCCCAGCATGGCGACGTCATACTGCCATTTGTGCTTCCTGCCGTCATTATGCCACATCAGGCTGTCGTGCTGAGCCATCGCAGCGTCAGCCATCTTCACAGACCAGGGGGCCTGGCCGTCCGCCATTGCCTGTTTCGATCTGCCGGAAGAACACGCATACAGCATTACAAGCAATGAAACAAATGTTAAAAGGATTCTCATAGGTTCAGTTCGTTAGGGGTTAAGGTCCAACGTTCCCGGGCTAAAATTAGCTGGTTTGACCAGCAGCAAGGGTAGAAAAACTGCCTGATTATGGGGGATAAACTGGTTACCGGTTACTGGTTACCGGTTACCGGTTACCGATAATTTTTATACCTTTGCCATACGATGGCAACACGGTCAGCAATGATGATTCGCGGTCTACTGATATCGCCTGTGTTCTGGCTGGCAGGCACCCTCCTTTCCCTGCAGTCTGAAGCGGTTAATGCTGTTGAAATAGAGCGCTTTGAACATCTTGATTCCAGGCATGGCTTGTCACAGAATAACGTGCTGAGCATGCTTTGCGACCATACGGGCTACATGTGGTTCGGGACCATGGACGGTCTTAACCGGTATGACGGATACACCTTCAGGATATATAAAATAGAGGAAGGCCGGGAGAATGCGCTGACCCATAACCGGGTATCCGAACTTTTCGAGGACTCCCTTGATTTTCTCTGGATCAAAACCTATGAGGGATATTATCATTATTTTATTCCCGAAACGGAGGAGTTCATCACTTTTCCCAACTATTACAGGTCTGCCGAGGAAAAAAACAGCTTTATCCAGTGCTATCACCAGCCCTCCCGGGATGAGATATGGCTGGGATCCAGTAATTCAGGCGTCTATTATTTACGGTATGATCCTTCCACCCGCCGTTACCGGAGTTCGCAATTCCTCAGCCGCGGCCCCAGCAGCATTTCGAACAATGCGGTGAACTTCGTGATCAGTGATCCTTCACGGAACATATGGATCGGGACCAACCAGGGTTTGAATTTCCTTGCATCATCCGAATCGCAGAAACAACAACCCTATTTTCAGCATTATTATGCCAGTTACCGGTTCACCTGCGCCGAGACAGTCGGTGATTACGTCATCTTCGGTACCCGGCAGAACGGCATCCTTCTCTATGATTTGAAACAGGGAAGGATGATCGATGATCCGCCGGAATTCGCGATGTTTAAATCAGACGACATCAGCTTCATCAGGCGGATGAAACAATCAGAAGCCGTGATGATCGGCACCCGGGGAAACGGGGCCTTTATCTACCATCCCGAAAACAGGCAGCTGATCCCTTTGAGGCAGCATGGACTTCAGGCGCTGTCGGTGTTCGAGGACAGCCACGGCATGGCATGGCTGAAAACCGGCCAATACGGGATAACCAGGGTTGATCCGGCTGACGGGAGTTCGCGGCATTTTGCCCTGTCGCCCAGGGAAATGCAGGGCCTGATTGAAGATGAGCGCCCCTACCTCTACGAAGACCGCGACGGCAACCTGTGGATCGGGACCCACGGAGGCGGACTCGCTTTATATAACAGGGCGCAGGATAATTTCACTTTTTACCGCAACACGCCCAATTCTCCTTATACCATCAGTTCCAATTTCGTGCATTGCATCACCCAGGATCAGTCGGGACTGCTTTGGGTGGGAACCGGACAATTCAACGGGGGAATCAACCTGGTGGTCATGGCAAATCCGTCCTTTAAGCAGATCATCCCCAAGCCGAACCTTGAAAACCTCGCCGATAATGTCATGCGGTGCATTTTCCAGGACAGCAACGGCTTTACCTGGATGGCCACCAAGTCGG
>CAYMJH010000390.1:0-2305 GCA_964390385.1 uncultured Bacteroidales bacterium | reverse complement strand
AACCCCTGCCCCTCAAAACCCTGTACAAGGTATATTTTGAAGACGGCACCGAGATCCCATTCTCCGCCGATGAGAACGTAATGCAGCCCTGCCTTGAAAAAACGGAACCCGGCAGTTCCGTAAAAGCCCTGAAATACGCAACAACCGGTTACAGGTTTTTCGACCTTGCCATGGAAAAACTCATCGGCCGCAATTTTTACAGGCTGTTCGATTTTGTGACCTTCGGCAATGTGATCCTGTTACTGAAGCTGAAGACCTACGCCAGGCACATTGCCTTCGCGCGCAAATTCTTCAGGCATCCCCACCTGGTTAAAGCCTTTACTTTTCAGAACATTTATGTAGGACAGGACCCTTACAGGGCACCTGCCCTTTTTGCCATGATACCTGCAGCCGAGCTGACCGAAGGTTCGCTCGTACCGGCCGGAGGCATGTGCAGGATCACCGAAGCCCTGGTGTCGGAAGCAGAGAAACTGGGTGTTCAGTTCTTTTACGGGAAAGCCGTAAACCGCATCAAAATAAGCGGAGAAAGGGCGGAAGGGATCGTGCTGGAGAACGGAGAAGAAATTCCGGCCCGGTTAGTGGTCGCCAATGCCGACCTGCCTTATGTTTACCGCAAACTGTTGCCTGACAGGCGGATCTCGAAACGGATCGACAGGCTGAAGTATTCCTGTTCCGCCATAGTGATCCATTGGGGCCTCAACAAAATTTATCCCCAGCTGGGACATCACAGCGTTTTCCTCTCCGACAATTACCGCAGCAACCTCAACCTGATTTTCAGGGACAACTCCCTGGCTGACAATCCCAGCTTTTACGTTCATGCGCCTGCCAGGACAGATCCTTCGGCCGCTCCGGCGGGAGAAGATACGCTTACGGTGATCATTCCGTCGGGACATGCCAATGCAAAAAATCCGCAGGACTGGAATGAGCGCATGCAGAAGGCGCGGCAGTCGGTGATCAGCCGGCTGAAGAAAGCGGGACTGGCCGACCTTGAAGATCATATTAAATTTGAATTCTCTTACCTGCCCGGAGACTGGGAAGACATCTTTAACCTGTCGCGGGGGGCAACCTTCGGCAGCCTGGGCCATAACATATTCCAGATGGGCTATTTCCGTCCGCACAACCGGCACAGCAGGTACAGGAACCTTTACTTTGCCGGGGGCAGCACCCATCCGGGCAACGGCATACCCCTTGTCCTGCTTTCCGCAAAACTGACAACGGAAAGAATACTGAAAGAAATGCAATAATGGATATAAAATGGCATAATTTCTGCTAATTCCTTATCTTAACCCGCTCATTTGAAACTAACACCCGACTGTTCATGGACCGGCCACATAATGAATTCCTGAACCTTTTCAACCGGATCGATTTCCATAAAATCAAGGATCATCCCAATATCCTCATTGCAGCCAGTTTCTGGGATGATGAAAGATACCAGGCTGCAAGGACTTTTTACCGCTTCATGCGTGCCGTTGATGACCTTATCGACAATCATAAGTCCGGACACCCCGTATTCACCGGGGAAGAAAAGGAGCAATTCAGCCTCGATGTTCAGCAATGGCTGGATACCATCAGAAATTCAGCGGAAAGAAATCCGCTTTATGCTGAACTGACGGATACGATCAGCCACTTCCATATTCCCCTGTGGCCCCTGGAAGCCTTCGCCAAATCGATGGTATTCGATATTCACCATGACGGGTTCAGCACCCTGCAGCAATTTCTTGATTACGCGGGGGGAGCCTCCGTAGCTCCGGCCTCTATTTTCGTTCATTTGTGCGGCATCAGGGAGGATAAAGGGCAATATCTCCCGCCCCTGTTCGACGTCAGGGAGGCCGCCGTCCCCTGCGCCATTTTCAGTTACCTGGTCCACATCATCAGGGATTTTCAGAAAGACCAGTTCAACAACCTCAGCTATTTTGCCGATAACATCCTGGAGAAGAACGGGCTTCACCGCAGCGATCTGAGAAAAATTGCCGAAAATGGTCATATCCCCGGCGGATTCCGGAAAGTGATCAGGGAATATTATGACCTGGCCGGTCAATACAAAACAAAGACCTGCAGGATGATAGAAACCATATGGCCTTACCTGGGACCCCGTTACCAGTTAAGCCTTGAAGTGATCTTCAACCTTTACCTGATGGTGTATGAAAGGATCAACCCCGAGTCAGGCAGCTTTTCTGCGGAAGAGCTCAACCCTACCACCGAAGAAATGCGGAGCAGGGTGCTGGAAACCGTTAAAAACTTTCAGACCGCGCAAAGCAATTGCATAAAAATTTAGCCAGTTCTTTTGATCATAGAAAAAAATATC
>CAYMJH010000389.1:0-2333 GCA_964390385.1 uncultured Bacteroidales bacterium | reverse complement strand
TGAGTTGAGCGCGCAATTGGCGCTGCTTGGGCGGCTTCTTCCACTTGAGCGGCTCCTTCTGCTTGGCGCCCAAGAATTGGTCAATGCGCTTCTTGAGCCGCACGGGGAAGCGCTGGGCCGCTGCAATGTCAACGTCAGACGGCGCTGCCGTGGGCAAGACGCCCGTGACGGCAACGAGGGCTTCGGCTTCAAAGTTGCCTGGGGCGCTCATCGGCGGCCTTTCTTGCGCTGGTACAGGTCAAACAGCGTTCGCGCCATATCGGCCGGAACACCAATCTCGGCGGCGTTCTTGACGACCTCGGCCCATGGCTTGCCGGACGCGATAGCATCGGCGAGAGGTACCAGCATGCGGTCGTTGATGGCACGGGTTGCAACGGGGAGCCCGCGCTCGGCGGCATACGCAGAAGTAAGCGCCATTGCCTCACGTGTTCTACCTATCGCGGCCAGAGCAGCGGCCCCTGACAGCCCGAGTTTTTCAATGGCCCTCCGTCCGCGCTGAACAGTGCCGACGTAATCACGATTCTCTCTCAACAGTCGTTGGCCAAGCGTCTCCTTGATGGCCATGAGCGACGATGCCCGCTTATCATATTCGCGGATGTTCGCTACTAGTTTCGGGTCAACCTTTGCAACCTGATCAAGATGCCCGCGCCAGGTGTCGACGACGGCGTCGGCCATGTAGTCCTTTAGCTTCTTGTGCTCGGTTTCCTGAATCGAGCCGAGCACGCGCGCCGCTGGCTCCTGAGACTGCGTCACCCATTCGCGGGCAGCTTCGCCGGAAACGGCGGCTGGCTTCCCGGGACGCTTTATCAGCGATCCGGCCTTCTTCCACTTCGGAAAATAGAATGTGTTGAAGTCTTCGAGGGCGGCCTCTGCGACCGCCTTTTGCATCGGATTTTTGGCCTCGCGGATTGCCCTGTTCAGGCCGACGTTGATTTCGTCCAGCCCAAGCGGCGCGACTCCGTCCATCTTCTGGTAGTATTCGAAGCGCGGCTCGCTGATTTTCGCAAGAGTCCGATCTGCGCGCTCGATGGCCTGCTCGGTATTCCCGCGCGTGAGCTTCGCCAGCTCGGGATCTGATTTTAGCTCATCCAGAACGCCGGCCTTTTTCTCAACCAGTCGCTTGGCTGACGATGATGTAGAAGCCGCGCCACCTTCGCTTGTCACCACATCCCGCAACAGCGCCTTCCCCATGCGCTCCTGCGCCTTGCCGATGAGCTTGCCTACCGCAGGAGCGGCAACTTCGCCCAGAACCGTGCCACCGGCTGCGCCATAGATGCCCGACTTCGCTTGCTCTTTCGGGTTGTCTGACCGCTCGCTCATCGCACCGGCCACGAACCCAGGGGCCGCGACAGAAGTGACAGCCTTGGGGATGACCGTCTTGCCGACGGTCAACGGGGCACCGCCAACTCCTCCGGTTGCAATCGTAGGGACGATGCCGCCGAGAAACTCACCGCCGAGATGCATCCACGGATGGTCTTTCTTGGCCGCGTCTTCCTTCTTCAGCCACTCTTCACGGCCTTGCTGGTAGGCGTTTGGGTTGGCCGGGGCCGTACCGTTGAAGGCTGCCCCTAGCGTCTCGCCGAGGTCGGTCCCGATGCCTACCAGTCGGTCAATGGCTCCGAGGGTTACGCCGCGAGCGACGCCGTAAGCGCCAGCCGCAAGCCCTGACGGTCGGTCACGCTTTGGCGCGGGCACCGGCAATGGTTCCGCTGCCTTCATCGGCGTAACGGTCGGCAACTCCGCCGGCTTCGCCTCCTGCGCCTTGCTCGCCTCGTACTTCGCGATCTCGGCCTGGAGAGCATCGAAGTCAGATGTTCGCTTCGCCGGCCGTGGCGCGGCCTTGGCCGGCTTCGGTGCTGGTGCAGGATTGGCCAGGATGTCCTGGGCAAGCGCATCTGTCTTGGTCGGCAGGCGTCCTGGCGGGTTGTCTCCCGCGAATGGGTCGTCCCACTTGTCAGCGGCGAACGGGTTTGCCTTGCCCTTGGGCTTATTGACGAGGTCCATTAGGTCTTCGTCTTTCATTGTCCGGCTCCGACCTTTTGCAGGTAGTCGACTGCGGCGGCGCGCGTCTTGGGGTCACTCGACTTGAGGGACTTCCAGATGGTCTTTTGTAGGCTGTCGGGCAACTTCGCGACGGCCTTGGCCAGGTCCAAACCAGGCTTCTTCTCGGACGGTTTTGGTTGTTCTCCTTGACGCGTGGGCTTGATCACCAGGTCGCTTATAGCCTTGTGCATACCGGCGGCCTGGGACTTGAAAAACTCCGCTTCAGCTATCGCCTCTTCAGCCGGCATAGACAGCAGATTGATGTGTTTCCTTGCCGTCTGCTGGCTGCT
>CAYMJH010000388.1:0-2345 GCA_964390385.1 uncultured Bacteroidales bacterium | reverse complement strand
GATTTTATAAATCCTCCCTTTGAAGCCAAGCCGCGTACCTGGTGGCACTGGACAGGGGGTAATATTACAACTGAAGGGATCACCCGTGATCTGGAGTGGATGAAACGAGTGGGGATTGCCGGATTTCAGCTTGCCGATGTGAGTTTTGGCATGGGGCAAACTATTGATCATAAAGTCATGTTTGGATCAGCTGAGTGGCTGGACGCAGTGAAACATACTGCTGAAGAAGCAGCGCGGCTTGACCTTGAAATGGCTCTGTTCAGTTCAGCCGGATGGAGCCTGGCCGGCGGGCCATGGGTCAAGCCGGAGCAGGCTATGAAAAAACTGGTGTGGAGTGAAATGAAAATTGAAGGGCCTCAGACCTTTTCCGGTAAACTCCCTCATCCTCCGATGGTCAACGGATCAATTAGAAATATGTCATCCGGAGGTCAGATCCATTCCGATCTGCCGTGGTACGGTGATCATGCAGTAATTGCCTATCCTACGCCTGTTGATGAGTTGAAATACAACGATATAATACCGGTTATTACGGTTAATGGAATGGTTATCGAACCAGATGCACTGATCGATGATGACCTTAACAGCAGTCTTTCACTACCGGTGGATGAGAAAACGAAAAAAATCGTCATTGACTTCGCTTACCCTGTACCGGTTCCTATTAGGGCCTTAACAATAGCTTCCCGCCGGGGCATCCCCTTTGGCAGTTTATCGGTGAGCACCGATATGGAGCATTTCAAAATCCTTACTGTATTGCCCGGTCCGCAGTTGTACCGGGGAGGTAAAGTACGAACCTTTTCTTTTCCGGAACAGCAATCGAGATATTTTCGTCTCGAAATCAATGGATTACCATTTATGCCCGACCAGGTATTGCGTCAACCTCCTCCATCAGCACTGGCAGATTCTTTTGTGCTGACAGAGGCATTGCTTCACCCTGGAGCCCGTGTAAATTGCTGGGAAGATAAGGCCGGGTTTAGTCATTTATTTGACTATGCTTCGGTTCATAGTTCCGGTGCTCCCACTGCAACCTGTATCGATCGGGATAAGATTATCGATCTTACCGACAGGATGGACAAAGAAGGAAATATTACCTGGAAAGTACCTGAAGGTAACTGGACCCTGCTCAGAACAGGGTATTCACTGACCGGTGCAAAAAACCGACCTGCAATGCCTGGCGGTTTGGGATATGAGGTGGACAAACTGAGTAAAGAATATGTACTTGAATATCTTAGAAACTATATTGAACCATTAAAAAAGACAATGGGCCCACTGGTTGGTGAAAGGTTGCAATACCTGATGCTGGACAGTTGGGAAGCCGGTATGCAGAACTGGACCGATCGTATGGCGGAAGAGTTTATGAAGCGCAGGGGATATGATTTGTTGCCTTATATTCCTGTACTGACAGGTCGTATCGTTGAAAATGCTGAGGTGAGTGACCGCTTTCTCTGGGATTTTCGAAGAACGCTGGCTGATCTGTTTGCCGAAAATTTCTACGGTACGGTCAGTGAATACATGCATCAAAACAACATGAAAACATACGGTGAAGCTTCAGGAGTATCCTTGGAAATTCTCGAAGATGCCTTGCTGTGCAAAAAGTACGTTGATATCCCCATGGGTGAGTTCTGGGTATCGGACCTGCATCCTTCGGCCATGTATCATGTTGATGTACGCGGCGCTGCATCGGCCGCACACATCTACGGGAAACAATATGTTGCAGCTGAAGCTTTAACCGGAGGTAATTATGAGGCACCTGCCCGACTGAAAAAGATCTGTGATTACTGGTTTACGCAAGGTGTAAACCGGATTGTTTTTCATACATCAGCCCATCAGCCACTTGATACCAAACCGGGCAACACCATGGTAGGCACACATCTGCACCGGAACATTACCTGGGCGGAGCAGGCAAGTCCTTTTATGACTTACATCGCCAGAAATTCATACATGCTGCAACAGGGCTTGTTTATTGCTGATATTGCCTATTTGCTTAATGAAGGTGCACCATCCACAATGCCATTCTGGGGCACCGGTCCGGAAGCAAACCCTCCCATAGGGTATGATTATGATTACGTGAATACGGATGTACTGCTCAACCGGATGTCAGTCAGTAGCAACGGCAGGATTATCTTGCCCGATGGAATGAGTTACCGGATGCTGGTTTTGCCCTGTGCGTCTGAAATGACTACGAAAACACTGAGTAAAATAAGTGAACTGGTAAATGCCGGTGCCACTGTAATTGGACCACGGCCAGAAAAAATGCCGGGCCTAGAAGGCAATTGTGAATCGGAAGATGAATGGAAAATGCTTGTGAATGAATTGTGGGGCGATCTTGACGGGATCAGCAGAACCAT
>CAYMJH010000387.1:0-2402 GCA_964390385.1 uncultured Bacteroidales bacterium | reverse complement strand
CAACACCTGAGGGGGCGCATGACTTTGTCGTACCCTCACGGGTCAATCCGGGACAGTTCTACGCCCTCCCCCAGTCGCCCCAGACCTTCAAGCAACTGCTGATGGTGGCAGGTTACGATCGTTATTTCCAGATCGTCAAGTGCTTCCGCGATGAGGATCTGCGGGCTGACCGCCAGCCTGAATTCACCCAGATCGACTGTGAAATGTCCTTTGTTCACCAGGATGACATTCTGAACATGTTTGAAGGCCTGATCAGACATCTGTTCAAGGCCGTAAAAGGAATAACCTTCTCCGATCCCTTCCCCCGCCTGACCTACGATCAGGCCATGGAACAATACGGCAGTGACAAGCCTGACCTGCGGTTTGAAATGAAAATATCAGAACTGACCCCGGTGGCCAAAGGAAAAGGATTTGCCGTAGTGGATTCGGCACCCTACACGGGCGCAATATGTGCCGCGGGATGCTCGGAATATTCACGGAAACAGCTGGATGAACTGACCGAATTCGTGAAAAAACCGCAGATCGGGGCAAAAGGATTGCTGTATGTGAAATACGGCACCGATAACAGCATTAAATCCTCCGTTGATAAGTTTTACAGTGCCGATGACCTGAAACCATGGCTGGAAACCTTACATGCAAAACCGGGCGATCTGCTGCTGGTGCTGGCAGGAGAAAAAATCCCCACCCTGAAGGCATTGTGCGAGCTCAGGCTTGAAATGGGACGCCGGATGAACCTGCGCACGAAGGATGTTTTCAGACCTTTATGGGTACTTGACTTCCCGCTGCTCGAATGGGATGCCGAAGCCAACCGCTTCTTTGCCATGCATCATCCCTTTACATCTCCCAAATCTGAAGATATTGTCCGGCTGGATACCGATCCCGCCAGGGTCAGGGCCAATGCCTATGATATGGTTATCAACGGCGCCGAGGTGGGAGGAGGTTCCATAAGGATCCATAACGAAGACCTGCAGAAAAAGATGTTCAAGGTGCTCGGTTTTACTGATGAAGAAGCTGCCAGGCAGTTCGGATTCCTGATGCACGCCTTCCGTTATGGTGCGCCTCCGCATGGCGGGATAGCTTTCGGGCTGGACAGGCTCACCTCCATTTTTGCAGGTGAAGATTCCATCCGTGATGTCATTGCTTTCCCGAAAAACAATACCGGTCGCGATGTGATGATCGACACACCTGCTGAAATATCGGAGGAACAATTGAAGGAGTTGTCGATTAAAATCAATATTGAACGGTAGAGACGCGATTAATCGCGTCTCTACTGTATCAATCCATCTTCAGCACCGCCAGAAAGGCTGACTGCGGCACCTCAACATTGCCGATCTGCCGCATGCGTTTCTTCCCCTTCTTTTGTTTCTCCAGCAACTTGCGTTTACGGGTTATATCACCGCCGTAACATTTGGCCGTTACATCCTTTCGCACGGCTTTTACGGTTTCCCGTGCGATGATCTTGGAACCGATGGCGGCCTGGATGGCAATCTCAAACTGCTGGCGGGGGATCAGCTCTTTCAGCTTTTCGCAGATCCTGCGCCCGAATTCATAGGCATGGTCACGATGGATCAGCGAAGATAAAGCGTCAACCATATCGCCGTTGAGCAGGATGTCAAGCCTTACCAGGTTGGCCTGTTTGTAACCTGCATAGTGGTAATCAAATGAGGCATATCCCTTGGAAATGCTTTTCAGCTTATCATAAAAATCAAAGACGATCTCCGACAAGGGCATCTCGAAAGTAAGTTCTATGCGGTTTGTTGTGATATAGACCTGGTTTTTCAGCGTGCCTCTTTTCTCGATGCACATATTCATGATGGGACCTACATATTCAGCCTGACAGATGATCTGGGCATCGATGTAGGGTTCTTCAATATAGTCGATTGCCGTTGGTTCGGGCAAACCCGACGGATTATGCACATCAACAACATTGCCCTTGGTGGTGATTACCTTATACGACACGTTGGGTACGGTGTTGACAACATCCATGTCGAACTCGCGGTCGAGGCGCTCCTGGACGATCTCCATGTGCAGCAGCCCGAGAAATCCGCAACGGAATCCGAATCCCAATGCGGCCGACGATTCAGGGACAAAGGAAAGTGAGGCGTCGTTTAACTGCAGCTTCTCCAATGAAGCCCTGAGCTCTTCGTAGTCGTCAGCATCCACAGGATAAAGGCCGGCAAATACCATGGGCTTGACTTCAACGAAACCTGCTATGGCATTGCGGCAAGGCCTTTCAACATGGGTGATCGTATCTCCCACCTTCACGTCGCGCGCTGACTTGATGCCGGAAATTATGTATCCAACATCGCCGGCTTCGAGGAATTGTTTTGGCTCGTATTTCAGCTTCAGTACGCCGATCTCATCGGCATGGTAATCCGTTCCCAGGTTGAAGAATTTAACAT
>CAYMJH010000386.1:0-2409 GCA_964390385.1 uncultured Bacteroidales bacterium | reverse complement strand
ATCCATACCAACAATACACGCCACCCCAAATATGCCTACACGTATGATGAAGATATTACCGACTCGCGCAACAATGTTATTTACAATTGGGGTTATAACAGCGCTTATACCAGTCCTACCGGACGGGTGAACCTGGCCAATAATTACTACAAGGCGGGGCCTGCCACCAGCGGAGGCATAAAGGACAGGATCGTGCAGGGTGAACCGACCAAAAGAATGTACATCGCCGGGAATTACGTTGCAGGATTTCCTGCGGTCACCGCCGATAACTGGCTCGGCGTGGACCCGCTGAATGGCGGCGTACCGATTAAATATGATGTGCCTTTTACCGTTCCCGTACCATTGCCGGAACAATCAGCCCTTGATGCTTATCTCGAAGTGGTCCGGCATGCAGGGGCATCCTTCCCGAAAAGGGATGACGCTGACAACCGGGCGATCAAGAACCTGCTTGACAGCACCGGGTTTATCCTGAACCGGCAGGGAGATGCCGGAGGATTTCCGAAATTAACCGGCACACCGGCACCCGTTGATTCCGATCATGACGGCATGCCTGACGATTATGAAACCGGCGCAGGTTTTAATCACAATGATGATACAGACAGGAATGGTGATGCTAACGGAAACGGGTATACCAACCTCGAGGATTATCTGAACGGACTGATCACTTATGAGAGGGCCTTTCCCCGGCCCGGCTTTTTCAGCACCCGTGTCGTTGCAGAAGATTCAATCGTGTTATCCTGGATTGACCTGAATAACGATGAAAATGGTTTTATCATTGAAAGGTCAACCGACAGCATTGGTTTTACAGTTATTGATACCATTGCACCTGATAATGCCCACTATGCGGATACGGGTCTGATGCCTGAAACTTATTACTACTACCGCATAAAATCATTCAATGATACAACAGAATCAGATTACGCCCGGTCGGAAGCTAATTTCACCTTTAAGGCAGGAGCATTCCCGGATAAAGCCATACCCGTTTCCCCGGCTGATGATGCAGTGGGGATACAGGTAACGGGTGCCACTCTTCAATGGGAGGCAGGAAATTATACACTTTCCTATGACATATACCTTGGTGCCAGCGTAACAACGCTTGAACTCAAGCAAAGCGGTGCCACTTCAACGAGTTATGCAACAGGAGCACTTGATTTCGGAAGCACCTATTACTGGAGAATCGATGCCAGGAACAGCCGGGGGATTACCACCGGAGATGTCCTTTGCTTTACCACACTCGATGCTGCTTTGCCGGAACTGCTCGGATACTGGCCGTTTGATGAAGCTGACGGGAACGTTGTATATGATTCAACGGAGAACGGAAATCATGGTACCCTCAAGAACATTGATAATTTACAGCGTATTGACGGTAAATTCGGCGGCGCTATCGGTTTCAGCAATTCCAATACGACGGGCCATATAGAAATTCCTCACCAGCCGGAGCTGTCATTCGACTATGATCCGTTTTCAATATCCTTGTGGATGCGTCTTGGCTCTATTACCGAGGAAAGTACTTATATCCTGCACAAGGGGGCCAATACCGCCGTTGAAGGAACGGAACGGAACGGAAAATGGTTTGGCCTCGAAATGCGCAGCGGGATCTTCCGGTTTGCCGTTGACGACAATGATAAAAAGACCGAGCTTTCATCTTCTACTTCGAGCTTTGTTACAGGGGAATGGGTGCATGTAGTCATCATCAGGGATACCTACAAAAAGAAACTCTGGATGTACAAAAACGGCATGCTGAACACGCAGGTGAATGACAATACCGCCGGCGTAGCCTGTGATCTGCCGCTGGTCCTCGGAAACTCGGATTTCATGAATACCCCTTATTACGGGGAAATCGATGAACTGGTCATTTGCAGGCATGTGTTCACCGCCGGCGAAATTGACAGCTTGTACCGTTTCAATAAGATTCCTACCTTACCCTTTGTCTCTTCGGGGTTCCATACTGAACTGTCGCCGGTTTCGGATTTGCTTGTCTATCCGAATCCGTTTTCTGGCCAGGTTACCATTGAATTCAATAACGGAATACAAAACGACGTGTTTGTTGATATTGTTAATTCCACAGGGCAGTTGATCTGCAGCATGAAAAAAGCCGTGATACCCAATACCGGGAACAGGATCACCTGGGATGGATTGACGGACGACGGGTCAGCGGCGGATATCGGATTGTACCTGATCCTGATAAAAGACAAAAATGGCGTAGTATCTGAAAGTGCAAGAGCCGTGTTGATAAAACCATAAACTTAATCCCTATTGCCATGAAAAATACCGCACAAACCATTGCGGGCAAAACCTGCTTTATGAGCTGCTGCTTTCTGGCGGGCCTTCTTGTTTTCTGCTGTCGGGGTGCCTCTGCCCAGGATTATAAATTTGAACAAACCGATGATCCCCATAAACTGGTTGTTA
>CAYMJH010000385.1:0-2416 GCA_964390385.1 uncultured Bacteroidales bacterium | reverse complement strand
TACCGTTTACCGTTTACCGTTTACTGTTTACCTTTTCCCCCTCCCGATCCCGTAGTATACAAATCCGTTCTCCCTCACCTCGGTCGGATCATAAATATTCCGCCCGTCGAAGATGATCCTTTGTTTCATGAGTTTCTCCAGCACCCTGAAATTCAGGCTGCGGAATTCAGCCCATTCGGTTACGAGCACCAGTGCATCGGCGTCGAGCACGGCGTCGTAACTGTCGGTGGCATAGCGGATGGTTTCCCCCAAATATTGGCGGGCTTCCTTCATGGCAACCGGGTCATAGGCTTTCACCGAGGCTCCGGCTCCGGTAAGCATGCGGATGATGACTTCTGCGGGGGCCTCACGCATGTCGTCGGTGTTGGGCTTGAAGGAAAGGCCCCATATTCCGAAGTGCATGCCCTTTATATTGTTCCCGAAGTGATGCATGATCTTGTGAAACAGCACCTCTTTCTGCCGGTTATTGACCGCCTCAACGGCTTTTACGACATCCAGTGAACAGCCAATATCCCCGGCGGTTTTGATCAGCGCCTTTACATCTTTGGGGAAGCACGATCCCCCGTATCCCGCTCCGGCATAAATGAATTTGCTGCCGATACGCGGATCGCTTCCGATGCCCTGCCTCACCATGTTGATATCGGCGCCGACCTTTTCGCACAGGTTGGCGATCTCGTTCATGAAGCTGATCTTGGTGGCCAGCATGCAGTTGGCTGCATATTTCGTAAGTTCGGCAGAGGGGATGTCCATGAAAATGGTGCGGTATCCGTTCAGCTGAAACGGACGGTATATTTTTGTGAGGATGTCTTTTGCATTTTCATTTTCCACTCCAATGATGATCCTGGCCGGTTTCAGGAAATCCTCCACCGCATTGCCTTCTTTCAGGAATTCGGGATTGGAGGCTACGTCAAAGCCGGGGCTGATCCCTCGCTTATCCAGTTCCGACTGCACGGCTTCCTTTACTTTATGCGAAGTTCCGATGGGCACCGTGCTTTTGGTTACAATAACCAGGTAGTTGTTCATGCAGCGCCCGATCTCCCTGGCCGCATTGAGAACATGGGAAATGTCGGCGCTTCCGTCTTCACCGGGTGGCGTCCCAACGGCGATCAGCACCGCTTCGCAATCGCCGAGGCTCTCACTGATGCTGACGGAGAATCGCAACCGTTGCTTTTCGGCGTTGCGCCTTACCAGTTCCTCAAGGCCGGGCTCATAGATGGGGATGATCCCTTTCCTGAGGTTTTCGATCTTCTGCCTGTCGATATCCACGCAGGTGACCTCAATGCCTGTTTCTGCAATGCAGGCGCCTGTTACAAGGCCGACATAACCTGTTCCGATGACCAGTATTTTCATAAGATTAGGATTTCATTTGACGGGTATAAAAGTAATATTTTAATCCCGATCCGCTTCCGGGTTGCGACAGGCTTTGACGAAACGGCCTCTGACGGTGGCCAATAATTTGAATTTCAGGGTTGAGGCTGGCGGATAATTTTAGGATTTTTTTCTGTAACTTTAGTATTTTAACACAGAAAATTATAGCTTTGCAGCTCCATTTTGGTCATATAATGTCTAACTTATTAAATTTTAACACTTTAATTAAATGGTAGAAAATCTCGAAAACAATCTTGACCCGCAAAAGGATCAAGCTGAAGGAGCTGTTGCACAAGAACAAGAGTCCAATGCAGCCGTCGATGCTGCCTCATCCGAAAAGGAAGAAATTACAGCACAAGCAGGTGCTGAAGAAAAAGTGACGGAAAAGGAAACCGCGGTTGAATCCGGTCACACCGAAAAAACCAGGGCAAAATCTGAAAAATCAGGTTCACGGAAGGCAGCCAAAGCTTCCGATGCCGTTGCTGAACCTGAAAAGGGAGCTGCCGAAGCGGAATTTGACTGGGCCAAGTATGAAGAAGGAAGCAATTTTTATTCCAAAGACGAACGTCAGCAGTTTGAAAAACTTTATAGCGACACCCTGAGTGCCGTCAAGGTTAACGAAGTGGTTGAGGGCACCGTTATTTCCATGAACAAACGCGAGGTTGTCGTCAATATCGGTTACAAATCCGAAGGTGTTGTCAGCCTCAATGAATTCAGGTACAATCCCGAACTGGCCCTCGGCGACAAGGTGGAAGTATACGTTGAAAGCCAGGAAGACAAGAAAGGACAGCTGGTGCTGTCGCACAAAAAAGCCAGGGCGTTGAAGTCATGGGACAGGGTTAACGAGGCGCTGGAAAAGGACGAAATCATCAAGGGATACATAAAATGCCGTACCAAGGGCGGTATGATCGTTGACGTATTTGGCATTGAAGCGTTCCTCCCCGGTTCGCAGATCGACGTCAAACCCATACGCGACTATGATATTTATGTGGGAAAAACCATGGAATTCAAAGTGGTTAAGATCAACCAGGAATACAAAAACGTGGTT
>CAYMJH010000384.1:0-2443 GCA_964390385.1 uncultured Bacteroidales bacterium | reverse complement strand
CCGCTTTTGCCGGCTCTCCCGGTTCTGCCGATGCGGTGTATGTAACTGTCCATATTCTGGGGGGGCTGATAATTGATCACATGCGATACATTAACGATATCGAGCCCCCTGGCGGCCACGTCAGTTGCCACCAGGACCTGGATCTTCCTGTTTTTGAAAGCCTGCAGGGCATTTGCCCGGTAGTGCTGGGATTTGTTCCCATGTATTTCATCAGCCCTGATCCCGGCCTTACGGAGGTTTTTACATATCCGGCTGACCCATCGCTTGGTGTCGGCAAAAATGAGCACTTTCTCAAATGACGGGTCGTTGATCAGGTCAAGCAATATGTCCATTTTGTTTTCGCCTTCGGAGATCCTGATGACTTCCTGGTCGATATTGTCACCGCTGATATTTCCCTTTCTGAGCCGGACTTCTATGGGATTATGCAGTAATTTGCCGATCATGGCACGCTGGCTTTTGTCTTCTGTGGCAGAAAAAAGAATGGTCTGTTTCCGGTTACGCATACCGTCAACAATTTTTAAAATGTCGGGGGAGAATCCCATGTCCAGCAGCCTGTCGAATTCATCCAGCACCAGGGTGGAAAAGTGATCCAGGTTGATGGCCCGTTGGCGAACCATATCCGAAATCCGGCCCGGCGTCCCTATAACCACATGATAAGGTTTCCTGAGCTTCATAATGTCTTTTCTCACATCGGTGCCCCCTATGAAGCATTCGCTGCATAAATCAAGGCCTGCGGTAATGCTTTTAAACTCCTGTTCGATCTGAACGGCCAGTTCGCGGGTGGGAGTGATCACCAGGATCTGAAAAGACGGCATTTTTCCAAGCAGGTTATGCGCCAGCGGTATTAAAAATGCCCCTGTTTTGCCTGTCCCGGTCTGGGCCAGTCCCATCAGATCATGACCTTTCAGAATGGGCTCAATAGAGCGTTCCTGGATTTCTGTCGGGGCAACATAGCCTTTCTTAAGAAGGTTGGAGATAATCGATTGATTGACCGGAAGGTCTTTAATGACCCTAGAAGCTACATACCGGGTTTCATTGACCGGCTGGGCTTTTTTTACGAACAGATCAGCATCCAGCAGCTGTTTGCTGAATCTCTTTCCTGCAGCAGGATTTTGTTTGAATGATCTGTACCTGTTTTGTCTTCCGGTTACCTTTTGAATTTTACTCATGTATTTTAATTTGGTTAAATAGTAAGAAATTGACATTAACCAAATTAAAATAACAAGGCGTAATGTGTCTTTCCTAATAAAAGTCTCAGCGATGATTGGAAAAAACCAAATGCAATATTGCTATAAACTTTCCGCAAAGATAATAAATAAATTGTAAGAAAAGCATTTATATTTGGATTGTTTAATTCCGGGGCATTTTAGCCGGCCTTTTTTTCCATGATAATATGGCAGGCCTGAGGTTACCATTGAAGTTAACGTATGAATCATAGGGTGAATCAGTTATTATCCATGTTAAAAGGATACCTGGGGCTTTTTCTGACCCTGAGCTTTGGCGTATTTTTATTTGTGCTTTTTTTTCAGCCTTTCCCGCTCGACTGGTTCGATTATAATAACCGGCTGATATTTATAGCCGGCATGGGGGTTATTGTTTTTCTGTGCATGGTATTGATACGGTTATTCAGTTCTTTGTGGTTTCAGTATGAGGAACAGGTAAACGCAATGCATGAGTTTCATCCCCTGGTTAGGATTTTAAGTTTATTGGCATTGAGTTCAGTGGCTTTCGCATTTTACCTGCGTTATGTAGGCCATGTAAAGATTTCCTTCCATGTGATGCTGAAAGTGTTGTTGATATGTCTCGCTGCTCCTGTGGTTTTAAGGATTTTCGAAATCATTCATGCCCTGAGGCTGCAAAATGAATCGTTGCTCCTGGAAAAAAGAACCCTGCAAAAGCAGCTCGAAAAATATGAAGAGGATTATCTCAATAAATCCATTGAGTTTGTCTCCGAAAATAATACAGAATTATTGAAACTGCAGGTTTCAGAGGTTGCCTTTATCCGGTCAGCGGACAATTATGTTGAGATTGTTTACAGGGAAGCCGGCGAATTTAAAAAGAAGCTTATCAGGAATACTCTGAAAGCCATGGAACAGCAAATAAAAATGTATTCCAATTTCCTCAGGTGTCACCGGATATGTATCGTAAACACCCATTTTATCGAAAAGCTTAATGCCAGTTATGACAACCACTGGATATCCATTAAAGGTTCCGGTGAAAAGATTCCGGTTTCGCGGCCCTACCTGTTAAAAATCAGAGAAATCCTGTAATCCGGGGTGAACGTCATTTACCCCTCATTCTATTCATCCGCCACAAAAACGCCCTGCCTGCCCCCAGGAACAAGGTGTTAATCCCATTTCTTTTGGCATGTAGTCCACGCGAAATAAATTTGCCCTGTCAATTTCCGATCCTATTAATTATATAAAATCAAATGAAAATTTTG
>CAYMJH010000383.1:0-2446 GCA_964390385.1 uncultured Bacteroidales bacterium | reverse complement strand
TATGTTGTAGATGCACCCGGCGGCGGCGGCAAGATACCCCTGCTGCCCGAGTACGCGATCGGGTGGGAAAACGGTGACCTGCTTCTGCGCAATTACGAAGGCAATACGTTTCGCTACCCTGACAATCACGCCAAGTCGAAGGACATCCATTAACCGGCAGAATCTTATGGCAGGGGGCAGGTAAATCAATCGTGGGTCGCGTCACTCAGAAACTCAAAATCGGTCTCACCTATGATCTGCGCGACGATTACCTGAAAGAAGGATACGGTCTCGAAGAAACCGCGGAATTCGATCTTCCCGATACAATTGCAGCGATTGAAAAGGTCATTTTGGATAACGGCTTCCAAACCGACCGGATTGGTAACATTAAAGCGCTAACCCGCCGGCTGACTAAAGGTGACCGTTGGGACCTTGTTTTCAATATCGCTGAAGGCATGCATGGTTTTGGCCGTGAAGCGCAGGTCCCTGCCCTTCTGGAAGCCTATGCCATCCCCTATACCTTTTCCGATCCGTTGGGCAATGCTCTCACGCTGCACAAAGGTTTTACCAAACAGATTCTGCGTGACATAGGCATTCCCACGGCCGACTTCTATGTGGTTTATGATGTAAACGATATTGAAAAAATTAACCTGCACTTCCCTCTTTTTGCCAAGCCGGTAGCCGAAGGAACGGGAAAGGGTATTACCTCGCTTTCCAAAATAACATCACGTAAAAATCTGCAAAAGGTCTGCAAACAACTTTTAAAAACTTTTCAACAGCCGGTCCTGGTGGAAACCTATCTTCCCGGTCGCGAATTTACGGTCGGAATCCTGGGAACAGGTAAGGACGCCCGCGCTCTGGGCGCCTTGGAAGTCATTTTGAAGCCCGATGCGGAAAAGAACGCCTATTCTTATGAAAACAAGGAACACTACGACAGGCTGGTCGAGTACGTGGTGGTCAATGATGATGAGGCCCAAAGAGCCATGGGAATTTCCCTGATGGCCTGGCGTGCCCTGGATTTAAAAGATGCCGGACGCATTGATCTGCGCTCCAATGTCCACGGTGTTCCGCATTTCATGGAAGTTAATTCCCTGGCCGGGCTCAATCCCGTGCGTTCTGATTTACCCATCCTATGCACCAAAATAGGAATGAGCTATCATAAATTAATCAGCTCCATCATTAAATCTGCCCTGAAGCGGGCAAAAAAATAATCCCGATGAAAAAAATAGTCATTTTACACAGTGATATTGCGCCGGATGCCTCGGATGATGAACTTGATTGTCTTGTACAGGCCGAAGCCATTGCTGAAGCCTTGCGGGCGCTGCATTATGAACCTGTTTTGTTGCCTTTTGAGCTCAACCTGAATAATACCATAACTATGCTAAAGTCCTTAAAGCCGCTGGTGGTTTTCAATATTGTCGAGACCCTGGACGCTACCGGCAGCCTGATTCATTTTGCTCCCGCGATTCTTGATTATTTGCACATGCCTTACACCGGTTGTCCGACCCAAGCCATATATCAAACATCTAATAAGCCGATGGCCAAAAAAATCATGCGCGATGCCGGTATTTCCACGCCGGACTGGATAGAACAGGATGGTTTCATCTCCCGACAAGATGATGGCGGGAAATATTTAATCAAGTCTGCCTGGGAGCATGCCTCCATCGGACTTGATGAAAACTCGCTCATTACCTTTACAGAAAAAGCGACTATGATCAAAGAAATGAAGCTTCGTGAAAAAAAACTGGGGGGCTCCTGTTACGGCGAAGCCTATATCGATGGCCGCGAATTCAATGTGGCTTTAATTTCTGATCAGGCGGGGGCCAGAGTACTGCCGATCGCGGAAATGCTGTTTCAGGATTACGCTCCCGATCAACTGAAAATTGTTGATTACAAGGCCAAATGGGACGCGGATTCCTTTGAATACAACAATACGATACGAAAATTCTATTTTGATGACGATGATACCCTTCTCATATCGTCCTTACGAGAAATTGCCCTGCAGTGCTGGAATATTTTTGCCCTGCGCGGATACGCGCGCGTTGATTTTCGTGTTGACAACAACGGCAAGCCCTGGGTATTGGAGGTTAACACGAATCCCTGTTTGTCGCCGGATGCCGGTTTTGTCGCGGCACTGGAGAGGGCTGAAGTAAAATATCACGAGGCTATCGGTTTAATCATTGATAATGCGTTGAAATCACGGGTATGAATACATGCCCTCCGCTACGCAGTGCTTTCAATATTGAAGCTTCACATTCATTTTAAGGAGATGTAAAAACTGTGTTAAGAACCATCGTATTCCTTTTCTTTTCCAATTTATTCATGACGTTTGCCTGGTACGGACATTTGAAAAACTTCAATCACAAGCCTTTATTGTTTGTCATCTTATTCAGTTGGGGGGTCGCTTTCTTTGAATATGTTTTGCAGGTGCCTGCCAATCGCATCGGCTTTCAGTATTACAGTTTGG
>CAYMJH010000382.1:0-2448 GCA_964390385.1 uncultured Bacteroidales bacterium | reverse complement strand
TATTAAAACCAATTCTGATGTACGCAAAGCTTCAACGAACGACGTGACACAGATCTACATCAAAGACCTGATGCCATTCATCGAGAAGACCTTCCGCACAAAGAACGACAGGCAATTCCGCGCTATGGCTGGTCTGTCCAGGGGTGGCTTCCAGACCACTTCGACTGTATTTGCTAATCTTGACAAATTTGCATGGATGGGTACATTCAGCGGCTTCTTCATGCGTCCCAACGATAAGATTGAAAATGCTTTCAATGGTGTATTTAAGGATGCTGCCACATTTAACAAGCAGATGAACCTCCTGTTCATCAGCACCGGTACCGAAGAAGGCACCCCGAAGGAAGCAGTTGATGCTCTGAAGGCTATCGGAATCAAGAACGTTGTTTACCACGAATCTCAGGGAACAGCGCACGAATGGCTTACATGGCGCCGTGCACTTAATGAATTCGCTCCAAGAATATTTAAATAAACTTATTAACTTCAGTCCCGGTTCCAAATCGGGACTGAATGCTTAAAAAACACAAAGAACATGAAAAAAAAGCTTGTATTATTTATTGTTGTCAGTGCCCTTTTATCAAATGTAAAGGTCATTGCACAGGATCCTGATTTCTACATATATCTGGCTTTTGGTCAGTCAAACATGGAGGGCGCTGCAAGAGTAGAACCGCAGGACACTACGGTGGATAGCCGGTTCGTGGTGATGGAAACTCTTGATTGTCCCAATCTCGGAAGAACAAAGGGTAACTGGTACACTGCCGTACCGCCTTTATGCAGATGCCGGACCGGTCTGTCGCCTGCAGATTATTTTGGCAGGACAATGGTAGAAAACCTCCCGAAGAACATCAGGGTAGGTGTAATAAATGTCTCTATCGGAGGCTGCAAAATAGAGCTTTTCGACAAGGACAACTACCAGTCTTATGTTTCAACTGCACAGGGATGGCTGCAAAACATGGTAAAAGATTATGACGGAAATCCCTATGGACGACTTGTTGAAATGGCAAAACTGGCTCAGAAGGATGGCGTGATAAAGGGAATACTGCTGCACCAGGGAGAATCAAATACCGGTGATACCACCTGGACTTCAAAAGTAAAGCTCGTCTATGACAACCTGATGAAGGACCTGAATCTGAAACCGGAGAATGTACCTCTGCTGGCAGGTGAAATGGTTAGTGAAGCCGAGGGAGGTGCCTGCGCAAGTATGAACACTATTATTGCTACATTGCCACAAACAATACCTAATTCTTATGTGATATCTTCAGATGGTTGTACCGGCAGGCCGGATCATCTTCATTTCACCGCAGATGGATACCGTTTATTTGGCAAACGATATGCAGCCAAAATGCTTTCTATTATGGGATATAATTTAAATATGCCTTAATCTGAACTGATTTACCCTTACATTGACCGGATTATGTGAATCTGACGTAATATATTGATTATGAGGCGTTTTATTATACTCCTGTTCCTGATCTCAATCACAGGCACAGGCAGCTACGGACAATCGTACGAAAGAACTGATCTTGGCATCAGATCTGCAGTAGATGACATTGGCATTGAAATTCAATTCTTCAGCCCATCAATAGTAAGGGTGCTGAAATGGCCCGATGGAAAGAGTTTCAATAAAGAGAGTCTTTCGGTAATCATGACACCCCGGAAAACGGAACTTGACATCAGGCAAAAAGGCGAGGAACTGCTAATCAGTAGTAAAAACCTTTTGGTATCACTGAGCCTCAAAAGCGGGAAGATATCATTCATGATGCCGCGATCCGGATTACTTCTGAGCGAAACCGAAGCTGGCGCCAGGTTCACAGATTTTACCGATGCCGGAACAAAAACCTTCAATGCATACCAGGCATTCGCTCTCGGAAAAGATGAGGCCATCTATGGGTTAGGTCAGCAGCAGAACGGAAAAATGATCCAACGCAACATGAAATTGAATATGATACAGGGTAATACCGATGATTATATTCCTTTCTTCGTTTCGGTAAAAGGCTATGGTTTGTTCTGGGATAATTATTCACCCACTCTCTTTGAAGACACACCTGAAACAACCTCATTCAAATCAGACGTGGGTGATTGTATCGATTACTATTTCATGTACGGAGGCAATGCCGACGGTGTGATCGCACGTATGCGCGATCTGACAGGCCAGGTACCCATGTTCCCGCTGTGGACCTTTGGTTACTGGCAAAGCAGGGAACGGTACAAAAGCCAGGATGAACTTGTTGGTGTGGTCAGGAAATACCGTGAACTGGGGGTCCCGCTTGACGGTATCATCCAGGACTGGCAGTACTGGGGTAACAATTATCTCTGGAACGCCATGGAATTTCTTAATGCAGACTTTTATGACCCTCAAAAGATGGTCGATGAGGTGCACAGCATGAACGCTCATATGATCATTTCAATATGGAATTCGTTTGGTCCGGAAACTAAACAGTACAAGGAACT
>CAYMJH010000381.1:0-2467 GCA_964390385.1 uncultured Bacteroidales bacterium | reverse complement strand
TAGGGGAAGGGCCACAGCGGCGAACCATAGCCCAGCAGCCAGCCTGCGGTCCAAACTCGGGTAAGAGGGAGGCGCGGAGTACCCTCTCGGGTATCCGTTTCCTTCCCCCTTCCCACCAAACCGGACATAGACCTTTCGGCATATCCGGCTTTCACGCTAACCATACCAATCTAGCTCTTGTGCGCTTTGACATGGCACTCTTGGCAGAGAACCTTCGCATTGTCGGGATGATGCTGACCGCCTTTGCTTCTAGGAGTCCGATGGTGAGCCTGAAGTTGTTCAACTTCCCCGGCAAGGAGGGAGCGCCCGCACTGCTGGCAAGTATGGTTAGACTCTTGCCTGGCTTTGCGTGCCCAATCTCTTTGCTCGGCGTCGTGACAACCTCCATCCCACGTTCTTTCGTCTAGAGGCGCCTGCCCGTCCGATGTAGGCAAAACATCCGCCGTGTCCAGGTACGGGTTACGCCGACTAGCAGCCGGACAATCCTGATAGCGTTCGACGGTCACATCTGACATGATGAACAGCCAGAACGGTTTCCCTCGTGAGTCTATCACCCTCAAGTTCCACCTGTTCCTCTGACCGTCCATCTGTCTAGCCCTGTACAAGCCAAGTACATACCGAACTCCTTTGTCGTGCTTGCGTTTGGCCCACTTCACGAACCTCTGGTTCACCCAGAAGTCCAGCTCGCCTGCAATCACTTTGACATTGCAGTACCGGTAGTAGTTGATCCAGCCAATCGTGACCCTGTTGATGGCGGCAATCTTGTGTTCGGGCGCATCGTGGCCGCGATATGATGCCGTCATGTCCCGGATTTTCACCTTGAACCTCTCGATGCTCTTGAGTGAAGGCGAAACCCTCAGCCAAGGCTTTTGTCGAGGCGGCGTCATCCACTGAATGTGGAACCCTAGGAAGTCGAACCCATCCTTGGCATGAGTGACTTGGGTCTTGTCCATATTCAGTTCCAGATGGAGTTCATCCTTCAGGAATTGATGCAAGAGTTCCCGGACTTGGCAAGCGTAAGCTCTCGTACCATTGGTCAGCAGGATAAAGTCATCCGCATACCGCCAGTACAATACGCTACCCTCTCCAGTTCCTTCTCTCTTGCCTATCACCCTTCGCCAGTGCCTCTGGTTTTGGGTGAGATTGCTCCACTTTCTGAACCACCAGATATCAAGCTCATGAAGATAGATGTTCGCCAGCAATGGTGAGAGGATACCGCCTTGTGGCGTCCCTTCCTCCGTTGTGTGAACAACTCCATCTTCCATGACTCCGGCTTGGAGAAGAGCCTTCAGCAACCGCATGACGTGCTTGTCTTCAATCCGCTTGGCGACGAGCCGAAGCAGGATTTGATGATTCACCCGGTCAAAACACTTGCTGATGTCTCCTTCAATCACCCACCAGAAGTTCTGGCTGTGATTGATATGCCGCCATAGTGGTCGGATGCAATCCATCGTTCGATGTCCGGGTCTAAACCCGTGTGATACCGGCAAGAAGTCAGATTCCCAGATAGGCTCCAGGAGCATTCTGAGCAACTGCTGAACCACTCTATCCTTAATTGTCGGAATTCCCAGCGGGCGTTTCTCATCCCTTTTGCCGGGCTTGGGTATCCAGATTCTCTTGACCGGTGAAGGTTGGTAGGTTTTCGCCTTCAGCTCTTGATGGAGCTGCTCGACGAAACCCTGCTTCGCCTTCTGCGTCTTGAGGTCTTCTTTCGTAATCCCATCGACTCCAGCTGTCCGAGCACCCTGATTGCTTAACACTCTTTCGAGGGCTTCAGCAATCCAGTCCTCCCGACAAATCAGGAAGTACAGGTTGTTGAACCGGAAGTCCGGTTGCGCTTGAGCTTTCTTGGCGAAACTCGACTGCGTTAATCGGATATCGTTCGACATTTCTTGAACTCCTTTCGCTGTCTGTTTGAGTTTCTGGTTAACCTAGCCCCCTTCGCCATGTACGTGGCTTTCCCACGCTCAGACTACTATGGGGCCTCGGACTTCTCCTGCACCATTAGGTCTCGCGTTTCCGCTTACCCTTAACCAGACCACCTTGTCTGGTAATGCAGGAGATCTCCCACGTTCCACAATGCATCCTTTGCGCCGATACGTAGGTGCCGCCCTTAACACCTGTAAGCTAGCTTGTCGTGCTAGCCTCGGAAGAAACCGATGGTTTGTTCACCCCTGTAACCAGTGCGGTCGGGTTTCTTTTCCCTTTCAGGAAGTCACCTATTCCAACTTCCCTACTTTCTTCCTCCTACCTTGTCCAGTGTGGGCGCAACCCCACGCGGTAGGTTGTCCATCTAGGTGCGTCAACAGCGGTTCGTTTTCTCACCATATATCAGCTTAGGCTCGCGGCCTACTCAGGTCATCGGGAGTAGACCAGTCTCCCTGCTTTTCGCCGCTTGTTCCCCGGGCCTCAGACACAGAGTTACCTCTATTGCCTGCCGGGTCAGCCTGACGGGCCTTGGGGTAGA
>CAYMJH010000380.1:0-2477 GCA_964390385.1 uncultured Bacteroidales bacterium | reverse complement strand
TCCTAAGGGTGCGTTCGCTAATGTTCCCCTCTTGAGAGGGGTTAGGGGTGTGTTTCTTCCAAATCTTTCAGTCTTCTGGTCTCCTCTCCACCCTTTCTCTCCTTCCTATAGTCCCTCAGTCTCCTGTTCTCATCACCTCAATCGTCTTCTTGAAATGAATTAGCTTCGACGAAGATCCCACCATCACCTCAATCTTATCTTCTTCCACCACAAAGCCATGCTTCGCTTCATCCCAGTATGCCAGGTCGGCAGCCTTCAATGGAATCTTTACCATTCTTGTCTCACCCGGCTTTACCTCTATCCTTTCAAAACCTTTCAGTTCAATCAGCGGCCGTGAGACTTTCGAATCAAGGTGCCTGACATACAACTGCACCACCTCATCGCCGGCCATCTGACCGGTGTTTTTAACCTTCACCTCCACGGTGATCTCTTCGTCACGATCCAGCGCAGTTTCGCTAAACCTTACATCGGTATATTCAAAAGTGGTATAACTTAACCCGTACCCGAATTCAAACAGGGGCGCCTCCTTCATGTACATATAAGTTCTTCCTTTGGTGATGTCATAATCCATCATCGGCGGCAACCGGCTTATCGATGCCGGCCAGGTCTGCACCAGGCGCCCGCCCGGGTTGAAGTCGCCGAAAAGCACATCGGCCAGGGCAGTGCCGGTCTCCTGGCTGCAATGGGTCATGTGTACGATGGCCGGTATATGCTCTTTTGTCCAGTTGATGGTGTATGGAAAACTGCTGATCAGCACCACCACGGTGTTGGGATTGGCCTCATATACCTGCCTGACCAGTTCCTCCTGCTCCAGCAGAATGACCTTGCGGTCGACCGCCTCTTTCCCGTCGCTGGGGACCGGGCACAATGCCCAGCCATCATTGCCGGTAGGGTGATTGCCGACAACAACGATGGCCACATCGGCTGCTGCCGCCATTTCCACCGCCCGGTTAAACCGGTTGTCCGGCGTGTACAATATTTTCAGGTTCTCCCCTGCTTTTTCGCTGATACCTTGTAAGGGCGTAATGCGGTAAGGCGGCGTTCCGCTGTACCAGTCCAATAATACCGAGTCAGCCAGCGGGCCAATGACCGCCACCGATTTCATGTTGCCCATTTTCAGCGGCAAAAGTTCTTTTTCATTTTTCAGCAATACAATGGTTTTCCGGGTAACCTCAAGCGCAGCTTTCCGGTGTGCTTCCGTCAGCCAGGGTTCGATAGTGTCCGAAACCCCTATTTGCCGGTAGGGGACCATTTCAGGCGGATCGAGTTGCCCGAGCTTTATCATCACCCGGTAAACACCCCGCAGCACTGAATCGATGTCGGCTTCCTGCATGATTCCCTTTTCAAGAGCGCCATGCACGCCTTCCTGGTACCTGTCGAGGAACTGGTTGATCCCGGCTTTGACACAGGCTGCCGCGGCAAGGTTCAGGTCGGGGTAATAGCGGTGGCTGCTTACCAGCTGGCGGTATGCCCCGCCGTCGGTGCAGATGATGCCGTCCTGTCCCCATTCGTTCACGGTTATGTCTTTCAGCATCGGATGCACGGTGCAGGGGATGCCGTTATGCCGGTTATAGGCGGCCATGAAAGCCCGGGAACCGCCTTCCGTAACCCCTTTGTAAAAGGGATAGGAATAATATTCCCTGTAAAGGCGCTCGCTGAAGTCCGACGACGTGCTGTCCCTTCCGTTCTCGTTGCTGTTGGCCAAAAAATGCTTCATCAGCGAGGCCGTCAGCCAATACCGGGGATGATCACCCTGCAGGCCTTGGATAAAGGAAACCACCAGCTGGGCATTGAACCAGGCATCCTCACCGTAACATTCCTCTGTCCTTCCCCACCTTGGATCACGGCCGATATCGGCATTGGGAGACCTCACCACCAATCCTCCCCGGTGATACTCCGGGCTCTGGAACATATATCTTACCTCATACCCTTCTATGGCGGCAACTTTTTTTATCACCTCCCTGTCCCACGACTCAGCAAGTCCTATCGCCTGCGGAAATATGGTGGTGGGAACCGGGTTTCGCCTGCCCCAGTTGCTCGGGCCTCCCATGGCCAGGCCATGCAAGCCCTCCACGTGACGGGTCCCGGTAACGCCCAGCCTGGGAACGCCGGGATCGGTGCCCAGGCAGATCACCTTTTCTTCTTGCGTCATCAGCGAAAGCAGGTTATCGATGCGTTCCTCAACCGGCAGGGCGGGATCCTGAAAAGGATACTGAACCTGGCCGAAGGTGTAAACGGCAACCAGGCAAAAGAAAAGTGACAATGAATAAAATAATCTGTTCATGGATATAATAATTACGAACATTGATATTTAATAAATTAATTATGAACGTCATTGTAAGTCCCTATCTAATATACAGGAAAAACTGGTCAGATGACGTCATTTTATGAAATCTTCGATAAATCCACCCCCCTTCCCCCCGCCAGCGGGGGACATCGCTGCGCTTCACGTTATCTGTAAACAATTATTGTTTCAC
>CAYMJH010000379.1:0-2483 GCA_964390385.1 uncultured Bacteroidales bacterium | reverse complement strand
AAAGGGAACCGTCGGGTCGTATATGGGTCCATTCAAAGAACTGGGGTTTGCCCTGGTAGGCGCGGGAGATCTTCTCCAGGGCTTTCTCTTTGGAATTCCTGCCATCGGGCTGAAATTCGGGTGAAAAGAGATAGGGCTGACTCCCCAGGATCTGCTCACGCGTGCATCCGTACAACTTAAGGGTGGCTGAGTTGCAGTCGACAAACCGGTCCTCCAGCATCATGGAAATACCGTCGAGTGCGGATTCGAAGATGATCCTGAACTTTTCCTCGCTTTCCCTGAGCTTTATTTCAGCCTTTCGCCGCTCGGTTACATCGCGGCAGGTGATGACAATGCCGTTGATCGCTTTATGATCAAGCAGGTTATTGGCAATGGCTTCGAGGCGCAGGTAATGGCCGTCGGCATGGCGTGCCCTGAATTCGGTGGGGATAAAGTCATTGGATTTCTGCAGCACTTCTTCAAAATCTTTGTAAACCAGCTGCAAATCCTCAGTATGAATAAAGTCGGTCCCCTTTTTTCCGATAAGGTAACCCTGGCTGTATCCCATCACCCTTGAGGATGAGGGGGATTCATAGGATATGACCAGGTCTTTGTCGACGATCCATATGATATCGGTAAGCAGGTGCAATATGCTGCGAAATCTTTCCTCGCTTTTCACCAGTGCTTCCTGGGCCTCCTTCCGGTCGGTGATCTCGCGGATCACCAGCAGCAACCTTTTTTCACCGCCTATTTCCGTGTTTTTCACGGATAGTTCAGTCCAGCATTTCTCCCCGTTCTTCCTTACCGCGCACCATTCAAATAAAACCTGGTTTTCACCGGTAAACCCCTGAATTTTATTTTGTAGGTTTTCCTTCGAATGTTCATCTTTTTCGGCGCTGAGGCTTTGCAGGGAGCATTGCATGGCTTCCTCCCAGGTGTACCCGAACAGTTCAAGAAAAGCCCTGTTAACATCTGTAATATGTTCTTTACCGGTATCATATATGATAATCCCCTCGAAAGTGGAATTGAATATCTCCCTGTAATTCTGTTCACTCTGCATGAGGGCTTTCTCGGAATTTTTCCGCTGGATGGCATTGATAAAGATCTCGCTGATGACCTTCAGCATGGCACTGTCATCCTCCTTCCATCCGAATTTGGGAACGGAAGAGATCAGGCCCATCGCCCCCACCATATTGCCCTGGTAGATGACAGGCCGGATGATGAAGCTCTCCAGGTTAGGGACACGGGTCACCCATTGATAGCTCAAATCGGTGAGCAAATGTTTCTTGGAAGGGATGATCATCATCCCGTTCTTTTCCAGTTCTTCAATGATATACCTGACGGCTGACAGGGGCAGGTCAACATAGTCGGACTGCTTTATGTTCAACCGGTTGTTTTGCCAGAGATGACTGAGGCTGAACGATTCACCGCCGGGGGAGAAAAGATATAAAAAGCCTGCGTCTGAACCCGTTATGCTGCAGATCTCCCCGAAGGCCGATTCAATATTCCTGTCAATGCTTTCCGGGGGCAGGTTGATAAAACGGGTAGAGATATTGGATATCAGCTGGTCGAGCCGGGTTTTATAATGTAGTTTATGCTCGGCTATTTTCTGCCCGGAAATATTCCGCATGGTCATCCAGAAACCATACAATTTGTTTTCATGCTGCACTCCGATCAGCGAATTCTCATAATACCGGAGCCATTCGTCTTCTTCTTCATAGGCCGTTTCCATGTTGATGATCCGGTATCCCGATTCAATGAAATGATGCCCGAACATAAGCGGCCGTGTGTCTTTGAAATCAGGGTTGTATATGTGATATAAAGGCTTGCCGATCAGATCGTTGAAATCCAGGTCGCTTCGCAGTTTCCTGAAGGCATCATTGACCTCGCCGCAAAAGGTATGGTGTGCCAGGTATTTTAACTGTTCTTCTGCGGAGAGGGATGTGTCCATCGGGGGATCTATGACTACATACAGGATGACGTCTGTAGTGAGGTCAACGAAATTCCTGAACCGGTTCTCGCTCAGCTTCGGCTTTTCCTCCACCGTCTTTCGTTGCTTGTTGCGCCTTTCACCGGGCAGGGTCATGGATTCTCCGCCGGTGTTTTCACGGATCAATACCTGCACCAACTCTTCTCCGGCGGTGACGGCATGGAAGAACAAGGTGGTTTCCGTGGTTGTTTTCCCTGGTCCGCCAAGGGTGAGGGTCCACTGCTGATCTTTTCCTTTCAGGGTTTTCTTAAGCAGGGCAGGGATATCGGGCAGCTGAACCTGATGGGGTGCTGCCATATTTTGCAGCAGCCGGCTCAATACCGGTTTCCGGGACGGCTTCCCGGTTATGTCCAGCAGGGCTGCCGCTTTTTTGTTGTATTCCAGCAGGGTATCTCCTTTTAGCAGCAGGACTCCCAGTCCGGCAGTTGCCTGCAGGTGCGCCATCCTCGTATTGAGTTCATCGGCCTGTTTTTCCAGCACGATGCTGATGATGCGGCTGATGTTTTCCCGTTCA
>CAYMJH010000378.1:0-2508 GCA_964390385.1 uncultured Bacteroidales bacterium | reverse complement strand
CCAACGGAGGCGAAAACTGGCTGGTTGAAAGCACACAGGTGATTACATGGATGTCAACAGGAACCAGCGGAGAAGTTCAGATTGAATATTCCATCGATAACGGAGGTAACTGGATCGAAGTGATCGATACCACTGATGATGATGGTTCTTATGCATGGCTGATTCCCGACTCGCCTTCTACAAGCTGTCTGCTGCGTATTACCGACGTTGACGGGGATCCATCCGATACCAGCGATGCGGTATTTACCATATCCGCAACATCAACAGTACCTGAACCGCCGGTAATCTCCGGTTATGCGATAATTGGCGGAACCGACCTGCAATTTACTTTTGATGATATCCCGGGAACGGCATCGATGAACGCGTATCGCGAAACGACTGCAACCTTTACACCCGATAAGGCAGGCGGTTCGAACAGGGTCGCAACAAATTTCACCGACGAAGATCCGGTTGCCCCCGGTGTGCAATGGACAGATGAGGGTGTGACAGGGGATGCTTCAATCAACCACTTCTATATATTCACCTTGGTGGATGGCAGTGAGAGTGAAAATTCAGTCACCGTAGGGGAATTCGATTTTGACCTTATCACCACCTCTACCACTGATTTTAACGAGATCGCATTGCCGCTGGCCATCACAGGCGTTTCAACCGCTGAAGACCTGATGAATGCCATTCCTGGTTGTAATTCCGTAGCCCGCTGGAATGCAAGCCAGCAAGGTTACGATATGTATATTGAAGTGCTGCCTTTTACCAATTTTCCTGTCACTCCCGGATATCCCTATTATGTAAATGTTGTGGGTGACGTAGGATATACGTTGGTGGGTGAGCTGGTCAGTCCGGTGTTTAACCTGATCACCACAGCAACAACGGACTTTAATGAAATTATGTTACCCCTGGACAAGACCTCCATAACCATGGCCTCGGGTTTAATGGCCGATATTCCTTCCTGCAACAGCGTGGCAAGATGGAGTTCTGCCAACCAGGGATATGAACAATACATATCCCTTCTGCCCTTCACCGATTTTAATGTCAGCGTCGGGTACCCGTATTATGTGAATGTCACATCAGACGTTACCTGGCCTGCATCAGGCGGAGGAGGGAAAAAGAGCACTGCCGGTCAAAGCTCGGTGTTGATAGAAAGAAGCAGTGCACCGCACCTGGTCTATGGTTATTTTAAGATCGATAACGCTGAATTAACGTCGGATGATCTTGATTTCTCTGCTTATTTCCGGTCTTCCCCTGCGGAAAAACTTAGCAAAAGCTCCGCCGGCTGCCGGTTGAACGACGGTACTTTCGTCATCCAGTGCAATGCCTTTACCACCGGATGGAGCGCAGATGAGCCATTGGTGGTGGAGATCAGGGACAGGAACGGGATTCTTCTCAATTCATCCGCTGTGCCGTTAACCTATGATCCGGCCGACAGGGCACCCGATATTGTTATGGAAGGGGAAGGAGCTTACAGGCTGTCCCAGAACTATCCCAATCCTTTCTCACAGGTTACCTCAATTGAGTACTATATCCCGGACGAGGGACAGGTGTTGCTGGAGGTTTATTCCCTTTCGGGACAGAAGATCAGGACCCTGGTCAGTGAGTATCAGCAAAGTGGAACCCATGAAGTAAGCTGGGACCGGTATGATGCAGAAAACCTGAGAGTGCCCGACGGTATTTATATCTACCTGCTGAAGAGTAAGGATCATATTGCCTACAAAAAAGCAACCGTAATTCAATAATTCAGACAATACCCGATATTAAACCCATAAAAAAATCTTATAAAAATCCCAGCGATGAAAAGAAATTCACTTCCCAATAAATGGCTTACCGCTTGTGTTACGTTGTTTGTCATGTTTCTTTCCTATTCCGTTGTTTTTGCAGCAGGCACACCGCATTATGCCACGGGGACTGTAACCTATTCAGGTGGAGGTTATCCTGCCTCTCTGACTTTTTCAGCCTTTATTGTCAGCCGGCCCGGTGAAATACTTACCCAGGCATCAGCCGGATGTTACTATAATGCACCTACAGGCCAATATGCTGTACAATGTGGTAACTTTACCACATCATGGACAGCCGGTGATGTGCTGCATATCGATGTAAATGACGGAACCGGAGGAACGACCTCCGGTGAAGTAACCCTTACCAATAATGTCTATGATGCTTTAAATCTTGTCATTACCCTGGCGCCGCCAACGGCGCCGGTCATCGGAACCATCACCCAGCCAACCTGTGCCATTGCAACCGGAAGTGTTGACCTTAGCGGTCTGCCTTCTTCCGGCACATGGACGCTGACCACGTATCCGGGAGGATCCACTTCGACAGGGACCGGAACCACCACCACCGTCTCAGGCCTCAGTGCCAACACCTATTATTTCACGGTGACCAACGCACAGGGCGGGGTGTCAGCCAATTCGGGCAACGCGGTCATCAATGCGCAGCCTGTTATCCCTGCCACACCGGGCGCCATTACCGGCACTGCATCGGTATGCCAGGGCTCATCGTATACTTACAGCATAT
>CAYMJH010000377.1:0-2549 GCA_964390385.1 uncultured Bacteroidales bacterium | reverse complement strand
ATACGAAATGGGATTCGCTATTCCTATCCCACACAGTATATAGCTGCGAAACGTTGAACTAAATCGCCACTGAAAAAGTGGCTCAAATACGTTTGAGTATTTTTGAAGTTAATAACTTTAAAAAATATTCAAAATGGAAATCACAAATCAGAGATTATTGGACAGACTGTTATACGAGATGCAATATCGTAATTACAGTGAGAGAACAATTGAGACTTACAGAAAAAGCTTAGCATTGGTTTCAAAGTCGTTGCAAAAGCCATTGGACAAAATTACGGGAGAAGAGTTAAAAAAGTATTTGCATCAGCGCATGGTTGAAGAGAGCATATCAACTTCATGTATAAATCAATTTATTAGTGCATACAAGCTATTACAGACAGATGTGCTAAAACTTGAGTGGGAGATAATGCGTATAAAGAGGCCACGCAGAGAGAAAAAATTACCATCAATATTATCCCAACAAGAAGTAGCCAAACTAATATCCTGCACTACGAATATTAAGCATCGGGCATTGTTAATGTTGGCATATTCGGCAGGCTTACGCAAAGAAGAATTACAGAAGATAAAATCTTCTGCAATAGACTCGCAACGCATGATGGTGCATGTGGTTCAAGGCAAAGGAAATAAGGACAGATACACAATACTCTCGGATAAAACGCTTGAGATATTGAGGATTTATTTTAAGATGTACAGGCCAAAAACCTATCTTTTTGAATCACAAATTAGAGAAGGCTGTTTTTTGGCTGATACATCACTTAATAATATTGTTCAGAATAGTGCCAAAAAGGCAGGAATTAAGAAACGCGTATCTTTTCATACATTACGACATTGCTTTGCAACTCATTTACTGGAACAAGGAGTTAATTTAAAGATAATACAACAATTTTTGGGACATAATTCGCTAAAAACGACTTCAATATATTTACATCTGGCAAATATTAGTCCTTCGTCAATCTGTTCACCTTTGGATTCTATGGACATTTAAATGTATTACTATGGAGAATCAAAGACAGAAATTGGAACTTTCGGACATTTTTAACAAATGTTCGGATGATTTTTTACAAACGCACAGTCTAACCCCTGAGCAAACAAAAGCATTTGAAGCAATTAAACAATGTAGAACCTCAAGTCTTGGAGGACACGTTCAATCTTGCGATAATTGTGGACACATTGTGCCATCATATAATTCTTGTCGTAATCGTCATTGCCCTAAATGCCAGTTTATTAAAACAGAACAATGGGTTGATAAACTTGCAGGTAAATTACCGCAAGTCAGGCAATTTCATGTAGTTTTTACGATTCCTCATTGCTTAAATAGTTTGTTTTATCTAAATCAGAATAAAGCATATAATCTTCTTTTTAAAGCGGCTGGCGAAACTCTGTTAAAAGTTGCTGCCAACAAAGATTTTTTAGGTGCACAAGTCGGAGCTATTGGGATTTTGCACACCTGGGGTCAATCCTTGGTATATCACCCACATATACACATGATTGTTCCTGCCGGAGGATTATCGGATGATATGTGTGAATGGGTTTACGCTGGCAAAAAGTTTTTTGTTCCTGTTAAAATTCTTAGCAAAGTCTTCCGTGCTATATTATGTCGCTTGCTTGAACTGTCGGTTACCAGTAAGGAAATTTCTTTGCCTGATAATTTTACTAATTTTTTGCATTTAAAAAAATTGTGTTATGCCAAGAATTGGGTTGTTTATTGTGAAAAACCGTTTTCAAACTCACAAAGACTAATCAGTTATTTGGGTAATTATACTCACAGGGTAGCGATCTCAAATCATAGGCTAAAAGATTTTTCAAATGGTAAGGTAACATTTACTTACAAGGACTATAAAGCTGCCGGGATTACTAAAACGATGAATATAGATGCTGAAGAGTTTATTCGGCGATTTATGCAGCACGTATTACCTAAAGGATTTTATAAAATCAGGCATTTTGGGTTTATGGCAAACTGCAATGCTAAAACAAAGCTCGAAGCTTGTTTCTCGCTAATCCATGAGCGAGGATATTTACCAGTTTTGGTTGGACTTGATGCAATTGAAGTTTATAGAATTATAACAGGTAAAGACCCTTTTATTTGCAGTAAATGTAAAGTCGGGAAAATGTGTCGGATTGCTCGCCCACAATTAACAGAACTAGCACCTCCGTAGCATTCCAGCTTTAACGTTCTATGAATTATTGATATGCCTTTACGAAAATATAAAAATTTTAATGAGAAAAGTGTGTCCAATTATTAAATTATATAGCGATTTCGGTAGCTTTAAAAAACATATTGATTAACTTGTACCAGTTTTTCTGCTGTAGTTTATTCGATAATAATGCAGATGCAATGTCCACACAAATAAAACTCCCATACCATAAATACGACATAGTCCAACTTTGTTTTATTTACCATTTTTACTTTAACTATTTCTAAAATTATTAGCTATTATTCATGTTTTGTTTTTATTATGATTATTTTTGTGTGTAAAAACGGTTAATAAAACACTGAACGTTAGCATTCAGTGGAGAAAACGCAGAGCAAACAAGAAACAGTAAGCATA
>CAYMJH010000376.1:0-2553 GCA_964390385.1 uncultured Bacteroidales bacterium | reverse complement strand
AGGGCAGAAATGCCGGATCTGATCATTTCCGATATCATGCTGCCCGAAATGAGCGGACTGCAGCTGTGCGATGCACTGAAGCAGGATATTGAAACCAGTCATATTCCCATTATTCTTATTACTGCGAGGGCTACGGAAGAAAATATTAACGAGGGATACAGACTGGGCGCCGACCTCTATATCACCAAGCCCTTCAGCATAAAATTGCTGGAAACCCAGGTGAAAATGCTGATCAGGTCCCGGCATAAGCTTCGCGACCGATACAGCAAGCAAATATTGCTTAAGCCGGCCGACGTCACCATTACACCTGTTGATGAGAAATTCCTGAACCAGTTGCTCCGGGTAACCGAAATGAACCTGTCAAATGCTGAGTTTGACGTTATCGCACTGGTAGACGCCATGCATATGAGCCATACCACCATTCTCAGGAAAGTAAAAGCCCTTACCGGCCTTTCACTGGTGGAGTTTATAAAGAACCACCGCATTAAAAAAGCTGCCCTGATATTTCAGAAGGAAAAACTGCCCGTTTCGGAAGTGAGTTATATGGTTGGCTTTACCGACCCTAAATATTTCACCAAATGCTTTGCCAGGGAATTTAACAAGACACCAACGGATTATATGTCGGAATTCCATTCGGGTAAGAAGGACGAAAACGAAAAACACTAACAACAACAGGCAATAGATTTCCGGTTGTTGGTTGCAGCAGTTATGCAGTGCCTCATATGGCTATTTTTAACGGAATCATGATATCGATGTAAAGGAGGGATTGATAAATTGGTGTATTGTATCGGATTGCTGTTTTTTGTACATTTGATATTATGTTGAATTATTCGGAGTTCTTTTGTCGGATTATTCATCTTTTTTTATCCAGTCATGAGCAACAACAATCGTCGCGAATTCCTTAAAAAAGGGATCCTCGGGCTCTCGGGCGCTGCCCTTGCCCCTGGATTGATCAAAGGTGCCGGAAGTGAAAAGCCTGTTTTAGAAGGCATTCCTGAATTGCCTTCACGGAAACTGGGCAGAACCGGCATTATTAGTCCGCTTATCAGCATGGGCACAGGCGGATCCACCAGCCCAAATTTTGTCAGGGCTGCCTATGACGCCGGTATTAAGCTTTTCTTTTCGGCCACCTATTACGGCGAAGGAAAAAATGAACAGATTGTGGGCGAGGGATTGAAAGGATTGCCCCGTGATTCTTTCGTTATCAGTACCGCAGCCCCTATGGATGGATTCGATGGCCGTACCGGCACCTTCACCAAAGAATTTATTCCGGAAGCATACATTGAAAAGGCAGAAGGAAGCCTCAAGCGCTTTGGCCTGGACTATGTCGATATTTTCATGGTCCCTCATGTCTGCAAGCGTGAGCACGTTATGTATGAGCCCATGCTGAAAGCTTTGATGGAACTTAAAAAAATGGGAATAACAAAATATCTTGGCATTGCCACCCACGATATGTGTCACGATGCCCTTATCGCAGCCGCTGATGCAAAGATATTCGATGTTTTTATGATCTCTTACAATTATAAGATACAGGATAAGGAAGGGCTTCAGGAGGCCATGAAATACGCTGCTGAAGCAGGAATTGGTTTAATAGCCATGAAAACCACAGCCGGAGCTTTCAGGGATAAGACCAGGACCAGTCCCCTGAATACGAATGCCGCCCTCAAGTGGGTTTTACAGAATGAACATGTTTCAACTATCGTTTCGGGGATGTCGACCATTGAGGAAATGCAAAAAAACCTGGCCATGATTAACAACCTGAAAATGACTGAAGAGGAGCTGAAGGATCTCAACCTGGCAGTCCTGGATCCGGAACCAGGCCTCTATTGCCAGCAGTGCAAAAAGTGCATTCCGCAGTGCAGACATAATCTCGATATTCCCGCCATCATGCGAAGCTATATGTATGCATACGGATACAGGGATCTTGCTTTTGCCCGGCAGACACTTCTTGCAACAGGTCTTTCGGGAAAACCCTGCGAAGGATGTGAGGACTGCAATATTCGATGTACGGCTGGATTTAATATACGGGAAAAGATAACCGACATTGCCCGGCTGAAGGATGTACCGGCAGATTTTCTGAGAACGTAGTTAATCAAGAGAGGGAGAGAGAGGGAAGGGGAGAGGGAGAGACGGAGAGAAAGACAAATTGAAATTATGAATTAAAATTATAGATTTGTAAAACCATTTTTCCGTGTAAAAGCTTTTATGTTGAACCAACTTCAATTGGATCAATTTGTTACACGGGATAGGGTCAATTTAATAGGTGTATTTAAATAATCAATTAATAATAAAATAGTATGAGTCTAACTTCTCAAAAAGTCACCGTATTTGAAAAAGTAGGGTATAGTCTGGGAGACTTTGCTGCAAACCTTGTTTTCCAAACATTAATTACCTATTTAGCTTATTTCTATACAGATATTTACGGGCTGAAAAACACCGATGCCTCTATGGTGATATTAATTGTCGGCTTGGTTGCTGCATTTGGATTTAATCCGCTGATTGGAATACTGGCTGACAGAACCAATTCGAGATGGGGCAAATTCCGGCCCTGGG
>CAYMJH010000375.1:673-2563 GCA_964390385.1 uncultured Bacteroidales bacterium | reverse complement strand
AAGCAAGCTCTTTTAAAAGCTTTGGTCGAGCATCGATTAGTGTGGCTTTTAAAAGTGCTTGCTTTTAATCAATTTGTAATAATAATATAAATAAATGGGGAAAGGTACCTCAGGTTATCGTGTGTGGTGCTTTGAACAAGTTCAAAGCTCAATTCTGCTGATTCTTAAGGTACCCTAAGAAATATTGCTGAATATGTGTTTTGATCTCATAAATGATTTCAAACGACTTTTGGTACCTAACCCCAAGTTATTAATATGATGCGCCCCATGCTTTTTTCTTTAAAATGGTTTCAAGATCGATATTTGAGTCCCAATCAACAAACCAAGTTTTCTGTTGCATAATATTAGCAATAATTTTTGGTTGTTCAGCTGATGATTTTTCGAAACTTGATTCTGTTAGAATTCTTTTCTTTGAAACGATCGAAACGTAGGGGCAGTTAATAAAATCAAAGAACAATAATGTCAATTCTGCTTTAGAGAATGGATCTTTTTCTTCAAGGAATCGATTTACTACAGATGACTCTAAATCTTTTTTTAAAGAATCATAATCAGAGTTATCTTCAATGTAGTATAACAAGGTAACAATATGAAAATAATTAAGAGTCTTAAAATGCGATTTTTGGTCAAGCCGAAATAGTTTTCGTATTTTTTTCTCAGTTATTAAGTAACTACCATCAAGTTTTTTTAACGCAATTAGTAAATTCAAGGTCTCTATATTGGTCTCATTATGTCTAACTTTCTGTTGAAAGATAGAAATAACAAAATCAGCATCTCTCGAAATTTTCGAATAAATAGTTTGCCTTAATTCTTCATTTTTTTTCTCAAGGAATTTACAAATTAACACTATCATTTGTGCTAATTTGAATGTTGTGCTTGATGTAACATTAAGCGAGTAAGAATAGAAAGAAATGTCAAGAATTAGTAATAAAAAACCTTCAATTATTTTTTCATTCTTATCTATTTTTGGATCCTTGAAAACTCTAACAAGTTCTGTCTTAAGAAACCTAATAACATCTTTGCTTAAAATATCATATGTTAGGTGATTACGTTTAACAATACATTGGAAATCTTTGATAAAATTCTGAGATAACCGAAATGGGTTTTCAAGATGATTTAAAGATCTTATTTTCTCAGGTTGTCCTGTTATCTGATTCGGTATTGAGTTTTCTGAAACAACTGTTTTAACAAGACTTTCAAGAAGATGCTTTAATTCTCTCTTGCCAACTGCTATGTCAGTTATAAATGGAGATTCCTTTATAATTGTTTTTTGATCATTTATATATAGTTTATATTCAACAAGTTCTTCTTTATAAGTGAATAAAACTTTTTTAAGTATTTTTTCATCATTTGCAAAAACAAAATAATCATCCACATAACGTCGAATCTCATAATCTTTTCCAAGTTCATACTGTTCGTCAGTCAATCTTCTTAAAACGTTAATATCTACCTGTTGTAGGATTATTTCTGCAAAAATGCGAGAGACTTCTGGGCCAACTACAATACCATGAGTTTCATTATAATTGGATAGCTGCATTATCTTATCAAAGCTATTTTCAAATGAATCTTGTCGAGAACTTTTTTTTGCACTTTCCTTATTCTTTATAGCCCATGTTATTGAATGAGTATAAATATTATAGAAGCACTTACTAATATCAAATTCTATTGAGAGATTAAATTTTTGCTCTAATCTTTGATACTCATTCTTTTCATAAAACTTATAAATCAAATCAATTGGCTTGTAAGTAAAATATGATTTAAGAAGTTTGGTTTCCATATCTAGAACTTCTGGCTCGACCTCAACTTCCGCATTTTTAAGGTCATCTTCCTCAAAAACCATTTCAGGAGAGTAATAATACTTAGCGACTTTTGCTGCTCTTCTTAAACTAAAAG
>CAYMJH010000375.1:0-663 GCA_964390385.1 uncultured Bacteroidales bacterium | reverse complement strand
ATCTGTGATCTCTTCATCAGTTCTCACAGGAAATGATAAAAATCCACAAAATCAATTTGGTTTACAGGATGAATAATACTTAATAATCTCGTGTCGCCTTGAGCAGTTTTTCTAACAACATAATTTAAAGGAATACCATACTTCCTCCCCTTAGTGTCACTGCTTGCATTGGACAACGCTTTTACCCTATCAAAAAATACGCTAAATCTTTGATTTGCAACTAATTGATAGAATCCGTCGTTTGAGAAGATAATTGGAACTTCATAAGGAAGAAGTTCAGTTAGTAGTACTCTATATTTATCTTCTTTCTTTATTTTAATCTTACTCATTACCAGCAATTTACAATTTTGGACAAATCATCAGCAGTAAACGAATTATGTACTTTGGATTTGAATCCATGTTCAAAAGAGTATTTAGATAATCTATCTAGTTTGTCTTTATCAAGTGCTCGAGAAAGCTTACTTCCAAAAGAGTTGTTTTTACTATTAAGCGCTCTTAAATAGTATGTATTTAATTCTCTTAACGCTGAAAGGTCAGTTATTTGCGAATAATTATAATATATACCCGCCTTAAGATCACTTCCCTTTTTTGTTTTTCTTATACTAAAATTGCCAGTTAGGAATTTAATCCTTTTTTCCAATAAGTTAAAATCATGATCTTTAA
>CAYMJH010000374.1:0-2596 GCA_964390385.1 uncultured Bacteroidales bacterium | reverse complement strand
CAGGTCGATTTCCTGTGCGTCAGCCACCGGAAAGTCACCGTTATACCGGGCCTTGACTTTGGGATTGATGAAGCCGCCCTTATTATCGATGGGGGCATTGGCCTGTGCAATGACCTTTGACTCTTCTTCTTCGGCGCTCAGCCAGACAATTCCCTTGTTGGTAAGGTCTACTTTGCCGTTGTCAACCGACCGGTAGGGTGTTTCGATGAAGCCCAGTTCGTTGATCTTGGCATAAACGCAAAGGGAGGAGATCAGGCCGATGTTGGGTCCTTCAGGGGTTTCAATAGGACAAAGCCTTCCGTAATGGGTATAATGCACGTCGCGAACCTCGAATCCGGCTCTTTCCCTTGAAAGACCTCCGGGACCCAGGGCTGACATTCTGCGCTTATGGGTGATTTCAGCCAGCGGATTCGTCTGGTCCATAAACTGCGACAGCTGGTTGGTGCCAAAAAACGAGTTGATCACCGACGACAGGGTTTTGGAATTGACCAGGTCAATGGGGGTGAACACTTCGTTGTCCCTGACGTTCATCCTCTCGCGTATGGTCCTCGACATCCTGGCGAGACCGACGCCGAATTGCGTGGCAAGTTGTTCGCCAACCGTTCTTACACGTCGGTTGCTCAGGTGATCTATATCGTCAACATCGGTTTTGGAGTTGATCAGTTCGATCAGGTATTTGATGATCTTAATAATGTCTTCCTTGGTGAGCACCTTGGTGTCCATGGGTGTGTCAAGTCCGAGCTTCCGGTTGATCCTGTAACGTCCTACTTCGCCCAGGTCATACCGTTTGTCGGAAAAGAAAAGCTTGTCGATCACGTCCCGTGCCGTAGCCTCATCGGGTGGCTCGGAATTGCGCAGCTGGCGATAGATATGCAGCACTGCTTCCTTTTCCGAGTTGCAGGGATCTTTTTGCAGGGTATTGTAAATGATCTCAAAGTCAGACAGGTTCTGTCCTTCCTTGTGCAACAGGATGGTTTTGACGCCTGAGTCGACAATAGCGTCGATATGTTCTTCCTGCAGCAGTGTTTCACGGTCGATGATGATCTCATTCCTTTCGATGGAAACCACTTCACCGGTATCTTCATCCACAAAATCCTCCACCCATGATTTCAGCACACGGGCGGCCAGCTTGCGGCCTACCAGCTTCTTAAGGGCCGTCTTGGAAACCTTGATTTCATCGGCCAGGTCAAAGATCTCAAGGATCTCTTTGTCGCTTTCATACCCGATGGCCCTGAAAAGGGTGGTCACGGGCAGTTTTTTCTTACGGTCGATATAAGCATACATGATATTGTTTATATCGGTCGCAAATTCTATCCATGAGCCTTTAAAGGGTATGATGCGGGCAGAATACAATTTTGTGCCGTTAGCATGGACGCTTTGTCCGAAGAAAACGCCGGGGGAACGGTGCAGCTGCGACACTACAACACGTTCAGCGCCGTTGATCACAAACAGGCCTCTGTCGGTCATATAGGGGATGGTCCCCAGGTATACATCCTGGATCACGGTATCAAAATCCTCATGCTCGGGATCGGTACAATACAGCTTTAACTTTGCCTTGAGCGGCACGCTGTAGGTCAGTCCCCTTTCAATGCATTCATCGATGGAATAGCGGGGAGGGTCGACAAAATAATCCAGAAATTCCAGCACAAAGTTGTTGCGCGTATCGGTAATCGGGAAATTTTCCTGGAATACCTTAAAAAGCCCCTCATTTTTCCTGTTTTCCGGCGTGGTCTCGAGCTGAAAGAAATCCCTGAAGGATTTCAGCTGGACATCGAGAAAATCAGGATAGGTTAACTGGTTTTTGGTACGCGTGAAATTAATGCGTTCGGATGTATGTTTCGACATTACAATAATTTATAAATGTTGAACAGCTCGTTATAACAAATGACAAAAAGGTTTAATCCCGACGGATCGGGATTAAACCTGTAAATTCCGTTCCGGGGCGTACCTATTTAAGCTCAACGTCGGCTCCGGATTCAGCTAATTGACCTTTTATACCTTCAGCTTCTTCTTTGGATAAGTTTTCTTTAATGGCAACCGGTGCTTTGTCAACCAGTTCCTTGGCTTCTTTGAGTCCGAGGCCCGTGATGTCCTTCACCAGTTTCACGATCTGAAGTTTGGCTCCGCCCGGGTGATTCATAAACACGGTGAAGGTGGATTTCTCTTCTGCTTTTCCTGCTTCACCGGCACCACCGGCAGCGGGTCCTGCCACTGCTACAGCTGCTGCTGCGGGTTCAATACCGTATTCTTCCTTGAGTATTTTTGCTAATTCGTTAACTTCTTTAACAGTTAAGTTAACCAATTGTTCTGCAAATGCTTTTAAATCTGCCATGTTTATTGTATTTAATCGGTTATAAATAATTATTCTTTTTCTGATAATGTTTTGACAATACCAGCCAGTTTATTGCTGCCTGACTGTAAAGCAGAAAGAACGTTGCGTGCCGGTGACTGCAACAACAGGATGAGATCACCCAGCAGTTCTTCCTTAGACTTGATATTGGACAATGCATCAAGCTGATCATCGCCAATGTAGATCGACTCCTCAACATATGCAGCTTTCAGGATCGGTTTTTCGCTGGTTTTTCGGAATTCCTTG
>CAYMJH010000373.1:0-2613 GCA_964390385.1 uncultured Bacteroidales bacterium | reverse complement strand
TTCGCCGCCGCTCGCTCGTCTGTGTCGCTCAGGTCGAATCCGGGTGGGGTCATGGGTGCTACTTCTTTCGGTTCAGGTCGTTTCGCCGCCTCACGCTCGCCCGTGTCTTTGAGGTTCGTGCCGTGGGGTGGGGTCATGGTGCTACTCCTATGCTGGCGCGTTTTCAAAAACGCCGTACTTGCCTGGCGCCCTGACGGTCACGCGACCGAGAGGTACTGGCTGAGCGTTCGCGTTGAACAAAGTTCCAGCAGATCCTGCGCTTACTATTGTGATTTCACTGGGTCCAGTGTTTATCGCTGACTGTTGATTGTCGACCCATATCCCCGTGTTGTTGCCAGCGTACAAGAGGTCAAAGCGCCCGCTGCCGTAATTCCCTGACAGTCTCAAGGCTGCCTCTGTCGTGTTTGCAATTTCTCCCTGAAAAATGATGTGGTTCCCCTTTACGTGTATCCCGACGGGGCCCGCAGCCGCACTCGCAGCAATCACTGATCCGCTCGACTCGAACAAGATTCCCGTCTCTCCGCCGCAGCCGACAATATTGGAACCGTTGATCAGACCAAATTCATGGCACCAAATCCCACGCCGACCAATGCCGTAGGTGTTCGCCGCGAACGCACCTATGGGGGATTGGACGTCCCACCCGTCGACAGCGCACCCGTAGATCAAAAGATTGGTAACAACGGAATCATGCGGACCGTGGTTTATCCACCCGGTGCTTCCACAGGCCTTAATCCGCAGGTCGTTGTACCTTGACTCAAGGCTATAAGAGATATCGGCAAAAACATCGACTCCGTTGAAGCCAGTATACAGTCCGTCGGTGTTGCAGTTTTCAATCCCAATGTCTACCAGGTAGAATCCTGCGCCGTACAGCTGCACGCCACGCCCGGCACTGTTTTGCTGTCGGTTCCCATCTATCGTAAGCCCCATGAGGCTGATGCGTTTGACGCCGCCTCCTGCCCCCTGGTTCTCGGCTGAGTAGTTCCCTGCCGCGTCCATTTCGTCAAATAGACTGGACTCGATCACCGCGGATGTATTCGCGCCTGGTAGCCTCTTGATCTTCGTCACCTCTCGCCCAAGTCCACGAAGGTGAATCAGCGATTTGATCGTAATTTTGGAAACCCAGTAAAGGCCCTCAGTGAGGTACACAGTGCCAGCAATCCCTGCAGCAGTGACCGCATCGATGGCCGACTGAATGGCCGACGTATCGTCATACCCGCTCGGTGGAACAATGATCGAATTGCACGGCGATAGGTTCGCCAGCTCCGACTGACTCACCATTGCGAACATTCTGCGATCAGGCATAGGCATGTCAGAAGCCGTTCACGGCCTTGTAAAGGTTTCCGTTGATCTCGGGCGCGTACAAGTTTCGCCGCTGATCCATGCCCATCTGTCGCCAGGCCTTTGACGTCGATGTGACGGCGACGAAGTCACCGCCCGAAACCGGCCTTTTGTAGAGAAGGGAACCGTCCGAAGCGTATACCTCGTCACCGTCTGCGCCCGAGAACGCGCACACCGACCGCCAGTTTCGGGCATTCGAGTCGATGTACGCGAATGAGCCAGCGCCTGATGTTCTCTTGGCGATTCCGGTTACGGCGGCCCCGTAGATGTGCCCAGATGGCCCGGCCCACAGGTCCCCCCAGCTTCCAGCAAATCCCACAGCGGTCCAATCTCCAGCGCCCCCAACCTTCACGTAGATGTTCCCAGATCCGACCGTCGAGACGTACCAATCGCCATTAGGAGCGATGCACAGGCCTCGGATGTTGGTTGGACCAGCGCCGACTTGCGTGACTTCCTTGGTGGTCGTATCCACGCTGTACACATTGTTGCTGCCATCTATGGCGTTTGAAACAAACAGCATGTAGGAACCATCGTTCGACATCGCGATCCCGGCGATGCCGGCTATGCCGGTGGATGCCCAAAGCACAAAGTTGCCAACGCCTCCCGCCTGCCGGTAGATTCCTCCGCTTACGCCTTCGGCAGCAAACCAGTCACCGTTGAGGCCAGGTTTCACCGTGACCCAGGCGCGCGCGGTCTGCCCCTGAGACTTCAGAATTCCTACGATTTTGCGGCGGACCAGCATGGGCTACCTCGCGTTGGTGTAGTTGAATCCCTGAGCCAGCCAATTCGTCCCGTCGAAATAGTAGCCGTATGTCCTTGGAGACGTGAGCGTCGCTGGGATCACATCCATGTTGTCCGCAGCGGGCCCGCCATTCTTCACGGTCAATGTGTACCCGAGCGTGAGCGCACGACAAGTGACAGCAACCAACTCACCTGCGGCGGCGTCAGTGGCCGAGAGGGTTAGCGTAGAGTTTTGGTCAAGCGTGCGATCTTCGGCAACAAGCACTTCACTGACCTTGAACGTGCCCGGAGCGACCGTGGCGGCTCCGGCTGAGAACGCCGGACACGCGGTCTGTCGTAGAGTCGGGGCCGCCGCGATGATCGCAGCCTGAGCGTCGGTCATCGATGCGTCATCCGGTAATCCGTCTGCTCCAATTTTCACCAGGGCGCCGACGGTTCGAGCAGCCAGCGCCTCCACTGCAGTTCGGGCGGCGGGGGTGACCAGGTCGGTCTGGCCGTCAGCTTGCTGGGCAACCAGCGCCGCTACTACCTCGT
>CAYMJH010000372.1:0-2613 GCA_964390385.1 uncultured Bacteroidales bacterium | reverse complement strand
TAAGCAAAAGCATGGCTTCGGGCGGGTCATCGGCCAATACCATACACGGTCTGGCCAGGCTGGGCATTCCTACCGGTTTCATAGGTTCTGTCGGTCCGGATGAATTCGGGAAGTTTTTCCGGGAAGATATGGCCCTGGCAGGCATTGAACCTTATCTGTCTTTCAGCCTAACCGAGACCGGCAGGGCCATTTCACTGGTCAGCACCGACAGCGAAAGGACCTTTGCCACTTTCCTGGGGGCGGCGGTGGAAATTTCAACCGGCAGCCTTGAGCTTGCTCCCTTTGAAGCCTATGACATACTTCACGTGGAAGGTTATCTGGCCCCGCTTCAAGGTCTCTTTGAAGCAGCCATGAAAAAGGCAAAACAAATGAACCTGCAGGTTTCCCTTGATCTGGCCAGCTATAATGTGGTGGAGTCCAATCTCGATTTCCTGCACAAAATGACAGCATCCTACGTTGATGTTGTTTTTGCCAATGAGGAAGAAGCCAGGGCATATACGGGGCTTGAGGATCCCATGGAGGCACTGCATGAATTGTCCCGAAGCGTTCATGTCGCCGTGGTCAAAACCGGCAGCAAAGGTTCAATGGTGCAACGCGGCCATGAAGTCTTCACCCTGGGAATAACGCCGGCCATTGCAGTGGATACGACCGGAGCCGGTGATTTATATGCATCGGGCTTTCTTTACGGTATGATCAAAGGATTTCCTCTTGACCGGTGTGGCCGGACAGGCGCATTGCTGGCAGCCAACGTAATTGAAGAACCGGGGGCAAAAATCAGCGAAAACCGATGGGTAAAGATCCGCAGCCAGCTCGGGATCTGAAGAAAACTTGTCAGAACAATCCGTGGATCTCTGCATTCACCTTGTCAATAACAATGCTAAGATCCTCCTGTTTATCGATGAAATTATAACTGTCCACGTCCACGATGAGCAACTTGCCCATGTTATAGGAATCAATCCAGGCTTCGTAGCGCTCATTAAGCCTTTTCAGGTAGTCCAGGCGGATATTGTCTTCATATTTTCTTCCCCTTTTCTGTATTTGTTTCACCAGGGTTGGCACCGAAGCCCTCAGGTAGATGACCAGATCCGGCGGTTGGATCAGCGAACTCAGCATATTGAAAAGGGTGAAATAGTTTTCGAAATCACGGGTCGACATCAATCCCATAGCGTGCAGGTTGGGGGCAAAAATATAGGCGTCCTCGTAAATCGTCCTGTCCTGTATAAGGGTCTTGCCCGAACGCCTGAAAGAAAGAATCTGGTTAAACCGTGTATTGAGAAAGTATATCTGCAGGTTAAAGGACCATCGCTGCATATCATTATAAAAGTCGGTAATGTAAGGATTGTCCTCCACATCTTCATAGTGCGCATCCCAGCCGAAATGTTTTGATAAAAGATTCGTCAATGTAGTCTTCCCGGAACCGATATTTCCGGCAACAGCAATGTGCATGCTCATGGTAAATTCTTAGGTATTGATCAGACTGAAAACTATTATGGGTGCTAAAATTAATGTATTTTCCGATTGTTTTTCATTTTTTTGTCAATCTGTAACAGTTCTTCCAGGTATTTTCTTTCATTGAAAAGACGCGGCACTTTATTTTGGCCGCCCAGTTTTTTCTTATCATGCAGCCATTGGTAAAAGGTTCCCGGTTCCACCTGATGGACCACCGGTTTATCCAGTGTTATATCGAGGTATCTTTTGGCCTCATAATCGGAATTCAGTGACATCAGCGCATGGTCCATCAGCGTGGTAAAATAATTCAAATCGGCTGGCGGAACCGAAAATTCAATGATCCACTCATGAGCTCCTTTTTTGTCATCGCTCATAAAGATGGGAGCCGCCGTATAATCAGTGATCTGAGCGCCTGTTTTTTCACAGGCAATGCCCAGGGCCCTGTCGGCATTATCCACGATGACCTCTTCTCCGAATACATTGATAAAATGCCGGGTCCGGCCCGTTATGACAATTTTATGGGGAAACGTTGAACTGAACTTTACGGTATCGCCGATGATGTATCGCCAAAGCCCTGAATTGGTCGATATGACCATGGCATAATGGGTGTCCTTTTCAACTTTGTCAATGGTAACAACGGTCTGATCTTCCTTTCCGAATTCATCCATGGGAATGAATTCATAAAAAATTCCGTAATCCAGCATCAGCAGCATACTTTCATCTGCCGGATCATCCTGGATCGCAAAAAAGCCCTCGGAGGCATTATAGCTTTCCATATAGTGCATATTGTCCGTGGGTATGATCTTTTTGAATTGCTCACGGTAAGGAATAAAGCTCACGCCGCCATGCATGAACAACTCAAGGTTGGGCCAGATTTCCAGCAGGTTTTTCCGGCCCGTGAATTGCAGGATATATTTCAGCATGACAAGGTTCCACGAAGGCACACCGGCAATGCTCGTAACGTTTTCATGGATGGTCTCGCGGGCAATTCTGTCGAGCTTTTCTTCCCATTTATCCAGCAGGGCGACACCGTGACTGGGAGTGCGGATGAATTCCGTCCAGAAGGGCAGGTTTTCAATGAGTATGGCACTCAGGTCGCCATAATAGGACTGGTTATTGCAGTTGTCAATCTTATGGCTGCCTCCCAGCGTCAATCCTTTGCCC
>CAYMJH010000371.1:0-2618 GCA_964390385.1 uncultured Bacteroidales bacterium | reverse complement strand
CGCTTCATTTTCTACAAACAGTTCGCCACTACGTGGCTAAAAACAATTATATTCTGTATAAGAGCTACCTTTTACCCTTTATCATTGACTTACAGGATAATGCAGGGAAAGATCTCACCAAAGCCTGTAAGATCCCCCATAAAAACAAGAAACCGTACATCTTCGTGACCTTCACGGATCTGTACGGTTGTTAAATGAGTGCTCTTTCACTCACTCGTTAGGACACTTTTAAAAAAACATTGAGCAACGACTGGTGTTGCCTCTATGATTTGGCGAGGGCTTTCTTAATCAATCCAATGATGGCAAGCAATATGCCACCGCCGACACCACCACCGGCTATGCTGGATATGATGCCGCCCAGGTCCATGCCGCCTCCGGCTGTTCCAACGCCCAGCGCGTTAAGCAATTGCCCGCCAAGGCCACCGCCAACAATACCCAGGATGGAATTCAACACCGTCCCCAATGACAATTTTTTCATCAGGGCACCGGCAGCATTGCCACCTAAAGCTCCGCTAAGGAGCTGAATGATTAAAGGCCATACATTCATGGTTCAAAATTTAAGGTTAATACTGAATATATTGTCAGGAAATATGCATCCGGGTTTAATGAAACGGATATTAAAGCTAACCATTTTTGCCAACAAATCAACTACTAAAAAGAAAAATGAGCTATAAGATTAAATGAAGCTGAATCATGTCAGGTAACGACTATTCCTTGATAATTCCCTTGTCTTTATTCTTTTATCTGATATCTTTGTTCAAATATCCTGGTTCCTGATTCTAACTTCTAAATTCTAACTTCTAAATTCTAACTTCTAAATTCTTCTCCAATGATCCTTCATTTGCCGCAAACAGAAAAGACTCCCGAAGTAACACTCGATGATGCCCTGAACCTCTTCCAGGTTAAAGGCAATTGCCTTCCGGAGAATATCAGGGATTTCAGCCATAATGTGACCGGAAAACTGGAAAGTTATCTGCAGGAGCTGGACAGGGTCAGCCATGACGCAGTAAAAAATATACCATTCAGAGTTAATTTCAAGCTGGGGTATTTTAACACCGCTGCCGCCAAATTCATTGCTGACGTCCTGATGCTTGTAAAACCCCATCTTCAGAAAAACAGCCCTGTTAAGATATACTGGCATTACCATGAAGAGGACTATGATATGCTGGAAGCCGGTGAAGAAATGGCCAACATGGTTGAAGTGCCTATGACTTTTGTGATGATAGCCAAAACCTAACACCCTGACAGGGTGTCTGCTCCGAAAAAAAGGCCTGACGATTAAAAAATACGTCAGGCCTGATTTTTTTACTTTATGCTGACACTGTGATTAATAAAAGCTTATGGTCAGGTGGCTGATTGCATAAGGATTATACGGCACAAGGGCCTGAATATTCGTTTCCAGTTCCGTGTATTGCCCATTCGGGGCCATGCCTCCGCAAACAAATCCATTGGTATTGAAATAGCCCGGAGCATCAGCATTTTTAAGGTAAGGAGAAACAAGGGCATTGACTTCTTCAGGATTCAGGGTTAATCCGTATTTGGCATACTGGGAAACAACATAACGGGTCAGTTCACGTGTTATCACATTTTTTACTGAATTTTCCGTAAGGATCTCCTCCCGCTGGGATAGGTCAGCTGAACTTGCCGGTAATCCGACTTCAGCCACCGCAATATCCTTGCTATCATTCCCGGAAGCAACGAAAGCCCAGTTAAATCCAATGGCTTCATCGTCATTGGGATTGAGCTGAAAATTGGGATGATTTGAATTACCATAGACGTCCACAACATCACCTTTTTTTCCCACAAACATCTTCATGGTCTCCATACCAAATGGTTCGAGAATACCTTCCGGAAGAGGCAGCCCAGTGATTTCCACGATCATATAGGTTTCGTACTCACCGGTTCCTTTTTCCGAGTATTCTATGCCGGCCATGGCTTTTTCAGCATGCTGGTTCTTCTTCCTGTTCAGGTTATAGGGTTTGTAAAGCGCGATGCCTTCAATGGGGTTTTTGTTCCAGAACACCTGCATGCCTATGCCTTCATCTTCATTCATTGCTGATTCAGCATCGGTAATGATCAGCAGATACTCCCATTCGCGATCCCTGAACGTAACATTCTTAACCACTTCGAGATTTTTCACGCGTTTGTCCTCATCACTGGTATAGCTCAGGAAAATCACATCTTCAATCTGATAAAAATGAATGGCCCAGATCGTTGCTGCCACTATGTCGGCGGCTGCCTCACCTGCGGCGATAAATGTGCTGAGATGACCATAGATTGCGTTTCCGCTGATCGTGTCATTCGCGGTACTTTTTAACGATGAATGAAAATCAGCATTACTCAGGGAGTTGGGGATATCCACTTTAAAACGTTCAGGGAGAATCCCAAATTCACTTTCAGGCTTTAAGTGATCCATTTCACAGGAACTGAAAAACAGCGCAACAACCGCCAGGCTAATAACGAAAAATAGATTTCTTGCTTTCATGACTATTGATTTTAAAGTTTGTATTTAAACCGTTTTCAATAGTATCACACAAGAACCGGATTTTACCCTGACGGGGAAGATAAAAAAAATTATAATAATTTATATTTCAGCCAGATATTAGGGGGGGGGGAGG
>CAYMJH010000370.1:1285-2640 GCA_964390385.1 uncultured Bacteroidales bacterium | reverse complement strand
GAAGGGGTGCGTTCCGCACACGAAACGGTGTTGCAGGGGCTGGCGCCGGAAGATGCGCTTGTCGTGTACAATCTGGCTGAAGTGGATACGGTTCGTGTGGTCGGCGAAAAGGCAGAGATCCGCGAGCTGATTGAGGCGTTGGCCGGGCTGGCGGCGTCGGCGCTGAAGAGCAACCCTTCCCTGCTCGGCTTACGCATTGGCGGCAGTCAGAACACCTCGACCACCGAGGCGATGCTGGCGATCAAGACTGCTGAATTGATTCGCATTCCGGTCCAGGATGTGTTGTCGAAGGCGCTGACACTGGCGGTGCGGCTCTACGGGGTCGATGCGTATGTCGTCGCGGAGTTTTCTGACATCGATCTGCGCCCAGCGATGGAGCTGGAGGCTCATGCAGCGATTCGGCAGAATCGGGTGTTGGAGCTGCTGTCCCTCGGACGAATCACCGATGACGAGGCCCAGTCCCTGCTCGGCTTGGGCTCACTGCCATCCAGCGGGGAGGAGCTGTCAGGCACACGCTTCTACGACGCGAAGGCCCCGGACAGCACGCCGGTGGCCGCCACGAATTCACGCAACCGACAGATCAGCCCCGAGACGCCCACGGCGGCAGGCGGGGCGGACGAGGCCCAACGCCCATGATTCAGATCCCAGAGAACTGGTTTGGTACGACACAGGGGCTGTGGCGCCTGTTCGAGGCCAATGCAATGTACCGCGAAAGTCCGGTCAGTTTTCCGCCGAAGCTGATGGACGACGACGACGACGACGAAGAGCCGTCGTCATCGCCCCTCATCCAAGTTCAGGACGGCGTGGCGCTGCTTTCAATCAGCGGGCCAAGGAGTCGTGGCTCGACGAATGGTTCGGCATCACCAGCTACCCGGCGATTCACCGGGCGCTCGGCGAGTTGGTCGAACGCTACGAGGCGGGCGACATCCATTCTGTCATCCAGGTCTACTCGACGCCGGGAGGGGACGCCAATGGCATCAACGGACTGACGGAGTCCATGCAGGCCGCGAAGGCGGCGATTCCTGGCATGATCGGCTATACCGGCAGCACGGCACTGAGCGCGGGTTACTGGCTCGCTTCGATCAATGACACGCTGCGCGTCGACTCGATGGGTGAGGTGGGGTCGATTGGGGTGGTGTCGGTGGCGAAGACCCTGCATCGCATGCTCAAGGAGGAAGGAATTGATGTCGAGGTCGTCCGTTCGGGCAAGTATAAGGCGTTGCTCTCTCCTTATGAGCCGCTGTCGGAGGCGGGGCTGCGTGAGGTTGAGCAGAAGGGGGCGCAGCTACACGGCTTCTTCATCGACCATATCACTCGGCAGCGTCCGCAACTGGCGTCGCGCCGCACCTCGGAAT
>CAYMJH010000370.1:0-1269 GCA_964390385.1 uncultured Bacteroidales bacterium | reverse complement strand
CCATCGATCTGGGATTGGCGGACGGCCCCACAACAACTTTGAATGCGCTTGTCAACCGCCTGATTGACGAACATAATGCGTCGTCATCGAGCTATTCATTCTCAACACTGAGAGGTACTGATCCGATGGCGAAAAAGATCGTCGTCAGCTCCCCCGAGGAGCAAGCGAAACTGGCTGCGGGCGTCGATCTCAGCCAGATCCAACACACCGAGGTCGACGAGGGCGAAGATCCCACGCCGGTCGAGCCCACGCCCAGCGATCCAGCGGATCTCGATGTGAAGGCCCAGGCGGAGCTTTCCGCGCCCACGGCGGAGTCTGACCTTGTCACCTTCCTGCGTGGCGAGCTGGCGCAATCGCGCACCGAGCTGATGGCGAAGGAGCTTGAGCTGGCGAAACTGAAAGATCAAGCTCAGTCCGAAACCGTGCTCGGCCCGATCGTGATCGAGGCGATTCATCGGCTGCAGGTCGGTCTGCGGCAGACGCCCACGGTGCTGAATGGCTTGCCCGCCGCGACGCTGGCGGCGCAATACCGTGAGACCAAGGCGCAATTCGAGGCCACCTTCCCGGTCGGTCGCCGTGCGCTGAGCGAAGACGATGAGTCGCGCAAGCCGATTGATGTGGGCGAGCAGCGCCTGATGTTGGTCAAGTAACTCTCTGAGAGGACAATGAAATGAGCTGGACGGTAAACACGACTGAGCGGTTCGGCGGTATCAACCGTGCGCCCCGGATCAACCCCTATTTGCCGGCGCGTGTTGAGCGCATCGGTACGACCTCGGACAATCCGAAGGCGTCAAGCGCGAAGGACATCGGCAAGCCGGTCAAGTTGAGCGGCGATACTGTGGTGCTGTGCGCTGATGGCAACGAGATTTACGGCTTCATCGAGTCGGTCAACGTCGGCACGATGGACGGCTATGCGATCGGCGGTGTGCTGAGCGATCCTGGCCATGAAGTGTTGGCGACGGATGAGGTCGGTAATCTCGCTGTGGGTGATTTGGTGGTGGCTGGTACGCCGGTGGCCCTCGGGACCGCGAATCCGTCGACGGGACCGAACGTCAAGAAGGCGACCATGTCGATGACGGTTGACGGCGAAACGGTTCCGCTGGTGCCGGTCCAGAAATGGATGGTGCTCGCCTATTACGGAACCCAGGGCGCCGGCAAGCAAGTGATGCTGCGCAAGGTTTAATCCCGGACATTGAAGAGGAACGACTCATGGCAACAGCGGCTTTTAAGTACCGGGATAACGCCGGCAACATCAAAGACGGGCAGGTG
>CAYMJH010000369.1:0-2649 GCA_964390385.1 uncultured Bacteroidales bacterium | reverse complement strand
GTTCATCATCAGGATCTGCTTCTGATTCCGACCATAACTCATGCGGAGGCCGCACTTTCCAGGTGGCCCTCCTTAAATCATCGATAAGTTGTTCCAGATAATGTTGCATTTCTCCTAATAACTTTTTTTATGCTAAAACCGAACCTTTAAAGCTTAAATATACTTTTAAAAATATGGCTAAATAAAGATAATCAAAAATAAGTCTGGCCCCCATCGCTAAGCGAAATTTGCGATTTCGCTTCTTTTATTTTGCATTCTGTGACTGCCAGTGCGGATGGTTATTAACAAACTCTTTCTTTCAGGGTCGGATCTGTTTTGTGACAGGACAATGAATCCAGGCCGGAGCCTACGTCGAACGGGGGTTGCCCTATTCTTGAGTCTTGGCTCTTGATTCTTGGTTCTTGAGTCTTGGTTCTTGAGTCTTGGCTCTTGATTCTTGGTTCTTGGTTCTTTTGGTACGCTGTTTGTGGTTAACATAAAACAAACCAATCTCTGAAAATTCAATTGCCATGCACAGAATAATTGTCCTGATGATATTGTTGGCAGGCTTTTCAATGGCCTCTGCCCAGAAGGTATATTCGGTCAACTACCAAAACCAGGCCGATGTGAAGGTTTTTGTGGTGAAATATGAAAACCAGGCTGACCTGAAGGTTTTCAAGGTCAAATATGAAAACCAGGCCGGGGAAAACGACGGCAAATGGTTTTTTACCAAATACGAAAACCAGGCCGAGAAAACGATTTTTTTTGTGGATTATGAGAACCAGGCCGATTTAAAGATCTTCTTTGTGGAATACGAAAACCAGGCCGGGTGGAGGAATAAGGAGAAGGTGCATTTGATGTTTTGATGAACGGGATCTGATTTGAACCATAGTGACCTGATTTTGTTTGTATTTATAAAAATCCAACTTGTATGCGTAAAACAAAATCAGGAAATTATGTGAAGAAATGCTTCACATTTTTCACTTTAACGGCCCTTGCCCTACTGCCATCTGAATTTCTGTCGGGCCAATCGTTAGACTCACTTAAATCATTGAAAGGCTATAAAACCAAAATTTTCTTCAGTCCAGGCAATGATCAGAGAGCAGTCACCGTAGCACAACGACTGGACAAAGTATACAATTACTTTAATGAACGAATCTCTTTTGAACCTAAAGTACCTTTGCTTATTCTTAATCCGCAGGATTGGGGGAAATTTACATCATTCCCCGTTTATGGGATGCCGCATTATGACGAAAAAAGGGATGTACTGATCATCGCTTCGGATAATAATGAATTCTGGAACAGTTTTATTCCGGATATGAACACAATCGGACAGGATATGGCCGGTAAAATTTCGAAAACTTATGTTGACGGAAATGGAACCCTGACCATGCAACCCTTTTTTGATTTGCTGGCAATTCATGAGTTGGGACATGCATACCATTTCCAGGCAGGATTAAATATGCAGCGCAAGTGGCTGGGGGAACTCTTTTGTAATATCATGCTTCATACATACATCGCAGATAATGAACCAGATCAAATACCTGCTTTAACCCTTTTTCCTTTGATGGTGATAAACAATGGTACCGAAGGATTCAAGTACACGTCATTGAACGATCTTGAAAATCATTATGAAGAAATCGGGCAAAAACATGCCAGAAATTATGGCTGGTACCAATGCAGATGGCACGCATCAGCCGGAAATATTTATGATTCAGCCGGGGTCGAAGGTTTCGGACGATTATGGAATAGTCTTACAAATCAAGAGGTTACATTAAATGATACAGATCTTGTTAGCTTTTTATCAAATATTGACCAATCCCTGGCTGATGTTTATCAGAAATGGGATGATCTGGCGCAACAAGAATGAAATGCAATGGATGTTTTGATTTGGGTCTTATTGAGACGAATTCATCGGGCTGCTGCACACCCCAGGCCGGAGCCTGAATACATATTACCGGCGCAGGCAAAGCCTATTGCCGTCAAGCTAAGGATTTTAGCACCTAAGCTTGATAAAAATAGAAATTAGTATGGGATGCATATCTATACCGCGGAGCGGTTATAGTGTTGTAGAAATTTGTATAGGATATGTATCCTTTACCGCGGAGCGGTTATAGTATTCATTATGAAAAATATTGTTCCATAAAACTTTAACCGCTCCGCGGTATGATAGCAATTCAATATTGGCTTTCTACAATACTATATGCCCTCCGGGCAATCAACATTACTGATCAATTATCTATTAGACATTTGACACAACCATAGCTCTGAGGGGCGTAAGCAGAGTTGTTTTGTGCTTTCGCCCATACAGGGCTTGCATACATTTGGCTTTAACCTTTAATAGGGCGTTGCCCTATCCTAATGCTAAGGCCCTTTCAGGGCTAAATCGGCGCATAAATTCATGCCTTGAACGGATGTGAGTAGCTCACCGAAGGCAAAGGGCATCAGCAAACAGCACAGGGTGAAACCTTGTATAAATTTCAACATGTAGAATATAGGCCCTATAAGCTTGCCTGGCCGGTATGCAGGAGCGTAAGCTTTTCTTAGCTTGACGCTATGGGCACAGCCTGCGCCGAACAGCATCCGGCTTTTATTCCAGCGAATAAATCCTTACATAATCGATCTGATAGCTTACCGGGAAAATGGTGTCGTCAATGCCTTTTGTCCCTC
>CAYMJH010000368.1:0-2704 GCA_964390385.1 uncultured Bacteroidales bacterium | reverse complement strand
GCCACCAGGAATTTTTCCTATTACCTGCCGGTACATTCAATAAAGCCCAGGGATACCTATTATATCGGAGTTTTTCTCGTTGGGGCGTACCAGGAAATTCTGGGTGATCTGCATAATCTATTCGGAGATACCAATGCCGTGCATGTTTCTGTGGCGGAGGACGGTTACGAAATTAACCAGATCATCGACGGGGAAACCGTGGCCGAAGTACTTGACTATGTTCAATTCGATGCAAAAAAAATGGTGCGTGCCGTTGAAACCTGGGTAACCTCTTCCGTCAAATCAGGAATAATCTCGGCTGCCGAGGGGAAAGAATTCCTTTCCAACTACCGGTCGGGATTGTATGGGTATACCTATCTGGAATAGTTAGAAGTTAGAAATCAGTAGATAGTAGACAGTAGACAGTAGACAGTAGATCAAGAACAATATATTGCTTGTCACTCGTCACTTGTCCCTTGTCCCTTCTTATTTCGCCCTTTCAATGTAAGTATTCGTGCGGGTATCGATTTTGATCCTGTCGCCGGTATTGATGAAAAGCGGAACTTTTATGCTGGCACCCGTCTCAAGGGTGGCTGCTTTTAAAGTGCGGGTGGCAGTGTCACCGCGCATGCCCGGTTCCGTATAGGTAACCTCCAGTTCAATGGTAAGGGGCAATTCCGCATATATCGGATCGTCACCTTCAAAATAAATCTTGATGTTCGTTCCTTCCTTGAGATAATTAACACTGTCGCCAAGGGTTTCCTTACTCACTGTCAGCTGGTCATAGGTTTCGTTGTCCATGCATACGGCATGACTTCCGTCCATATACAAAAATTGCATCTCCTTGAAATGAACCCTTACGATCTCAATATCATCGCCGGGGCGGAACCGTTGTTCAATCAACTTGCCCGAATTCAGGTTGCGCATTTTCACCTGGTAAAAAGCCCTGAGGTTTCCCGGCGTCCGGTGCTCATACTCCAGCACCTGAGCTAACTCTCCGTTATACCGTACAAAGGTGCCCCTGGATATATCCGATACTTTTGCCATAAAAAAATTTTTTGCAAAATAAGTGAAATATTTTGGATTATGGAACGGTAATCCAGGGATGGAAATCCAAAAACCATCCGGGATGAAATTTATTATATTATAACAAACTGAATGTCAAAAAACAAATTCATTCCTCCTTTGTGTCCTGAGCCGTCTCATTTTTTTTGAAAGCCTTAACAATAAGATAGGCAACAAACAAAATACCCAATACAGCAAATCCGTATGAGATTTCCTTATAATACCTCTCAAGCAATTCCTTCTGGGAATAAAGGGAATATCCAAGCACAGCCAGTATAATATTCCAGAGACAGGAACCCAATAAAGTATAGAGTATGAAAGGACGAAATTTCATTTTCGCCAGGCCGGCCGGGATGGAGATCAATTGCCGGATGGCAGGAATTAACCTGCCGATAAAGGTGGAAATGTTGCCGTTTTTGATAAAGTATCTTTCGGCCTTTTCGATCCCCTGCCGGTTGATCATCATCAGATGAGCCAGCCTGGTATCGGCAAGTTTATAAACAACGATCCTTCCCAGCCAAAGGGATACAAGGTAATTAAAAATTGCACCTATCAGTGCGCCCAGGGTCCCGCACAGGATTACCAGGAATACATTGAGATCGCCTTGTGCGGCTTTCCATGCAGCCGGAGGAATAACGATTTCAGACGGAAAGGGAATAAAGGAGCTTTCAACGGCCATGAGCATGGTAATGGTTCCGTAGTTGATATGACTCATGTACCAGTTTGTGATAGTCTGGAAAAATTCACTCATGTTTCTTGTGCAACTAGATTATTATTATCTGCAACTCAAATTTTCAACAAAAAATGGCAAGAATAAATCGGATGAATCCGGGATGATGACCCGGATAATCCTGCCCGCAAAAATAGCCAAATCTGTGGAACAGGGAAATATATTTTATGAAACGGGAATTTTTAGTGCCATTTCAAATCGCGGCAATGACAAAGAAGATCTCCGTGAAGCCATCACATGGGGTGTCCCTGCCATAATCCGGACAAATCTTCCACGCTGATTTCACTCAGGCTGTTAGCCCTGAGGTGAGCCAGCGGATTTTTACAGGCTGAGCCAACCGCAAGGCATTTCATATTGGCATTGATGGCTGCCTCAACCCCGGCATCGGCATCCTCAACCACCAGGCACAGTTCGGGTGGAATGTGCATTTTTGCTGCCGCCAACAGAAAAACCTCCGGATCGGGTTTGCTTCTTTTTATCTGATTCCCGTCTGAAACTGCATCGAATGTTTCTGCCAGTCCTATTTTCTCCAGGATAAAGGGAGTGTTCCTGCTGGATGACCCGATGGCAATCTTAATTCCGTCACTTCTTAATCCTGCAACCAGTTCCATTGCTCCGGGAAGAATATCTGCAGGAGAAAGGGTGTTCAGCAGTTCACGGTAGTACTTGTTTTTCCTGTCAGCCAGGGCGCTTTTTTCCGCCGGGCTATAAGTTCGGTTCGCTTTTTCAAGGATAATCTCAAGGCTTTCCAGCCTGCTGACACCCCGCAGGCGCTCGTTGATGGCACGGTTAAAATATATGCCTTCTTCATCGGCAATTTTCTGCCAACCCAGGTAATGAAACTCATCGGTTGAAACAATAACGCCGTCGAGATCAAAGATCACTGCCTTCATCATGGTAGACTATTAGGTATTGGATAGAATATAGAAG
>CAYMJH010000367.1:0-2725 GCA_964390385.1 uncultured Bacteroidales bacterium | reverse complement strand
AGAAGAAGCATGTGGTTTTCAGAAAGTATGTGCTCCAGACTCAACTGCTGATTGAAAACTTCCTGATGCAGGTTACGGCCCTTTTCAAAAACGATGATTTGTTATCCCTGCCATATGCTTCCGCCTCTTTCATGTTCCTTTCTCAAAAGTCCACTCTGATACCCGATTCCTATTTTGATAAAAACCTGCTGAAGTCTTATTTTGAATTCAACCACCCGCTGGATGTGCTTGACGAAATCCATTACAATTACATCCCGTCCTTAGACGCTTTTAACATATTTGCGCTTCACACATACATCGCTGCCGAAATCAATGACCATTTGCAGGGAGTCAGGTTTTACCACCAGGCTATGCCCTTCATTGAAAAAGTGCTGGAATACTCGACGGCCAAACAGAAACAGGTAATGGCAGTCGGACTTAACCATCATTTTTTCGATGTTGTCCTTAGTTCGGGAAACCAGCTTAAGTTATACAATACTTTTCAGTACAACGGGCCCAGCGATCTGCTTTATTTTATCCTGTTCATCTGCAAGCAATTCACCATTGACCCGCGGCAGCTTGACCTGTTGCTTTCCGGCGAACTGAGCGACTTACTGACTTACAGCGAGGCGATCAGGGAATATATACCGGGCGTTCAGTATTACAGGACGGAGGCAGGCAACCTTGCCGAAGGTTTATCCAGAATTAGGGAATCCAGGTACCTGGCCCTGCTAAACCTTGCTGTTTGCGAATAATCGGCGGTAAATACAAGGGCCGTATCATAAGCGTGAGCCGGGGTTTTAAAGCCCGCCCCACCACTGACTTTGCCAGGGAAAGCCTGTTCAACATCTTAAGCAACCATATTGAATTTGCGCGGGTGAAGGTACTCGACCTTTTTGGAGGAACGGGAAGCATCAGTTTCGAATTTGCCTCAAGAGGCTGCCTGTCCATTGACATCGTCGACAGGGATGTTTCTTCCCTCAGAGCCATAGACGAAATGGCCAAAAAGCTTGATATCAAAGGGATGCGAACCGTCAGGGCAGATGCTTTCCGGTATATCCGCTCATGCAGTAAAAAGTACGATATCGTTTTCGCCGACCCTCCCTATACCCTGGCGGAGCTTCATTCCATTCCCGGCATGGTGCTTGATTCTTCGCTGCTTGAAAAGGACGGAATGCTGATACTGGAGCATCCTAAAAATTTTGATTTCTCAGCCAATGATCATTTTACAGAACACCGGAGATACGGCAATGTGAATTTCAGCTTTTTCAGATTGTGATGCACTGCTTTATTGATAGGCCGGACAATAGAATTTCTTTCCGTAAAACAAAAAATCCCACTCAAAAAGGGTGAGATTTCTGCGGTGCGGACGGGGATCGAACCCGCGACCTCCGGCGTGACAGGCCGGCATTCTAACCAAGCTGAACTACCGCACCAAAAACGCTGCAAAAATAGTTTAAATTTCTGTACCTCAAAATTTTTTTTTGTAAAATACTGGATGGACTGTAAACAATATACGATGAACTTATAAAAAAACCAATAATGTCTTTGTATTGCTTAATCTTAAACTTTGATAAAAATGATAAAGATTTGAAGAAATATTATTTCGTGTTTTTGTAATTTGGCCATTCGAATCCCTCGTATTTTTAAGCATATGAAAAGTGAAATATGACCCCAATCAATTTTCATCAACAAAGCTGCAAATGAAAACAAGAATAAACATTGCTGTCTTTATTATTTTGTATGGTTCATCATTGGCAGGTCTCCACGCCGAGATCACAATGCCGTCCCTGTTCTCTGACCATATGGTGTTGCAGCATCAGGCTGATGCGGCCATCTGGGGATGGGCAAAATCAGGGGCCACCGTGAATCTGGTCACTTCATGGGATAACCGGCAGTATTCAACCAGGGCTGACGGATCGGGGAAATGGAGACTTAAAGTCAAAACACCCGATGCAGGAGGTCCCTATGAAATTGCAATTTCAGACGGCACCGTTAAAATGATACGTGATGTGTTGATTGGTGAGCTATGGCTTTGTTCAGGCCAGTCGAACATGGAAATGCCCATGAAAGGCTATTCCGGTCAGCCTGTGCTGGGTTCCAACGATGCCATACTGAGGTCAAAAAACAATGCGATTCGTTTCATAACCGTCCCACGTTCCTCCAAGAGTGAGGTACAGCAAGACTTTGAAGGCAGCTGGCTGAAAGCAGATCCCTCCACCGTCGTCAGTTTCAGTGCAACGGCGTATTATTTCGCCAGGCTGCTCAATGAAGTCCTCGGTGTTCCGGTGGGACTGATCCATGTTAGTTACGGCGGATCATGCATTGAAACATGGATGAGCAGAGAAACATCCCAGCCCTATCTGGGTACAGGGATACCACAGCCGGGTGATTCGGTGAAAGTACCCAACCGAACACCGACGGTGCTTTTTAACAGCATGCTGAGTCCGGTAATCGGATATGCCATCAGGGGAGCCATCTGGTACCAGGGAGAAACCAATTATATGAATCCTGATGAGTATGCACGCCTTTTTTCCACCATGGTCAGGGAGTGGCGCGATCGCTGGGGTCAGGGGGATTTCCCATTTTATTATGCCCAGATAGCACCTTTCAATTATAAACTCTATAAGCCCGGCGTGGATTACCATGAAAAACTCAATTCCGCTTATCTTCGCGAAGCCCAGCTCAAAGCCCTGGATCTTATCCCCAACAGCGGCATGGCTGTATTGATCGACCTGGGTGAAGA
>CAYMJH010000366.1:2126-2728 GCA_964390385.1 uncultured Bacteroidales bacterium | reverse complement strand
TTCATTTTGTGAAAACGGTTATACAACATAGCATTCAGTCTCAGGTTACGGCTTACTCCATAACTGACTCCCAGCAACAGTTTCGGATCGAGGAAATACGTATAGGGCTCATAGGTCAGCTCTTCATCCATGGCGGCATTCAGGTTGTTGAAAAGATCGCGGAAATAGCCTCTGCTGATGACGGTGTCTCCCAAGGGACCGTTGTAGAGATAATCGCCCTGCAGGGAATAGTTGGTGAGGTTGCTGGCATAGCGGATAAAGCCCAGGTCAAGCAGGCTTCCTGAAAAGGTGACCTGATCGGAAGCCTCATAAATAAAGCCGGCGTCGATGGCAAATCCCGGATTCCGGCGGTTAAGGGCATAATCGGGCAGCGGGGCAACGTAAAGCAGGATGGTATCATAATTCCCGTCCTCCTCCACCAGAGAATAGGGGATTGATGCATTGACCCTTGCGTCGGCATCAAACAGCAGGTTAAAGGTGTTTTCTTCCGTCAGCAGACCGAGGTCCATTCTGTCGGTCTCGATGTTCAGCTTGCCGAACAGCAGTTTCGCCTTTATACCAAAGGTTATGGCAGCATCGACCCGTTTGGAAATGCCCAACGC
>CAYMJH010000366.1:0-2101 GCA_964390385.1 uncultured Bacteroidales bacterium | reverse complement strand
TAATGATTGAAAAAAACGCCGGTGCTGTAAAACGACAGCCTTTCACCTTCGAACTGCGTATTCCCGTCGAGGGCAAACAGCACCAGGTCGCGCGGGTAGAAAACCATGGCGTTGTCTTTTTCGTTGACGGAAAAGGTGAAATAATACGCTTCATGGCGTATCCCCAAAGCCAGTATGGTGGTATGCAACTCGGTTGCAAGAAAGTTGCGCGGGGCGAGCCTGTTGGCAACGAAGTCAGCATCGATCACATAACTTGAATCAGATTGCTTATCGAGCAGTTGTTCCAGCGTAAAGCCGCTGTTGGCAACATTGACATGCACCGAGGAAATGACGGGCAATCCGACAAACACACCACAATCCTGCTGCACGGCGGGATTCAGGAAATTTGACTGGGGAACCGAGTGCATGAAAAAAAGGGTGTTGTTTTGCTGGGCCAATGCAATTCCCGTGAAGAATATCAGGTGAACGAGCAAAACCATGCCCCGGCTGATGGGATTTAAAGGGTTTCTGGGAGTGAGGATCATGGTGTCTGGAGGGATTGGTTCTGGTTACTGGTCACCGGTATTGAACCGCAGTTGGATCCTGGCAGCAACGTTGACATGAAAGGCATTGTCGGTATAAAACCTGACGATGGGTATGTCAGACCGGGTGGTGTATATAATGCTTTCAATAACGATATACCTGATATTTGCCATATTGCTGACAAAAGCAGGTGTCATATAGACATCCACGATTTCCTCAAAAGAAGCCTCGGCGATGCCGTCGCTGTTGACCGGGGCCGGCAGCACTTGATGGGGACCGTCGGCAAATACGGAATCGAGGTATACAAAGGCAGCATCGGCAAAATATACCTGGGCAACGGCCGCTGTGGGATAGTCGTTGATGATGATCAGCCTGAACATTACACTCTCCACTATGTCGAGCCTGTCGCTCAGCTGGCTGAAGTCAAATTGTTTTACATCATCGCGGGTAAGATGGCTGAGATAATTCGGGTAGATGATATCATTATAATAAAGAAAATTTGGCCAGGGTACATGAATGGCCTGCAGCGTGTCCAAATAATCGTTGATGTTGTAGGTAAGCGGCCCTCCCGGGATGGAATAAGAGGAAGTGATCTCGATATTTTCCGAAACACGGGTGATGTTTTCATCGATGCATCCGGCTGGTAAAAGCATTGATGACAACCAGATAAGGTTCTTTATGGAAAGACTGTGTTTCATCTCTGAAAAACGGAAAACTATCGATAATGGTATGCCGGATATGCTGTAATCAGCCTTGCAGGATGAATATGAATCACATCCCCGTCAATTCAACATAAAATTATGGCATCCGGGGGAATTTTTCAACATTTTTCTTCACAAATGGGGCCCTCCCATCCGGATTGTTTACTTCTTGTCAGCCAATTCCTTCTCTATGGCGAAAATCAGGGCATGAATAATTTTTATATGGATCTCCTGGGTGCGGTCGGAGTATTCGGAATGAGGAGCACGGATCTCTATGTCGCACAAGGGACCCAGCTTTCCCCCGTCCTTGCCGGTAAGCCCCACAATCTTCATTCCCTTGTTTCCAGCCTCCTGCGCCGCTTTGATCACGTTGCCCGAATTTCCGCTGGTGCTGATGGCCAGCAATACATCGCCCGGCTGTCCCATGGCTCCGACAAACCGTGAGAATATTTCATCGAAGCCATAGTCGTTGCCGGCACAGGTAAGGTGCGAAGGATCGGATATGGCGAGTGCGGGAAGGGATTGTCTTTTTTCACGGAACGTACCCGATAGTTCTTCGGCAAAATGCATGGCATCGCACATCGAACCCCCGTTGCCGCAGGAAAGGATCTTGTTGTGGTTCCGTATCGCTTCGGCCATGATGATCGCGGCCTGTTCAATTTGTTCAATCTGACGGTCATCGGCCAGAAAAAGATCGAGGGCATGCTTTGCTTCGAGAAGCTGTTGTTTGATTAAATCCATGCTGATGTATTAAAAGGTTGGCAACATTGCGGGCGAAAATTATGAAATTTTACGGAGCTTACCAATTCCGTCGGCTATTGACTTGTCTGCTATTATTTACTACCTTTCGTTTTTGATCTTGTTCAATAATCTAATAT
>CAYMJH010000365.1:0-2783 GCA_964390385.1 uncultured Bacteroidales bacterium | reverse complement strand
TCGTTATTCATATTATGTTATAAGTTAATTAGTTAACGATGAACGTCATTGTAAGGAGAGGTATTTAAGCTAAACGGAATGGGCTAGATGCTGTGCCGGCCTAGAACCTGTCCAGCGGTATGAGTTCCGGCTCAAGGCCCCGGTCGAGGAGCATTTTACGGATCTCCTCGGTATAAACGGCATTCATGATGATGACCACATCGGGCTTGTATTCTTTCAGGAAATCAGGGCCGACATATTGTTTGCCGATGCCGGGGATGTAATTGCCCACCATATGGGGATTGATATCCACCACATGGTCGATGACCTTTTCGCGATCGAAATGGGTGAGGAAGCCAACGGATTTTGAGCCGCCGCCCCAGACCACGGTTTTGAGTTTCTTTTCGCGCAACTCGGCGAATTTTTTGCGCCAGGCGTCCAGGGTACCGTTTATTTTTGTGGTAAACACCTTTGTCATCTCCTTCAGTTCTTCAACGGATTCTTCCAGCGGGTGTACCTTCGTTGAGGGCTTATTGACGGGTCTGGCCTCAATATAAAGATACTGGTCGTCGTATTCAAGGTACATATCGAGGACCTCGAAACCGTTCTGGCGGAAAAGGCGTGCCAGCGAGCCCGGACTAACGTAAGTGCAATGTTCGTAAAAGATATCCCAGAAGGCCTGGATTTTAAGGATCCTGACCACACAGGGAATTTCAAAGAACAGGATGGCGTCTTCCCGCGTGCCCAGTGATTTCCGTATCGTTTTCATGAATTCACCGGTTCCGTGGATATGTTCGAGGGTATGCCTGCAGCAGATACTGTCGGCCTGAAGGTCACCGTGTTTTTCGGAATAGAATTCCCGGATGAATTGAACGTTTGGATTGGGTTTTGTGCGGCCCGGCACCCAGGCGGGATCAATGCCGATACCCTGGTTCGCGCCAAGCTCGCAGATCAGGGAAATAAAATCTCCCTTGCCGCAGCCGATCTCGATAATCGACTTGTTCCTGATCCCATACCGGTCGATAAAACGGGTGGTAACCCCGGTAAGGAATTTGAGAAAGGTAGGGGAGAAACCCTGCTGGTCTTCGTATCCTTTGGTATAGTAATCGATCGAAGTATCGAAGGTTGAATTGAAAACAAATCCGCAATGGTTGCAGAACGCCAGGGTAATATCCTTGCGTTCCACGTTCATGGCCTCGTTATAATCCTTCATGATCGCCAGGCTGTGAACGGGAGCCTCTTTGACAGTGAAGAAATCTTCAATGGCAGGACTGTGGCAATTGGGGCAAAGCGAATGTCTCATAAGCACTTTTATTTAGATTCACTATTTAAGTCTCGACAAATCAAAATCGGGATGGGCCAGGTCTTTCGGGGACACCACTGTTATTTCCACCGGCCATTGGATACCGAAGCCGGGATCGTTGTACCGTGCCCCTCTTTCCGCGCCGGGGGTATAAAACTGCGTCACCGGATAATACACTTCGCTGTTGTCTTCGAGGGTGACAAAACCATGAGCAAAATTTTCCGGCACATAAACCATCCGGTAATTGTCGGCTGTCAGCTCATTGCCTGCCCATTTCATGAAGGTAGGCGAATCGGGCCTGAGGTCGACGATCACGTCGTATATACGGCCTCTCGTGCAGCGGATAAATTTCACTTCCTGGTAAGGATCGACCTGGTAATGCATACCCCTGATCGTCCCTTTCTTTTTCGAGAAAGAGGTATTAAGCTGGACAAAGTCGGGGTTCAGGCCGTGATCAAGGAATTCATTCCTGCACCAGGCACGGCCGAAAAAGCCCCGTTCGTCCTCAATTTTTTTAACCTCTACCAGGTAAGCGCCTTTGAGAGATAATTCGGTAAAAATCATTGGCTTGCTATTTAAGTATTTAACGGATCCATTCAAGTTGCTGATTGAGATAGCCTTTCTCCTGCAATCCGTTCAAAACCTTAAGACGGATGTACCTGGACTCTCTGAATTTGGGATCGTTGAAGTTCATACCGATGAGGTTATCCCTTAATTCCCGGATAGTGGATGTCAGGTCATGGATAGGCTGATGATCGGGCGCCAGCTTCTTATAGAGGTCGAAATTGACCATATAGGATCTTTTATCAGGGCCTCCGGCAGGATTGATCGCCACCCTGCAGTCGGGAATGATCTTTGCAACGGCTTCAGCCAGCGGTTTAATCTGGTTATTCCATTCATTGCACCCGGTGTTGACGGCAACGAAATTTCCGCCGTTTTCCTTTTTGCGGATGATGCCCCATTCCACGGCCCTGGCCATGTCTTTTGTGTTGATCATGGGTCTCCAGGGTGAACCGTCGCTGAGGATGCTGATCTCTTTATTGATCAGGGCTCCGGCAACGAAATCATTGAGCACCAGGTCAAGTCTCAGCCTGTTGCTGAAACCGCAGGCTGTGGCATAGCGCAGGCAGGTAACCTTGAAATGGTCATCCGCCAGGGGAGCCAGTTCTTTTTCGGCATACACCTTGGAACGTGCATAGGCGGTAAGCGGATTCAATTCATCCTCCTCCTTCTTGGGATAATCGCTGGCAGCGCCGTACATGCTGCAGCTCGAAGCATAGACGAAGGTTTTAACGCCCGCTTTTTTGGCCTTTTTTGCCAGTTCAACGGCCGCCCGATAATTCACGTCGAGGGTGATCTCTTCAAATTTGTTGCCCATCGGGTCATTGGAAATGGCGGCCAGGTCAACGACGGCATCAACACCTTCGAGCAACGGCTCGGGAAATTTCCGGATATCACCGAAAACCTGCATATCAAGCTTGACTTCGGGTTGGAAGTCGGC
>CAYMJH010000364.1:0-2785 GCA_964390385.1 uncultured Bacteroidales bacterium | reverse complement strand
AAGTGCACATAAGGAAATACATTTGTCTTAATCTTATGTGTCCTTTTGTGCCCTTTTGTGGTTCAAAACAATACACCCGGCCTGGCCGGCAAACAATATAGATATTTAACCACATAAGTACACATAAGTGCACATAAGGAAATACATTTGTCTTAATCTTATGTGTCCTTTTGTGCCCTTATGTGGTTTAAAAAACTAATTTCCCTGGCGAAGCCAGGAGAATGAAACTTGTTTTATGTATTGTGTTTTGAAAGTGTAAAATCCAATATGAAAACGACAGGAACATTATTTATTCTAATCTTTACGGGTTTTTGTGGTTATGCGCAGAACTCGGATACAAGCTATGAATTGCCCTTATCGGTGGTTATAAAGGAAATTGAAGATCGTTACGGTGTTGTGATACGGGACCCGGAACAGCTCATTCCCGGCAAAACGATCACCTATGCCCAATGGCGATATCGTGTTGATGTCGGGCAGACCCTCATCAATGTGTTAGCACCGCTCGATCTTGAGGCTCAGAAGGAGGGGGACAAGAAATACAAATTAAAAAAATACCATTATCACCGCACTTCTGTTGAAGAAGGTAAGGAAAAGCTTGACTTTCTCGCAAATCTTTATCATGACCAGTCCGGTTGGGAAAGCCGTAAGGCCGAGCTTCGGTCCTGTATGCTGAAAGCCCTGCTGCTCGATCCTTTGCCTGCAAGCCCCGGCACGCCTCCGATCCTTGCCGGCAAAAGAAAAATGGATGGATATTCCGTCGAAAACATAGCCATTGAAACGCTGCCCGGTCTCTTCGTCTGCGGTTCCGTTTACCGGCCCGAAAAGATAAGGGGTAAAGCACCCGTTATCCTTTGCCCGAACGGCCATGCACCCGACGGCCGTTACAATGCCGATGTGCAAAAGCGCTGCGCCATGTTTGCCCGTATGGGTGCCGTAGCGGTCAATTACGACCTGTTTGCTTACGGGGAATCCCGGCTGCAATTCAAATCCGAAGATCACCGGCGAAGCCTGGCATCATCCATACAGGTGCTTAACAGCATCCGGATCCTCGATTACATGACCTCGCTCCCGGAAGCCGATGTCAGCCGTATCGGCATTACGGGCGCTTCGGGCGGCGGAAGCCAGACCATGCTGATAACCGCGCTGGATGACAGGATAACGGTCAGCGCTCCGGTGGTGATGCTTTCCTGCTATTTCTACGGTGGCTGCCCCTGCGAAAGCGGCATGCCCATCCACCTGTGCGGAAAGGGTACCAATAACGTGGAAATTGCGGCCATGGCCGCTCCGCGTCCGCAGCTGGTGGTGTCCGACGGAGGCGACTGGTCCGATCATGTGCCGGTCATCGAATTTCCTTTTCTGCAAAAGATCTATGGTTACTACGGTAAAACCGGCAACGTTGAGAACGCACATTTCCCTGGTGAAGGCCATGATTACGGCCTGTCGAAGCGAATTGAGGTATACCGGTTCATGGCGGAAAATCTCGGGCTGGAACTTGGCAGATCCCTTGATAAAGCAGGTAAAACCGATGAAACATCCTGTACGGTAGAGGAGGAAAAGGCCATGAAGGTATTCGGGGAAAACGGAGAAAGGCTTCCCTCTCATGCCCTGAGAAATTTTGATGAGCTCGAGAAGCTGTTCAATAACACGTTAAGGAAAGCAACGGTCAGATCTACTGTACCGACAAAGACGGAGTATAGCTTGAGTACAATACCGGGCCGGAGTTGAAAAATGACTGCTTCTGTTTCCTCCTTATTGCCTGAAATACGCTTAATCACCTGGACTTAACGACACCACCTTCACCAGCTCCCTGAACAACGGGTATTTCTCTTTTGAAACCCTGTCGGCCACATCATCCAGCATCTTAATGCACTTCTTCTGTATCGCATCGCTCGCATTGATCATCGACTCCTCAATCACCGAGAAGGCCTCGACGGCAGTCTGGTAATCGCTTGCTACAAATATCCCGATAAAAGACGGAATATAATGGCTGAAATCCAGGCTCGACTGCCAGCAGGCGGCGACCATCTGGGCGAAATCATCTCCCATATCGGTATGCTCCAATGCGTCTACAATAACGGGGGCGGCATCCTGAACCTTGATCTCACCCACCAGCATGATGATGCTTTTTCTCACAGCCTCATGGGTCGATGGCTGCAACAACCTGAACAGATAGGGCAGCATCCGGATATTGCCATGATGCCGGATCTCCCTGATGGCCGTCAATATGGTTGCCGGCGCCTGGCTTTCCAGCTGGCTTATCCAGGTCTTTTCCTGCGGAGTTAGCTTTGTCATACATTGAAAATACTGACAAATTTACAGCTTTTCGGAAAACTTTCACAGGACTTTTATCGATGCCTTCCCGATCCCATACTGGTTCAAGGTCCGCTTGGACCTGTAATTATTTTTTTAATACAGTCAAGGCAGAACAAAAAGCTCCTTACCGGAATTTGGAAATTATGCTTCATGAAGGCTTTCTAATAGCCCCGGCGGGGCGACCTGATTGTAGCAAAAGGAACAACATTGTCTAATTCTCCCCCGCGTCCCGCCATTCGGCGGGACGTAAAGGATTTATGATGCATTGTCAGGGCATTGCTACAAACAGGTCGCTCCAACGGAGCTTAGTTTCGCTTGCCAATCTAGTGCTTTTCGCCTTTATTTTCATTAAAAGCTACCAAGTTTCCATTAAGTGTTAAGATTGATCGAAGAGATGTCCCCAGCTGGCGGGGGGTTGGGGGGTGGACCCCATACAGGTTCAAACGCCTGCCTGTATTCGGCAGACAGGTCC
>CAYMJH010000363.1:0-2801 GCA_964390385.1 uncultured Bacteroidales bacterium | reverse complement strand
CGCCGAATGCTGAAGATAAGACAAAGAGCGCATTATCTTCGATATTCGATATTCGATGTTCTCCCGATGGATAGGGACAGGCTTTGTTCGATATTCAGTGTTATAATACCATTATTTTCTTAATGAAGGTTTCTTCTCCAACCCTCATCTTTACTAAATACAAGCCTTTCTGCATCCCGGCAAGATCTACCCGGATATCATGCTCCGCGGGGCCCAGTTCGCCTGCGTATGGCTGGCTGACCAGGCTGCCATTAGCATTGTAAAGTTCGACCGTAACAGGGTTGGCATGGTTCAGGATAAACCGCAGGTGAAGATTGTCTTCGGCCGGGTTAGGGAAAGCCAGCAGGTAATCGACATCCGGTATCAAGGGAGCCTCATTCCCGGTTCCGGCATATACGGTTCCTTTCAGCTGCCTTCCGGCCGGCAGCTTTTCACCATCAGGGCCGGCAATATACGAGGCAATCCAATCGGGTCTTTTAGGTAAGCCACTGCCTGTCATGAACTTTTCCTCCCATTCCTGGTCGGTGTATCGATAGAAATTGTCAGTCACCTCATAATGAAAGGAGGATACCGGACCTGCAAAAGCCATCAATTGCCCGGGATTCACAGGATTCGGGGCAAGGAAAACGCCGGTATTGATATATCCGTTTCCTGCGTGGTATACGTAGCCGACGACGTTGCCAAATTCGTCCGTTGGCTGGGTATGAATGTCTGCTACAATGAAATCGGGATTATATCCGTTGAAAGTATCGAAGAACAAGTCATTGAACCATCCGGAAACCGAAGGACCGGACGCCATGAAGGAGTTGATCATGGTTTTGAGGAAGGTGATTTCATCCTCGTTCAGTGGCGTAGCGGAAAGCTCCTTCAGGGCAATCGTCCTGAATATGCCCATGATCTCAGCATACCGCGTGTAATATTCGAAAATGTAATTATTGCTGCTCAGCGAAGTTCCGGTAAATACGTTCTTGAAAAACGCGGATGCCTCTTGTGCAAATAGCTGCAGCCTGCCATAGAATTCCGGGTAAGGTTCTATGTAAGTATAAGGATATGAGCATCCTGTGCCGCCCGTATACGATTGTTTTCCGTACAGGATATTGTCATGGCGGAGGGCAGCCCACGATGTCAGCTGCGTGTTCAGCTTTTCGTGATGCCAGGCGGTGGTTTGCATGAAATAGGGGAGGTTTTCGGAAGACTCCGGAGGATTCAGCTCCCTGATGGCTGCAAGCCAGGTATTATAGAGCGATTGTTGCCAGAAATCTTGATCATAGGCATCGACGAGATATTTCAGCGATGATACCTTGTAAGCATAATGGTATTTTTCCATCTCTTCCTCCATCAGGGCCATGGCATCTTCGTTCCCGAGCACGGACATAATATCCAGCGGATCGGGCAGGCCGCGATATATCTTTTCGTTGTTATGGATGATCCTGTCATATACAACTTCGCTTGTAATGTACGAGTCGATCAGGAATTTCTGTCCCGTCAGCCTGAAGGAAACGGGCAGTTTGCCCGGGTCGGCTGAAGAAGGGTCAACAAAAAAGAAATTCGACATGATCTTCTGGCCATAGTCATCGGATGCATTCAGGGTATCATCCAGCCGCTGATAAACCAGCTCATCGAACAAATCAGCCGGGTGATTCAGCATAAAAGATGTCAGTCCGTTCAGCTCCTCCGGGGTCAGGTTGTCTGCAGGTCCTACCAGGAACTCAATGATGCTTTCATGCGTGTCCAGCAGATCCTTTTGGCCGCAGGACCCCAGCAATTCATTCAGCAATACGGCGCCCAGCTTCATTCGGCGAAGCTCGTCAACGGTCCAGTCTGGTTCCCACGGATTTTCCGGAGGCGCCGTCAGCAGGAAGTCAATACGGCCCAGCCACATCATGGCCCTGAAATATTTTTCCAGGGTAATTTCTCCCGAAGGCGTATAAATGGTCTTGTTGTAATGTCCCCGTGGTTTGAACTGGCTGAAATCAATTTTACGGGTCCGCGGAGCATAAGTGAACAATTCCATTTCTTTCATTTGTTCACCGGCGACTGCCTGCATAACCTCATCGTATTTTTCACGCCCGCTGTGCTGTGGCAAATAAGTCTCGCCCGTCACCAGGGAATAGGCTGCAGCCACGTACAGGTCGACATCTGAAAGGGCTTCGCTGAACCGGGAATCTTCTTTGTATTTTTGATACAGCGATGGGTAGGAAGAATACAACGCCTTGAGCAGCAGGTTGAGATTGGGTTCAAGGAATTGCCATTCCAGTGTCTGTAAAATGACGTCATAGGCATTGTGCAGGGTATGCAGTACAAAATCGCTGCTGATGAACAACGGCAGGTCATTTGAATAGATCTTGATAAAAGGCTGCAACCAGGTTTCAGATTTGAGCCGTTCCGAGACCATGAAGAAATTGCCGGACAGCAGTTCCTCTTCTGTCTCTGTCAAGGCAAATATGCGGTTAATGGAATCAAACCAGGGAATTTGGGCAAGGCTTGCCGGATATGTCCTCGAGGAGAAATACACCGTTTTGGGAGGACAGGCCGCCAACAGCTGTTCTGATGTAAGGTTTTTGTTGTCGTTCAGAAATTGCATATAGCCGGCAGGATCGAAAGTCGACTGGCTTCTGGCTGAGGGCAGGAAGACCAGGGCAAGGACGATACCGATAGGAGGGAAGTATTTTGTTTTCATAACGTTTGAGGATAAACAAGTTACATATGTTTCAAGAGCAATACATTATTCTGATGGTTGAGCTGCATAAAAGGTTGCTTGATTGATAGGTCTCAGGGAAAATAAGCCTGCCTTTTTGCAG
>CAYMJH010000362.1:0-2824 GCA_964390385.1 uncultured Bacteroidales bacterium | reverse complement strand
TCAGTATTTTATATGTTAATAACTCGCCCTATTTCAACTCTTAATTCGCATTATTAGCTTTTACAAGTGAGCCAATAGGATTTCTTCCATTTTCTTTATTAAATTTGAACTTCTCAACATAAACATTAGTTGCCGGATCCCATTCGAATAGTATTGTACTGGTTGTTCCATAGAATTTTCCATTTGTTGCCTTAACCAGAGAACCATGTCCTGCTCCTCCTTGATTAAAATCGAGATGTTTTAAATATGTATTTGTTGAAGGATCCCACTCAAATAATGTACCCCAGATATTTAATCCTCCGTACCAAGTCCTTCCATATAGTTTGCCATTGTCATCTTTCACCAATGATCCATAAGGATTAACTCCGGTGGAAGCGTTAAAATTAAGCTTTATCGTATAGGTATTTGTAGAACAATCCCATTCAAAAAGCACTCCTCCACCATGGGGTCCTCCGGCAGAAGTCATACCGTATAGTTTGTTATTATCTGCCTGGATCAGAGAACCATTTGGATATGATCCATTATCACCATCAAATGTGTATTTTACTTCATAAGTATTATTAGAAGGGTCCCATTCGAATAGCACTCCGTAAGTTTTATGCCCACCAAATTTTGTCGCTCCATAGTATTTACCATTATTCGCGGCACAAAGCTTTCCCTCGGGATGTATTCCCTCTTCATATACAGGAAAGCTATACAAGATCTTTAATTCATTACCATTTATATCCGTTTTAAATATGATCCCATTGTTAAATTCCCCACCTTCCGAGGTTAATCCGTATAGCTCATAGCACTGGGCATATACCTGGACACTGTTACTAATAATTATACCTATAAGAGACAGTGTGAATTGTAGAAGTAGTGGTTTCATATAGATAAGTTTTAAAAAGCCAATTATTGAAGGTTTAAAGGTCCCCCTCTGAACAGGGTATCAATCCATTAACAGGAAAACAAAAGTCTTTGAACCATATTGATTAATTCAAGAATAAGCTTTGCTAAAAATCAATAGTCAGCATATCAGGCGGCAAGCTTTCATGCATTGAGTCATGGAGTTCAAGGGAAACTTTTTCCGCCCGGATAGAAATTATCAGCCATAAATTATCACAGAATTCCCTATTGTTCAAACTGTTTTGACCAAATGTATGAAAGTGGTGTCAGAACATGCTGAAAGCTGGATTAATCTTTAACGACCTAATTATAAAAATCAATTGCGAATCGCGATAAAATATTGCCACGACACTCATCAAATGGGACACGCAAAGAATTGTCCTAAGTGACTTGTCTCTATAGGAGGTATTTCAATATGAGATTGTGACCATTCATTAACCTGGGTGTATTAGGGGTCGGACCGGGCTCTTGTATAAAATATTATTGCTGTAAAATTCATTAAGAAGCTTAATCCATCAAATAAGGAATCAATTAATAATTCAACCCTGCCTGTCCGGCAGGGATGAATTATTTTACCTGATCAAAGGAGAAAACAATTATATTCTATATAAGAGCCCGGTCCGACCCCTATACATCGCTGTCAGTCAGTTTTGCCTCCGGATTCAGCCTCGGGATGCCTGAAATATCGCCCGGCAAACTGAATGAAATATGGCCAGTTAGGAACTACCGTGTGCCCTCCGGCATGCTGCCTGAATGCGATGTCCCCTTCCGTCAATGTTGTTTCCTGCGGGGGCATTTCAGTCGTTCCCAAGCCCCGTTTCCCCAGCAGCTCATATACGGGTCCTGCATGCACGCCAGCCACGAACATGCCTTTGGCGTCAACCCATCCGCCTTCCACCTCGGGAGAACCGACGCTTATAAATACAGGCCTCGGTGCACACAGGGCAATCAATTCATGGGCGTCAACCGGTAGATCGTTGGCCGTAAGGGGACCGGCATACCGGATAAAGTTGGGGGCAAACCAGTGATATTCCCCCGATGCGGCAAGATTCTCCACCTGCTCCCCGAAGTTACGGCGCAGTATTTTGGCTCCGCCGGCTCCCGATGAGCCGATAAAGCCAATGGCAATGCGGGGATCATAGGCCATGGCAACCAGTGCAGCTTTCCCGTATCGGGAGAGTCCTTCAATACCAATGCATGCAGGATCAACATCCTTACAGGTCTCAAAATAGTCCACGGCCCTGCCTGCGCCCCAGGCCCATGCCCGCAGGGCGCCCCATTCATCAGGCTTTCGTGGCTGCCCCTTATTCATCAAACCGATGATACCCTGGTTCAGGCCCGCGCCGTTATCAGCCTGGTAACTGCCAGGGACCAGAATGGCATATCCCCACCCCTGTGCCAGCAGCAATTGTTTCCATGTCGGTTCTTTTTCTTCCGGCATTTTCCACCCCTTCGGCATGATCCACCCGAATTCAATCATCACCGGCACCCGACCGTCAGGGTTGGCAGGCAGGGTAAGCGACATCTGTATGTCAACAGAAACCGCAGGCCAGGAAGAATTGTCCACATGCCCGACAAGATCTCTGATTTTAACCGGATAAATCCCGTTCATGGTGTCCTGTTCACGGACGACTTCCCATTTGACCCCGGGCGTGTTTTGCGGCATCCTTCCGTACATTTCCCTGTCGAAGTCCTCCAGGATCTCCAGCCTGCGCTTTTCCCAATCCTTTGCTGTTTTCACCCCGGTTCCATCCCTGAAGACCAATGGGTCAGGCAGGCTGGTATAAGGAGTCACCTTTGACTCATCCGTATTGGCCGCATTGGGGTCACTGGGATTTCCCGAAGGTCCGGGCCGTATCTCGGCAATACCCAGGAGTTTCATCATCAGCTGATGATCCTGCCTGCTCAGCCTGTTAATACTGTCCATTTTTTCTCT
>CAYMJH010000361.1:0-2829 GCA_964390385.1 uncultured Bacteroidales bacterium | reverse complement strand
GGGATATTCATGGGAACCAGCGCTGACTGCTGTTTTTATAGAGGGACTGCTGTTCATCATCCTGTCTTTTTTCCGTATCCGTGAAGCCATAATCAACAGCATTCCGGCGAATCTCAAGGTTGCCATCTCCGTTGGCATCGGCTTATTTATTGCTTTTATCGGCCTTAAAAATGCAGGGATCATCATTGGGGACGCCAGTACCCTGCTGAAGATGGGCGACACAGGTGATCCTTCCGTCTTGCTGGCCTTTGGAGGCATTATCCTCACCGGAGTCATGCTGATCTTTCGTATCAGGGGTGCACTGATCCTGGGGATGGTCATCGTTACTCTTATCGGCATTCCTTTGGGGATCACACGGCTGCCCCAGGGATCACCCGTCAGTTTGCCTCCTACGATCCGTCCGACCTTTCTTGCCTTTGATTTCACATCGTTTACCCAACCCGATTTAATTGCCGTAGTTTTTACTTTTCTTTTTGTTGACGTGTTTGATACGGTAGGGACCCTGGTAGGCGTATGCTCCAAGGCAAAGCTGCTCGATGACAAAGGCCGTGTGCCCGGGGTAAAACAGGCCTTGCTTGCCGATGCCATCGGCACAACCGCAGGAGCCCTGCTGGGGACCAGTACGGTTACCTCCTACATCGAAAGCGCGGCAGGCATATCAGCCGGCGGAAGGACAGGCCTGACCACCCTGGTTGTGGCGTTTCTCTTCCTGCTGTCTTTGTTTCTTTTTCCCTTATTCAATATGGTGCCGGGCGTTGCCACCGCACCGGTGCTTGTGATTGTAGGCCTTTTTATGACCAGCCCGATCCGCAATATCGATCTGGAAGATTATACGGAGGCCATTCCCGTATTTCTCACGATGATCATTATGCCGCTTTCCATGAGCATTTCCGAGGGAATCATCGTCGGCATGCTGAGTTATGTTCTGTTGTTCGTCCTTACCGGAAGATGGCGGCAGATTTCACCGGTTATGTACATCATCAGCGCGATACTCCTGCTTAAGTTCTTCCTTTGAATTCAATTTGGCGGGTAATTTCTGATAATCACAATATAATTTTATATTTGTTCTGCCGTTTAAATATAATCCTGGAGACAATATGAGTTCCGACAAATTCATCGATGGTATGGGGAAGATCTATCAATATATCAGGCAACGGATCTTTCTCCGCAATATAATCCTGGCCTTTCTGATCGTTGTGATCGGCACCTTCATTATTATTATCCTGCTGAAATTGTATACCCGCCATAATGAAGAACTCACGGTACCAGAGATGCGGGGACTAACGCTCGAGGAGGCCGTCGCCACCGCTTCAGCAAAACAACTGCAGATTGTGGTGTTTGATTCTGTATTTCTCACTGACTTCGCACGCGGCGTTGTTGTGGAACATCATCCTAAACCGGGCTTTAAGGTAAAAAGACACCGCAAGATATTCCTCACCATGAATGCCATGAATCCCGAGAGGGTACCCATGCCCGACCTCATATCGCTGACATTCAGACAGGCTACTGCCAGACTTGAAACTTACAGTCTGAAAGTGGGCGAAGTGACCTATGAACCGGATATCGGCATTAATCTTGTTTTAAGGCAAAAAATGAACGGGACGGACATTCTGCCCGGTGATTCCATCAGCAAGGGCTCATATGTCGACCTGGTGCTGGGAAAAGGACTGAGTGATGAAATGACAGCCGTTCCTTTGCTTACCGGATTGAAGCTTGAAACGGCCAGGATTGTTGCAGTCAACCGGTTTTTGAGAATCGGCGCCATCCTGCCAGATAACACCATTGTGAACGAAGAAGAAGACCGTGTCAACGCCTGGATATACCAACAGAGGCCTGATACAGGTTCCCGTGCCATCTTGCCGCTTGGATCATCCATCGATGTATGGATTACGCTCGATTCAACAAAGATCCCGGCCGCAGATACCCTGTCAACTTATACTGATGAAGAAGAAAACCTACTGGATATATAATCTGTTCGTAAGCTTTGCTATCCTGATCCTCCAGGTTTCTGAGGCCAGGGGGCAGCAGCTGATAGGTCTGACGCAAAACCAGGAGATCAAAAAAGCTGCCGCCGAAAAGGGCAGCCGGAGGAAATCAACCGGGGCTTTGACAAGCCTGGAGCTTCCTTTCTTTGAGGATTTCTCAGCGATTACCGTCTATCCTGATCCCGGGAAATGGACAGATATCTATGCCTTTGTCAACACATCCTTTCCCGATATGCCCCCGTCTGTTGGTGTGGCCACACTGGATGCCATTGACGAATACGGCAACGTATATGCCGTTAATGACCAGGTGACGCCTTCTGACACCCTCACCTCGGTGGCTTTCAACCTTGCACCGTACCGGAATTCGGCTGAGGTGGTCAGGCTGAGCTTTTTCTGCCAGGCCGGAGGCAAAGGCGAAATGCCGGATCCGAAAGATTCATTGGTACTCGAATTCTTTTCCCCGCAGGACGACGAATGGAAATGGGCATGGAAAGCACCAGGAGGCCAGGCCGGACCATTCCGGCAAAATATAATCACGGTCCCTCAAAGCTTTTATGAAGACGGCTTCAGGTTCAGGTTCAGGAATTATACCAGCATGTCTCCGAATGAGGTGGTAGGCAAGTACGGAGCCCTCAGTAACGTCGACCAGTGGCATATCGATTATATTATGCTGAACACAAAGCCCCTGACGAATCATGTATCGATAAACGACATCGCACTGGTGGATCCGCTCACTGATCTTTTATTTGATTATGTGACCATACCCTGGCACCATGTTGACTATGCCCAGCGCATCGGCAGGAACAAAGTGCGCTACGTCATCAATAACCTCGAAAGAGCTGAT
>CAYMJH010000360.1:0-2851 GCA_964390385.1 uncultured Bacteroidales bacterium | reverse complement strand
TCTAGTAATGCAGCTTACCTTTCTGAACCAGAAACAGGTACTGCAACGGTTATTGAGAAGTTACCTGACGGAACTACTGTTTTTACTGCATCTGGCTATACTAAAACCTCTGGGCATGTTGAAATTTCAGGATTTATGCCCAAGTTACCGGCAACTTCTGACTATATTGTAACTCCTGGAACCCCTGCAACTCCAGGGTCCCCAGTAGGTGAAACCGATTCTTCCCAGTTTACACATGCGTTTACCGATACTTATTATAAAGGCTGTGGGGCAACTACTGTAACCGACTTAAAGGGTCGCGTTGCGGTTATTGGCGGAAGAGATATTGAAACTGATGCTGATATTAATGCAATTTCAGTATATACACCAAGTAGCATTACAGAAGGTACAAGCCAGGGCATTTCACACACTTACACCTGGGATTTCCATGATGAAGCTTACATTAGCGCCCACATTAGTGGAGTTGGAACCGCTGCTGTAGTTATTGATCACCCAAGGTTTTGGAATCAAATTCTTATCGTAGGCGGGTATCCACTAGGCCCGGATTCAACGCCTGGAGCGGGTTTCACTCAAATAGATTCATTTTTATATTCTATAGACACAAATAGACTAACAGAAGTTACATACGAACCAGACCCTTACCCCGCAGATTGCGCTTTGGTATGGACAGGCGAATTTGCATTGGCTATCGGAGGCATCCTTCCCGATGCCTCTATTAGCACTTACGTATCAATATGGGATCCTTCATATGCAGATGATAACTCCCTGGGATTTTGGTATAAAAGTCCTGAAAATTTTTTGCTAGAAGCAAGGACAGAATGCAAAGCCATCACCTTAGATGATGGTAAGGTATTAGTAATCGGTGGACGTAGAACCATTGACAGCAATTCATTTTCATTATTTAACATAGGGATACCTCTAAACACATGTGAACTAATAACTCCTGATACAACTTTTGCTACCGCAACTGTTAAAACTGGCCAAATGACTTATACAAGATTTGCCTTCGGCATGGTTAAGTTGCCTGATGGTCGAATATTGGTTGTAGGTGGTTGCGGTGGGAAACCATGTGAACCTATTATAACTTGGCACAACCAAAACGCGCATGAACTGTCGTCATGTGAAATATATGATCCTTCATTAGGCTACTGGAGCCCAATTCCAGACACCCTAGAACCTCATAGTTATTGTAACTGTTCATACGATTCGGTTAATAATAGAGTCTACGTAGTTGGCGGAGCTACATCTACAAAAGTTGAATATCTAGACCTTGATACTATGACCTGGCACTTCTCTACAGCAGAGCTAGGAGCTGTTTCATACAGGACTTCAGGAGCTATTATAGACGGTGACTATCCTATTTTACTAAGGGCTGGCGGGAGTTACTTTAACACCCTTGATCAAGAAAAGAATGCTTCACAGGCAACCTCCGTAACTATTTACAATGAAATTGCAAGGGGTAATGGGGTTAATGGGGTTCACAAGATAACTGCCAGTAACACATTTGTGTCTAATCCTGGCTTTACTAAATCACAAGGTAACAATACTGTTACTACAGTAACAGCTCAAGAATCTGATATTAAAGGGCCTTATCTATTTGATAATAATCAGGTTTTTAGTATTACAGGGATTACGTTAACATCAGAAACAAACGTTCCTAAAGGCCGTGGCTGCCCGTCATTAACTATTACTGAAGACATTACAAATATTGACCAGGTAGGTTACTTTGTGGCCAAATTTGGCCAAAAGGACCAAGTTGGTCCAATTAAGTATACCAGAATTAGTGCCTACAAGCTACAACCAGACCCACACTTTGAATTTCCTTGGGAGCTTTTAAGTGGCTTTAAGATTAGCTTAGTTGAAAAAGGTTCTTATGAGCCTTCTGAAGGATCTTTTTATCTTACTGCATCTAATGCCGGGCTGGAAGCCGCTAGAACTTATATTACTGATATCTCTGCAGGTGGTATAGATCTTGACATTGAAGTAAGGTACCCCGGTGACCGGGGGCTAGGAGACGAAGGTAAACCCGTTAAAGGTGCCAGTAAACTGTCTGATATAATTGAAGTATTTGGCCCAGATGATTTGGACACTTTCCTTGAGGAGGCCAGGCTGGTCTAATTAAAACCGACAAACAAATCTTGACATATTTCGTCAATTGATGTAAAATTATTATGTTGATATTAACACACAAATATCGTCTTAAGGGCAAGCGCGTAGGGCGCCGATTATCGGCGTATGCTCGCTCTGTTAATAAAGTATGGAATTATTGTGTAGAAACTCAGAGAGAAGCTCAAAGAAGGTGGAAGAGGGGGCAAGTAAGTCGGTGGCCTACTCATTTTGATTTTGAAAAATTAGTTAAAGGGTGTTCAAAACAGCTTGGCCTTCATTCTCAAACTGTTAATGCTGTTTGTGAAAGGTTTGTCTATTCTAGAATTAGGCATAATAAATGCCCAAAGTTTCGTAAGTCTGACCGTCCCAACCGCTCTTTGGGGTGGGTTCCTTTTGAAAGACAATCCAGACAAATTACTCCTGATTCTGTAACTTATTGCAAACACACTTATAAATTCTTTGGGGCGGATAGCCGCCCGTTGCCTTCTACAGCCAAAGGTGGTTGTTTTGTAGAAGATGCACATGGTAAATGGTGGGTATGTTTACAAGTGGAGCAAAAAGAGAATAATGCTCATGGAGACAAAGAGATCGGGTTGGATTTAGGTCTTAAAGACCTTGTTACCACCTCTGATGGCGAGAAATATGAAAACCCAGCCTTTTACCGAAAATCTGAAGAAAAGTTAAAAGTGGCCCAAAGGGCCAATAATAAGAAAAGAATAAAAGCAATTCATTGCAAGATTAA
>CAYMJH010000359.1:0-2886 GCA_964390385.1 uncultured Bacteroidales bacterium | reverse complement strand
GGGTGTCGATGGTGTAACCCACCAGGTAAGGTCCCGCGAGGCTCAGCCCTGCATTCACGAAGATGGCGGCGAAAGCGGGGACCAGGTTCCGGCGCTCACCACTGATGATGGTGATCAGCTTGCGGAGGGAAGCCATCACCGGGAGCCTTCCGGCTTCGTTTTCCGACAGGCGGTTCAGATCATAGTTCATAATGATGCGTGCTTTTTTGTGAACTGTAGATCTGAATATACTCGGGCGAATGCTCCATGAGGTCCTTGTGCTTTCCCGTGGCTATGATCTCCCCCTCCATCAGCAGGATGATCTGGTCAAAATGCCGTACCGGAGCGATTTTCTGCGTAACCGACAACAGGGTCAGCCCGGGGTAATTATTGTCGATATTGCAGAGGATCCTGTTCTCGGTTTTCCGGTCGACCCGCGAGGTGAAATCGTCGAGGATCAGTATTTTCGGATCCAGGGCCAGGGCTCTCGCGAGCATGATCCGCTGCTTCTGCCCGCCCGACAGGCTGGTCCCCCTTTCCGATACGACGGTGTCGAGTTTCTCCGGGAGCGATTCAACGAAGTCGGCCAGCTCTGCCGTAATAATCGCTTTCCACAGCGACTCTTCCGTAACGGCCTCGTTGAAGGCAATGTTTTCCCTCAGGCTCAGGTTGAAGATCACGCTGTCCTGGAATACGAAGCCGATCTGCCGGTGGAACACCTCCCTGGCATATTGCCCGATAGCGATACCGTCGAATTCCACGCGGCCTGAACCGGGCGGGATCAGGTTGATCAGCAGGTAGAGCAGCTGCGTCTTGCCCGCAGCGGTGGGACCGATGATGGCCGTCCTGCTGCCGGCTTCCACCGACAGGGAGATGTTCTTCAGCACCGGTTTATCCTCATAACTCAGGGTCACATCCTTCAGCTCAATATCTCCCCTGATCTCAGGCGTGAGGGTCCCGGTCTCTGCCAGGGGCGGCGCGTCAAGCACCTGTTCGATCCTTCCGTACGAGGCGGTGGCCGAGGCGATGATGTTGCTCATGAAGCCGATCATCATCACCGGGAATATAAGCATGACCAGGTAGCTGTTGAATGCGGCAAAATTACCGAGCGTAAGGCTTCCGCTCACGACAAAATGCCCCCCGAGAGCCAGGATGGTAACGACGGCCAGATTAGCCACAAACATGATGACGGGGATGAGGACGGAGAAAAGTCTGACAATCGATAAGCCCAGGTCGCGCGATTCCATGTTCTTCTCAAGGAATTTCAGGCTCTCGGGCTGTTGGGAATTCAGCACCCTGATAAGGGCCGATCCCAGGATACTTTCGTTGATGACCCGGTTCAGCGCGTCGATGATCTCCCGGCTCTTCCGGAAAAGGACCCGCACCTTGGTGAAAACAATAAAAAAAGCCACGGCAATGACGGGAACGATCGAAAGAACGGCCAGGGCCAACTTCAGGTTGATCATGATCAGCAGCACCGAGGCACCGGCAATGACAAACAGCGAAGAGATGATGTTGACAAAAGCCTGTGCAACGAACATCTTGACCGAGTCCATGTCCGAGGTCATGTTGGTCAGCAGCTTTGCAGGATTTGCCGCAAGGATGAAGGAATAGCTCTGGCGGGATATCTTATCGGCCACCCTGGTCCGCAGGTCTTTGGCGACCCGTTCAGCCGTATAGGTCTGGACCACGCCCTGGAGAAAAGTGAAAACAAATATCGCGGCAGCGGCGGCAAGGAATCCGGCAATCACGGTGCCGGCGTCAAAGCGGCCGGCGGAAAAAGCGTCAATGGCCTGCGCGATGATTTTCGGGATCAGCAGGTTAATGCTGCTCCCTCCCAGGGCCATGAAGGTAAGCACAGCCACCATACCCCTGTAGGGTCGCAGCACGTTGAACAATCCGGCCTTCCGGCCGGACTCTGCCCCTCGTTTTTGTTCTGCCCTGTCCATGCTCCTGAAAAGTTGCTGCAAATATACAACCTTCGCCGGCTTCTTTTTTGCGATTGTTGTATTCACGAATACCAATCCCGGGAAGGCTGAGGGGACTTTCTATTTCATTCAATAATTACTTTTCTGCACACGACGTCCTGCCCGCTTTTGATAAGAATATAATATATGCCTTTGCTGCAATGAGACAGGTTAATGGTTTCATGGCCGGCTTTTTTATCCAGGATCACCCTGCCCAAAGTATTTAAAACAATGACTTCAGCATCGTAAAAAGAATCCGGAACTGCAATATGGAAGATCCCATGCCCCGGGTTGGGGAAAATCCCAACCTGGTTCGGGTGTACCGGTTCGGATATATTTGCTGTGCCGGTTCCGGTTCCCCGGATATGGAAGTAATAGAGGTTTTTGTTATCTGCCCCGTCATTTTCAACGGTTACAATTGCTTCGCGTGAACCTGCAGCAGTTGGTTTAAACATGATTTCAAAGGTAGTCGTCCCGTTCTGCGCATGAACGATGGAAGCCGGGTAGGATGAAACCCTGAAATCCGGTGCATTGGTTCCGCTGATCTGAATCAGCGGATTGCCGGTGAGATTCAGGTTATAACTGCCGGTATTGGAAATGGTGAAAAGATGTGACAGGCTGTCTCCTGCCGTCGTGGAGTCGAATAACGTATGATCGCTTAAAGACGGCGTATTATCTCCAGGTTGAATCACCACACCATTCCCTGAAATATCAATACGCGGGCCTTCTGTCTCAATAATCCATCCTTTACCTTCAAGATTTCTTTTATAACTCAACCCGGAGGCTGTGGGGATTTCGTTTCCAAGCAACGAAATAGTCCTGTCCGGGTAACCATCAATGCCCAGCTGGTCAGCCTGGTATAATATTTTATCAATGGAATCGGAAAGTAAAAATCCACCTTCTGAGAAGGTGGCTTTGAATCGCCCCTAAAAGGGGCTTA
>CAYMJH010000358.1:0-2889 GCA_964390385.1 uncultured Bacteroidales bacterium | reverse complement strand
CGTTAACAGGACCGACCTGAATAAGTATAAACAGGAATTTGCCCAGGACGTCCCATACTCCTCCCTGGCTGAAACCCTGAAGGATGCAGATGTTTTCCTTGGCCTTTCCGTAGGAAAGATACTGACGCCGGAAATGCTTAAGACCATGGCTCCCGATCCCATCGTCTTTGCCATGGCCAACCCCGTTCCCGAAATTGCCTATGACGAAGCAGTGGAGGCAAGGCCGGATGTGATCATGGCTACCGGACGGTCTGACTATCCCAATCAGATTAACAATGTGCTCGGATTTCCCTTTATTTTCCGCGGAGCGCTGGATGTGAGAGCCAGGACGATCAACGAGGAAATGAAGCTTGCTGCGGTATATGCCTTGGCAGCGCTGGCCAAGGAGGATGTTCCGGAAGCGGTGAACGTGGCCTATAAGGTTCCCAACCTGGTTTTCGGTAGAGAATATATCATTCCGAAACCCCTCGATCCGAGGCTGATCACCAGTGTTGCACCTGCTGTTGCAAAGGCGGCCATGGATACCGGCGTGGCAAGAGTACCGATCACCGACTGGAAGGCCTATGAAATAGAACTCATGAAGCGCATGGGCATCTATAATAAGCTGGTGGATGATATCCGTATCAAAGCCTGCCGGCAGCCCAAACGGATTGTTTTGGCCAACGCCGGGAACTTCAAGGTACTTAAGGCTGCTTTCCTGGTGCATCAGGAAGGGATTGCCATGCCGGTCCTCCTGGGAAACGAAGAAGAGATCCGCAGGCTGGCCAATCAATACAGTCTCGATTTGAACGGAATAAGCATCATTGACAATCACAGTCCGAAAGAGGAGGAACGCAGGAAACGATATGCACAGATCCTATTCGAAAAGCGTAAGCGGAAGGGGATGATCTATGATGAAGCCCATGAAAAGATAAGGGACGCCAACTATTTTGGCGTTATGATGGTGGAAACCGGCGATGCCGACGGCTTTCTCTCGGGATTCTCCACCCAGTATGCCAATACCATCCGCCCGGCCCTGCAGATTATCGGTTCGAACAATACACAGCATCATATCGCCGGCATGTACATTATAACAACCAAACAGGGACCTTTTTTCTTCGCCGATACTACAGTGAATATCAATCCCTCCGCCAGGGCGCTTGCCGACACCACCCTGTTGGCGGCCAACGAGGTCAGAAGATTCAATATGGTACCGCGGATTGCCCTCCTCTCTTACTCCAATTTCGGGTCAAACCGCACAGAAAGCCCCAACAAAGTAAGGGAAGCGGTTGAAATACTGCACCGTGATTATCCCGACCTGATCGTCGACGGTGAAATCCAGGCCAATTTTGCCTTCAACAGGCAATTGAGAAAAGAAAAGTTCCCTTTCTCCAAGCTCGCCGATATGGAAGTCAATACCGTGATCTTTCCCGACCTGAATTCCGGCAATATTGCCTATAAAATGATGCAGGAACTGGCCGGGGCCGAAGTCATCGGTCCCATTCTCATGGGGATCAGGAAACCTATCAATGTTTTGCAAATGGGCAGCTCGGTGAGAGAGATCGTGAATATGACAGCCATTACGGTTATCGATGCGCAGACGGCATCGGATGAGATCATCAGGCTGTAGCCTGTAGCCTGCATTCTTTTCACTTTTCACTTTTCACTTTTCGTTTTTCACTGGTCCCTCGTCCCTTGTCCCTTGTCCCTTTTTTTTGTAGTTTTATATCCGTTTTACTATCAAACCGCACCGATGAAGCGAAAATATCCTTTCGGTTTCCGCCTGACTTATGTTTTGCTTTCCATCATCCTGCTGATATACGGACTTATATTGGCGAAGGATTTTCTCTATCCGCTGGCTTTTGGCATTTTGCTGTCTTATTTGCTGTACCCGATTGTCAATTTCCTTGAAAAGAAAGGCAGTCCCAGGATTCTGGCCATTCTTACGGGTATTATTGCCGGCATCGTCGTTGTAGTGTTCATCGGGGTCTTTGTTTTTAAGAAAATCAGTCTTTTTACCGACGAGCTGCCGCTTTTCCGGCAAAAAATGATAGCCCACATCGAACAGTTTCAGGTATATATAAACGAAGAACTGGGGATCTCCGGAGACCGGCTCAAGGAGTTTCTACTCACCCATATCATGAACCTGGGATTGCAGTCAGAAACAGTATTCTCGGCCACCACCGGCACAATTTTCAAAATCCTTATGCAGCCGGTGTATATTTTTCTTTTTTTATATTACCGTACCAAATTCGCCTATTTTATACTGAAGATCACGGGACGGACCAACCGTCCGATCGTGGTGAGGATATTGAAGGAGATTTCCACGGTGGTGACCCGCTATATGCTGGGTGTAACAACGGTTGTGCTGATACTTTGCGCCTTCAATTCCACCGGCTACCTACTCATCGGCATTCAGTATCCTTTGTTGCTGGGTGTCGTTTCTGCTTTCTTCAGCTTTATCCCTTACTTCGGCAATTTCATTGGAGGGGCCATCCCTTTCCTGTTTGCTTTGCTCACTGAAGATTCCCTTCGGTATTCATGGCGGGTATTGATATTCGTTTATATCGTCCACCTGCTTGAAAACAATATCCTTTCGCCCAATATTGTAGGCAACAATGTAAGGATCAATCCTTTCGTTGTAATAATCGGACTGATAACCGGGGCCATTATATGGGGATTGCCCGGGATGCTGGTGGTTATCCCTTTCCTGGCCATGGTACAGATCATTTTTAGGGAAGTTCCTTCCATGCAGCCATACTCCTATTTGTTGGGAATCCGGGGTACTGCAAAGCATGCGCTCACCATTGAAAATATAAGGAGTTTTACACGCCGGCTTAAGCGAACCAATAAAAAGGTCAACGATAATTTGTAACCTGTCATTTTACTAATCCACTTTTTCACCTTTCC
>CAYMJH010000357.1:0-2902 GCA_964390385.1 uncultured Bacteroidales bacterium | reverse complement strand
GGGTGACATCCCTGGTGGATCACCTCTATCCTGCTGCGGTCTGTTCCAAAATATTCCACGATGTCATTCGCTGTCTGACGACTGATGGCGATAATACGATCAGTCATCCGGCAGGCATACCTGAATTTCTGTTCATAGATCTTCCGGTCAGGGAGTTTATAAAGATGAGGGAACCTGAGGAAGATCAGGTCATGTATGGTCACCACCGACCGTACTTTTCTGTAGGGAAACCGGAAAGGTATTTCATGGCTTAGCCCGTGATAAATATCAATGCCATCCTTTACAAGCAGTCGCGACAATGCATAGCTGCGCCATAATGAAGGCAGGTTGCGGTAAAGCCGGTTTTCGGGAAATCGCAGCCGCATATTCGGTGAGGAAGGATTGAAAAGGGACGGATTCGTTCCCGGGGTATAAAGAAAATATTCCTGATGGGGAAAGCTGGAGGATAAGGCGCTGATCAGATTACGGCTGTAGCTTCCCAGACCGCTCTTGTTCAGAAAAGCCCTTTTGGCATCAAATCCGATTCGCATGACAGGACGGGACTGTTATATTGATTTATATTTACTTGCAGGTTCTGCAAGCCGAAACGGGATAATCGAATGATCGAAAGCACTATTACATCTAAATTTTCAAATCTTCAAACTTTCAAATTTTCAAATCTTTCCTCATATCCTGATATCCTTAACATTAAGCTGCAGCATGGAATTTCCCCTGAAGGCATCCTCCATCAGCGTGAAAGCGATATCAAAGCCGTTCACTTTCTTTATTTTATCATAATGATGCGCCTGGTTAAAGGCAATGGCCTTGAAATTATTGAACGGTATATCTTCCTGGATGAGATTGAGCTGAAGATGCTCTTTCCTGGATCCGACTATGCGTGCAGATCCGTTGTCAGCAACATTTTCAGCAAAAAAGACAGGATTGGTATTTTCCGGTCCGAAGGGTTCAAACTGTTTCAGGATCCGGAAGAATTTCGAAGTCACATTCCTGAAATTCAGTTCTGTATCGATCTCAATCTGGGGGATCATCTGATCCTGTGTAATGGTTTCCTTAACAACATGCTCAAATTTATCCCTGAACTTTGCCACATTTTCTATCTTCAGGGTCAGTCCTGCTGCATACATATGACCTCCAAAACTTTCGAGCAGTTCAGAACAGCTGCTGATCGCCTGGTAAAGGTCAAAACCGGAAACCGACCTGGCCGAACCGGTGGCAAATCCGTTGGATTCGGTTAAAATGATGGTCGGGCGGTAGAAGCTCTCGATCAGCCTGGAGGCCACTATGCCAACAACACCTTTATGCCAGGCAGGATTAAACAGTACCGTTGAATACTTGTACCGGTCGCTGCCGGCAACGGTCTCTTTCAAAGCTTCTTCCGTAATGATTTTATCAATATTCCTGCGGGTTTGATTATGGCTGCTTATCTTTTCACAATGAAGGCAGGCTTCCTCATCAGTTTCGCAAATCAACAGGTCCACTGCCTGTTTTCCCGATTCAATGCGGCCGGCGGCATTGATCCTAGGTCCGATCTTAAACACGATATCATCCACCGTGATTGTTTTTTCTTCCATCCCGGCGGCCTTTATAATTGCCTTAAGCCCGACCCTGGGGTTCTTATTCAGTTTTAAAATACCAAAATAGGCAAGTATCCTGTTCTCGTCGATCAGCGGTACGATGTCGGAAGCAATACTTACTGCAAGCAGGTCAAGGTATTCCATCAGGTCTTCAAAGGGCAGTTTGTTTCTAATGGAATAAGCCTGAAGCAGCTTAAAGCCAACTCCGCATCCGGAAAGAAAGTGAAAGGGATAGGTTGAGTCAGTCCTTTCCGGGTCGAGGACAGCCACGGCATCCGGGAGCTTTTCATCGGGCGTGTGATGATCGCAAATGATGAAGTCGATTCCCTTTTCCTTTGCATAGGCAACCTTTTCAATGGCTTTAATGCCGCAATCGAGGGCAATGATGAGCGTCACGGCGGTGCTGTGGGCATAGTCAACGGCCTTTAAGGAGATACCATATCCTTCCGAATACCGGTCGGGAATGTAAAAGTCAATCCTGTCATGGTACTTTTTCAGGAAGGAATACATCATGGCTACCGAGGTGGTTCCGTCAACATCATAATCGCCGTAAACCAGTATCTTCTCTCCGCTGCCAATGGCAGTCTTAAGCCTGGCAACCGCCTTTTCCATGTCATTCATCAGAAAAGGGTCATACAGGTCATTCAGATCAGGCCTGAAAAAAGCTTTTGCTTTCTGGTAAGTATTGATTCCCCGCTGGATCAGCAGGGTTGCAAGAATGGGATCGATGTTCAATTCCTGCGCAAGCCTGTCGATGTCCTCGTAATGACCATTTTCCTTTATTTTCCAGGCTTTCGTCATACCCTCCTGTCTCAGTATAAAAATTAACTGTTTTATTATAAAACGCAAAGGTACGTAAAAATCCTGCCAAACATTGAGGGATGTTTGTTTAAATAATGACTTGCCATTGAAAAACCTGCTGCATGGCATCCAGCAGCAAATCCTTAACTTTTTCAACGGATTGCCGCTTCCCCAGCTCCTTTTCAAGCGAGGTCACCCCTTTGTCGATAAAACCACAGGGATTGATATAGCTGAAATACTTCAGGTCGGTGTTGACATTCAGGGCAAAACCATGCAGGGTAACCGAACGGCTTACCTTGACCCCGATGGCACAGATCTTCCTGGCCAGGGCTGAATTGTCTGCATCGAGCCATACGCCGGTTGCGCCTTCCATCCGTGAGGCAACCATACCGAATTGTGCAATTGTATCAATAACAGCCTGCTCGAGTTTATGAATATAATCCTTCACGCCCATACCCAGGGAATCAAGGTCGAGTATGGGATATCCTACCAGCTGACCGGGTCCGTGATAGGTGATATCTCCGCCC
>CAYMJH010000356.1:0-2940 GCA_964390385.1 uncultured Bacteroidales bacterium | reverse complement strand
ACGGAAAGAAGAAGGCAAAAAAATTGAAATAGCAGGAAGGGTCGTCATAGATCCGGATAAATACCAGGTAACCGTAAAAGGGAAGAAGGTTGATCTCACCGCAACCGAATTCAAGATTTTACAGCTTCTTGCCTCACGAAAGGGCAATGTGTTCACCCGGGATAATATACTCGATTATCTCTGGGGCGATGAAAAAGCTGTCGTCGACAGGACCATTGACGTGCATATCCGGCATCTCAGGGAAAAGCTGGGAAGCGCGGCAGCGCTCATCAAAAATATCCGCGGCATAGGTTACAAGCTCGAAGAATGATAAAATCACTGTTTGGCAAACTATTCGCTGCGTATCTTTTCATCATCCTGCTTGTTTCTCTTCTTATTCTCTTTGTCTCCTTTAACGCTTTCCGCAATTACTCCCTCAGCATTCATACGAATAATCTTCAAAATCTTGCCACCGTGTTTTTAACAAGTGTAACCCCGCTTTATTCGGAGGACAAATTTAACGAGCTGGATACACTGGTTAAACGCATGGGGCCGGCCATTAAGACTCGCATCACTATTGTCAATAGTGACGGAGCGGTTGTGGCAGATTCAGAAAAAGATCCGAAGCTTATGGAAAATCACCGTTTCAGGCCTGAAATTCTCCAGGTGCTGGAGGGCGAACGGGGGACTTCTCTTCGCTTCAGCTCAACCGTGAATGAGGAGATGCTTTATGTGGCCGTGCCCATCCGGGGCGAGGGCAGGATAAAAGGTGTGTTGCGGGTAAGCTTATTCCTGGAGGACTTCAACCGGCATTTTTCCCGGGTAAGAAATATCATTATTTATAGTGCGATCGGCCTATCGCTCATGGCTTTGTTTGCGGCCTTCCTGTTCAGCCGGAGCCTGTCGAGGCCGATTGGAGAATTGCGCTTTGCAGCGAGGAGACTGGCGGCGGGAGATTTTACCTCACCGGTTATCATCCGGGACAGGGGAGAGATACAGGACCTCGCTCAAAGCTTCAATTACATGATCGGTGAGATACATAAACTGTTCACCCGGCTGACAGACCAGAGGGACCAATTACACAGCATCATTGCCTCTATTCAGGAGGGGTTGCTGGTTTTTGACAGTAAAGGGAAGATTACCCTCTGTAACGACAGCTTCAAAAAACTAGTGCAGAACAGCAGCCTGGAAGGAAAGTATTATTGGGAAGTGGTCAGAATGCCCCGCTTCACCGAGCTCATTAAGAAAGTTCAGGACGAAAAGGCAAGCTATCGCGCTGAAGAGCTTTCGCTGCATGACACGGTTTTATTATGCAGTATCAGCTTCCTGGCTGAGCGCGGGGAAACGGTGGTCATCCTCTCTGATATAACTGAAATGAAGCGGGTTGAGACGATGAAAAAAGATTTTGTCGTCAATGTCTCGCATGAGCTGCGTACGCCTCTCACCGCCATCAAGGGATTTGTGGAGACGCTGGAGGAATCGGTGGAGGGCACCAATAAGCATTATGTGGAGATCATTAAACGGCATACCGACAGGCTGGTCAACATCGTCAATGACCTGCTGACCCTCTCGGAGCTGGAAGAGCGGGAAACGGTTCTCACATTTGAAGAGGTGAATCCGGAAGCGCTGATACGCCGTATCAGCCTGCTCTTTGAACCTCGGATGATAGAGAAGGGACTTTTCTGGACATGGAACATTGAACCCGATATATCCTCCATTACGGCAGACTCTTTTAAACTGGAACAGGCGCTTATAAACTTGATTGACAATGCCATTAAGTATACCGAACGCGGCACAGTTACCCTTTCGTTAAAGAACCGGAACGGCGATATTGTCATTACCGTGAGCGATACCGGTATTGGCATTCCCGAGGAGCATCTGTCGCGCATTTTCGAGCGATTCTATGTGGTGGACAAGTCCCGTTCAAAACGGCTTGGCGGAACCGGACTGGGACTCTCCATTGTGAAGCACATCATCCTTCTGCACAACGGCACCATCGACGTACAGAGCGTCCCCTCCCGGGGCACCACCTTTTCCATCTCCCTCCCTGTAAACCCCATTTAAATTTCAATTCTTAATCAACAATTAACATCTCATTTATATCCCCTTAACACTCAGGGTGTACATTTTGAGCAATCCAGAGTGGTTCTCAATGTTCACCAACCCATTGCAAGGAGAATGTATGTCACCATCAGCAACAGAAAAATGCATTTTGCGTGTTCTGCCGGGCAACCTTGAGAGACTGAGCAATCATCACCATGCCGGGCAGAAGGTGCGATTTGAAAACGAGGAGGCTGAAATCATCAGGGTATCGCCGCTTATGGTTATCAAAACCAAAGACCGTGTCGTATGCGGCGCCCTCCATGGCAGGATTCAGTGCATGGCTGCATAAGCACTTGTCAGCAACTGCACTCAACTAATTAACAGAGAATTAACACAGTATTAATATGAGATTAACAGAGCATGGCTACTATGGATCATCTTCTAATAGTGTTTATTTAAAAGGGGAGGGATTGCTATGGGCAGCATGAGGAGAAGTAGGGTTTTGATTGTGGTTGCCGGGCTGATTTTGTTTTTCTCAGCTCCCGTGCGCGGGGAAGAGGCACCCAAAACCACCGTTGATAAGCTCCTGGATATTCTGCAGGAAAAGGGCATCATCAACGGGCAGCAGTACCAGGATTTAAAAAGTGAGCTGGGAGCGGAGAAAAAAGTAATTGAGGAACAGAAGCAAATAATAGCGGAGCAGAAGAAGGTGGTGGCGGATGTTAAAAGCCGTGAAGAAAAGATGCCCGACGTGGGTTACAAGAACGGCTTTTACCTGGAGACGCCGGATAAGAACTTCAGTTTAAAAATCGGGGGGAGGGTGGATGCGGACATGCGCTTTTATAACAGCGACCACCCGGAGAACAACCAGTTTTTCGTCAACCGGGCGCGCATCTATCTTTCGGGGACCCTCTTTAA
>CAYMJH010000355.1:0-2945 GCA_964390385.1 uncultured Bacteroidales bacterium | reverse complement strand
ATCGTTTTTATCAAGAATATTGATAACATTGTTCCCGACCGGCTGAAAGCTGATACCATCCTGTATAAAAAAGCCCTTGCCGGAATGCTTCTGACATACCGGGAAAGGATCTTTGGCTATCTCAGGCAGCTTGAAAAAAACAAAGAGCCGGATGAAAAATTACTGCAGGAAATACGGATGTTCATCCGTGAGGATCTTTGCACCACCATCAGTCCTAAACAGCTTGCCCATGCTGATAAGGCAGGACAGATCCTGTTCAGCAAACTAAACAGGCCCATCAGGATATGCGGTATGGTGAGCAATGTGGGAGAGCCGGGAGGGGGCCCTTTCTGGGCTGTCAATCCTGACGGTTCCGTTTCGCTCCAGATCGTCGAATCATCCCAGGTTGACCATCATGATCCGGAACAGGAAGCGATTTTATCCAGTGCTTCGCATTTTAACCCGGTTGACCTGATTTGTTCCATCCGTGATTATAAAGGTAAAAAATTTGATCTTATACGATACCGTGATCCCAATACCGGCTTTATCAGCAGGAAATTTAAAAATGGCAGGGCGCTGAAAGCGCTGGAATTACCCGGATTATGGAACGGATCGATGTCAGACTGGATCACTGTTTTCGTGGAAGTTCCGATCTCAACCTTCAATCCCGTCAAAACCTTCAGCGACCTGCTGCGGCCGGAACACCTATGAAGTATTTATCGATTTGGTGATTTGCTTTGCCCTCCGTATCCCGGTACCCCGGGAGGAGGAGGGGTGATTGGTCAATACTTCTAACTTCTAACTTCTAACTTCTAAATTCTAACTTCTAACTTCTAACTTCTAACTTCTAACTTCTAAATTCTTTGATCTTTGATCTATATTCTATTATCTTTATTCTCTCCAAACCATGATTCAGCCGCATGATCATTGCCGTCAACACAAGACTTTTGTTACAGGACAAACTGGAAGGGATCGGGCGCTTTTCCTGCGAGACCCTCCGCATCATAACACAAAAGCATCCTGAGCACAGGTTTGTGTTTATCTTTGACAGGCCCTACTCCCCGGAATTTATTTTTTCCCGCAACATCACCCCGGTGGTCACCTTCCCTCAGGCCAGGCATCCGGTATTGTGGTATGCCTTTTTTGAATGGGGTGTTCCCCCCGTTTTAAAAAAGAGCAAGGCTGATTTGTTTCTGTCTCCCGACGGCTGGCTGTCGTTGCGCTCAAAAACCCGTTCCATGGCGGTCATCCATGATCTCAATTTTTTTCATTTTCCGGAGTTTCTGCCCAGGCACATCCTGATGTATTATACCTATTTTTTTCCGCGATTTGTGCACAAAGCCTGCAGGATAGCAACGGTATCAGAGTATACCCGCAACGATATCATTTCGCGGTTCCGTTATGACGGATCACGGATAGACGTGGTATATAACGGAGCCAATGATATTTTCACACCGGTGGATGAAACGGTTCAACATGAAACCATGAAGAAGTATACAGGGAATTGTCCATATTTTCTGTTCACCGGCCTTATTCATCCCAGAAAAAACCTGACCAATCTGATCCGCGCCTTTAAGCAGTTCAAACAGAGCGTGAGTTCCAATGTTAAGCTACTGGTGGTTGGCAGCCGTAAATGGTGGACGGATGACATGCAGAAGGCTTATGAAAATTCAGCTTTCAGGGAAGAGATCATTTTCACCGGCCGTGTGGATGACGAGAGCCTTCACAGGATCATGGGCTCAGCTTTGGCCCTGGTATATGCATCGCATTTCGAAGGATTCGGCATTCCCATCCTGGAGGCCATGTATTGCGACACTCCCATTATCACGTCGGAAACCTCATCCATGCCTGAAGTCGGAGGAAATGCGGTACTGTATGTCAATCCCCAGTCCGTTGAATCGATCAAGAATGCCATGCTCAAGGTTTACCGTGATCCGGGACTTCGCACCGGGCTAATCGATCGTTCCAGGATCCAGCGGCAGAAATTCACCTGGGAAAAAACGGCCGATAAGCTTTGGCAGGGGATTGAGAAATGTGTTGCAGAGGGCAGGCATTAAAAGGTAAACGGTAATCGGTAATCGGTAAACAGTGAAAAACGAAAAACGAAAAGTGAAAAGGTGAAAAGACCAGCTACTGTATTTTATTTCAATCCCCGAATACCTCCGGTTCGATCTTCATGGCCTTTCTTGAATACTCGGCAAAGGTCATGGCATCTTCGTAAAGTATCCTGGCTCCTATGACAAGGTTCCGGCTTTCAGCCAGAACGTCCATGTACAGCATGCTGATCTTGGTGCTGGTCTGACCTGATTTGATCATCTTCAGATGTTCTTTTTTCAATTTTACCAGCAGTTCAAGCAGCTGATGCGATGTAGTGATGACCTTGTTAGGATCGGATTCCCTTCCTGAAACAGCCTTTTTGATCATATCAAGGAAAGAAAGAAATCCGCCGGCGAACTCCTTAATATTGCTGATCTGATGGGATTTCAGCGGCGCATGATTGTTGTCGACATGCTTGTAAATCGGCTGGCAGATATAATTTAAAAATTCCGCGATATCCCTCAGCTGTTCCACCACCTTAACATAATGATGGCCTCCCTCAACCGATTCTTCAACCTGGAGTTTTTTGATGGTATAATAAATGTTCGCCTGCTTTTCATGCATGTCATCCCTGAATTTCCTCGTATCCTGCCAGGCATTTTTCAGTTTCTTCCGCCTTTCCCCGATCCATCCGTCAATGACCCTTTCATAAATATCGGCAACATTGGCACAGGCTTCTGTAACCGAATGATTGCACTGGATAAAAATTCCGGCCCGGTCAATTTGCGTATTGTCTTTAATGATTTCCTCAGAACGGCTCATTTCTTCCGTTCTCCGGTTATGGATAAGGTGAGTCCGGTACATCATCACCAATGAAAGGCCTATCAGCAGGGCCAATGCAATCATGCCTCCGAAAAACAATATCACTG
>CAYMJH010000354.1:0-3013 GCA_964390385.1 uncultured Bacteroidales bacterium | reverse complement strand
GTTGATGGAGGTCTCGGGTGCAACAAAATAATCAACCGCGTTGTCGGATACCCGGGCCGCTTCGCCAAGCTGGATGGCTGTTTGTTCCATGCTGGGAATGGCCACAAACTTCTGGTAGGGGTCGATATTCGGTTGGATTACCACGATATCGACAGGATCGGGTTTTTCAACATAGGTATTAAACCTTACCAGGGAAATGGCTACAGGGCTTATGATCAGAAGAACAATCAGCGCGGCCGATGAAAATATGGTTCTGCCCCTTGTCCCTGACATATACTGCCGAAGCGTATTAAAAACAAGAACATTGATGGTCATGATCCACACAGACCCTCCCAGCACACCGGTGTATTCATACCACTGGATCAGCCTGATGTTGTAATTGAAACCATGGCCTAGCGTGAGCCATGGCCAGTTTATTTCAGCGTTGAAATACTGATATTCCCAGGCAATCCAGTATACGATAAGGGCAAAATAGCCAAGGGGGCCGCCCAGCTTTCTTTTCGTAAAATGAAAGGCCCAGAAAACCAGGGATGACATGAGGGTGTTGACCAGGATGGCCAGGATCACGCCTACGGCGGTTGCGTTAAAGATCCACCATGTGGTGAGGGCATTAAATGCCAGAAATGCCGGGAAAGCGTACAGGAAGGCAACGACGGACTTGTTTTCACCGGCATTTTTTGCCAGGCGGTCCTCCACAAAAAGCAGGGGAACCAGTGCGATCATCAGCAACAGGCCGTGCCCCCATTCATACCAGGCTGTTGCCAGCAAAAGGCCACTGCACAATGACAATAAGAGAAGATGAGATCTTTTCATAGATTCTGTATTGTTAGGTTTTTTCAGTTTCAGGATGGCCGCCTCTGTCCGTCAGATCCTGATGATTATCCGCATACCGCTCAATTTTAGGTGGCAAATTTAAAAGAATTAGTGATTATTGTTTGTATTTTCGAGCCGCAAAAATGAAGAGGATAATCTTTTATGATAACGTACACAGGTTCGTATCAGGCAGTTGCCTTTGACATGATCAGCAAGGATGATTATATGCCTGCATTCAGGCATGTTTTGGAAGAATCACGCAGGAAGATTGACGAAATCATAGCTGATCCTTCGGTCCCGGATTTCGGAAATACCATTGAAGCATTGGAGATCAGCCTGTTGCAGCTGAAGCGCCTGGAACTGGTTTTTTTCAATATCAATGCAGCAGAGACCAGCAAGGAGATTCAGAAGACAGCACAGGATATTTCTCCCCTGTTATCAGAATTCTATAATGATATTACCTTAAATGAGGCATTATTCAGGAAGGTAAAGACTGTTTACGAACAAAGAAAGACAGGATCATACTCTGTTGAGCAAAACAAGTTGCTGGAAGAAACCCATAAAAGCTTTGTCAGGAATGGCGCCAATCTTGATCCCGATGCCAAAATGGAGTTCCGGGAAACGACCCGTGAGCTTTCAACGCTCAGCCTGAAGTTTGAAGAAAACCTGCTGGATGAAACCAATGCCTATCAACTGCATCTGACGAGGGAAGAAGATCTTTCCGGTCTGCCCGGTTTTGTTCGGGAGGCTGCTGCGCTGGAAGCTAAAAGCAGAAACCTGCCGGGCTGGATTTTTACCCTGAAAGCTCCCAGTTATATAGCTTTTTTGAAGTATGCCAATAACCGCGAATTGCGTGAAAAAATATACAGGGCTTATAGTTCCAGGTGCTTTCACGGCGATGATAAGGACAATCAATGGATCGTTAAGCGCATTGCCGCATTGCGGCTGAAGATGGCGAACCTGCTCGGCTATGACACTTATGCCCGGTATGTACTTGAAAACCGCATGGCTGAGAGCCCCGAGAAGGTGACCCGGTTCCTGAATGAAATACTGGAAGCCTCAATGCCGGCAGCCCGCCGGGAGTATCTCGATATACAGGAATATGCCGGGAAGCCCGGTGCCGGATTTATAATACAGCGATGGGACTGGTCGTACTATGCCGAAAAGTTAAGAAGAGAGAAGTTCACTATCAGCGATGAGATGACAAAGCCGTATTTCAGGCTTGAAAATGTTGAAAAAGGGATTTTTGATCTGGTTAATCAATTGTACGGTCTGAACATTAAGGCAACGGAAGGATTACCCGTTTATCACCCTGATGTAAGAACTTATGAGATCACCGGTGAGGACGGGCGCTTCATGGCCTTGCTTTACCTCGATTATTTCCCGCGTGAAGGCAAGCAGGGCGGGGCGTGGATGACCAATTACCTCGAACAGCACAAATATGACAACCGCGACAACAGGCCTCATGTTTCACTTGTGTTCAACTTTACCAAGCCAACGGACACGGAACCGTCATTGCTGACCTATGATGAATTAAGGACCTTCCTTCATGAATTCGGGCATGCTTTGCACAGTATCATGAGCGAATGCAGTTACTGGAGTCTTTCGGGGACGAATGTGTATCGTGATTTTGTCGAGCTTCCGTCCCAGATCATGGAGAACTGGGGCGAAGAGAAGGAATGGCTTGACCAGGTGGCTGTGCATTATAAGACCGGTGAAAAAATACCGGACGAAATGCTGGACAATATTATCCGAAGCCGTAATTTCAACAACGGGTATGCCTTTGTACGTCAGCTGAGTTTCGGATTCAATGACATGGCATGGCATTCGCTTACGATGCCTTACGGGGATTCAGTGGTTGACCTGGAAAAAACGGCTATGGCGCTAACAGAGCTTTTTCCTCCGGTAGAGGGATGCAGTCTCAGCACCGGATTTCATCATATCTTTGGAGGAGGCTATGCGGCCGGATATTACGGATATAAGTGGGCTGAAGTGCTGGATGCCGATGCTTTTTCAGTGTTCAAACAGAACGGAATATTCAACAGGTCGGTGGCCCGGTCATTCCGTGACCATATTTTGTCAAAGGGAGGCACAGAACATCCGATGGTGCTATACAAGCGTTTCAGGGGGCAGGAACCCTCCATCAGGCCTTTACTGGAAAGGAGCGGATTACTGTAAAACAAGCAGGTCTGTATACTTT
>CAYMJH010000353.1:0-3026 GCA_964390385.1 uncultured Bacteroidales bacterium | reverse complement strand
TCCCAAAATGATGTCGCATCCCGAAACGAGTTCAGGCATTATCTCAGAAGCCTTTTTCCCGTATCTCCATAAGTTCTTGCGATAGTTCAGGTCGGTCGAAACAGTTATCCCTTTCTTGTTGGCTGCCCTGATGGCATCGAGGCATACCCGGGCCGTGCTTTCGGAAATGGCCGGTGTAATGCCGGTCCAGTGAAACCAGCCGGCCGATTCAAATACCTTGTCCCAGTCGACCATGCCGGGCTCAATGGTGGAGATGGAAGCATGGGCGCGGTCATAGATCACTTTGCTGGCTCGGTTCACAGCGCCGGTTTCCAGGAAGTAAATTCCCATGCGTTCCCCGCCCCACATGATATAGTCCGTGCCGACGCCGTATTTGCGCAACATCATGGAAGCTGCCTGGCCGATATCGTTCTTTGGCAGGCGCGTGACATATTCAACCGGGATGCCGTAATTGGCAAGGGAGACCGCTACATTGGCCTCGCCGCCCCCAAAATTGATATCAAAACGGCTGGCCTGGACAAAACGCTCAAACCCTGGCGTGCTAAGCCGAAGCATGATCTCACCGAAAGTGACTACGTGATTCATTTTCTTCTCATTTAATCATCTAATCTATTATCCAAAAGTATTTGCAATATTTAGCTACTCTGTGAGTGACAAGTGACGAGTGACAAGTGACGAGTTGTGTGGGTGTGGGTTGGCAGTTGTGAAGGTTGTGAGGGTTTTGAGGGTTGTCGGTTGTCAGTTGTCAGTTGTATTTAGTCTTTGTTCTTTGATCTTTGATCTTTGTTCTTGTATTGCTTGTCACTTGTCACTCGTCACTTGTCACTATTCCCCAAAATCACTTCCACCGTATGCCTCGTCCCTTTAGCCTGCAGCGGAATGGCATTCCCTTCCACCTTCTTTCCGTCCACCATCAGACTTCTGACACCGCGGCAGACGCCATCCGGGTTCTTTACCACGATGGTGAAATCAGCTCCCCGGAATTTTCTTTGAACGGTGAATTCCTTCCACGATCCCGGAATGCAGGGATCGATCACCAGCCTGTCATACCACGGCTGAATGCCCAGTATATACTGGCTGATGGTGTAAAAATTCCAGGCTGCCGTCCCGGTCAGCCATGAATTCTTTGCCTCGCCAGGCCTGAAGGCGTCTTTGCCGGCTATCATCTGGGCGTAGACATAAGGCTCTGTCTTGTGCAATTCGCTGATATCTTCAAGGTAGGAGGGGCATATTTTCCTGAAATATTCCCATGCTTCATTACCGCGTCCGACGATCGTTTCCCCGATCATTATCCAGGGATTGTTGTGGCAGAAAATACCGGCATTCTCCTTATAGCCTGCCGGGTAGGATGAGATTTCGCCGTATTCTATATAATACCGTGTGAAGGCCGGGTTATTTAACACAATGCCGTGTTCACAATCGAGGTATTGCTTCACCGAATCGAGGGCTTTGGTGCACATTCCTTCTTCTTTGCCTATGCCAGCCATCGTGCACCAGCCGTTTGATTCAATGAAAATTTTCCCTTCTTCGTTCTCCCGGCTGCCGATTTTTCGCCCGTAATAATCATAAGCGCGGATAAACCATTCCCCGTCCCATCCATGCTTTTTTACCGCTTCAACCATGTCGTTGACATGCTGAAGGGCACGGGCAGCCTCCTCATCCCTGCCCAGCTGTTTGCAGAGCTCAGCATAATCTCGTCCGCAGATGACAAACAGCCCGGCTATCATCAATGACTCAGCTTTTGAGCCTTCTGTTTTGTTTTCCGTGGTCTGGAACGATTCGTTCGGATCGTTGGAGAAGCAGTTAAGGTTAAGGCAGTCGTTCCAGTCCGCACGGCCTATCAGGGGCAGTTTGTGTGGCCCAAGATGGTGGATGACATGATCAAAAGAAACTGTCAGATGGTCAAACAGGGTGCGGGCAACTGACATGTCGTTGTCAAAGGGTACCATCTCATCGAGTATTCCAAAGTCGCCTGTCTCCTTGATATAGTTGACCGTGCCGAAGATCAGCCACATCGGGTCGTCATTGAAGCCACCGCCGATATCATTGTTGCCCCGCTTGGTCAGGGGCTGGTATTGGTGATAACAACCTCCGTCGGGAAACTGGGTGGAGGCTATATCGATAATCCTTTCGCGGGCGCGTTCAGGGATCTGGTGCACGAATCCTGCCAGGTCCTGGTTTGAATCCCGGAAACCCATGCCACGGCCTATTCCTGATTCAAAAAATGAAGCGGAGCGCGAGAAACAAAAAGTGATCATACACTGGTACTGGTTCCAAATATTCACCATGCGGTCGAGTTTCTCATCTCCCGATTTCACGGAATATACGCTTAAAAGGTCATCCCAGTATCTGCGAAGCTCAGCCAACGCAGCGTCAACCTTTTCCGCCGTATCAAAACGGGCAAGGGTGGCCCGGGCCCTGGACTTGTTAATGACGCCTTTCGATTCCCACTTTTCCTCTTCTTTGTTCTCAACATATCCCAGCACAAACACCAGGTCTTTCTTTTCACCCGGCTTCAATGCTATCTCGAGGTAATGAGAGGCTATCGGCGACCAACCGTGGGCAACGGACATGGCAGGCTTCCCGGCGGCAACCACGCGGGGTTCATCAAAGCCATTGTAGAGTCCGAGAAAGGATTCACGGTCGGTGTCATAGCCCTGAACAGGAACATTCACAGCATAATAGGCATAATGATCGCGGCGTTCCTTGTATTCGGTTTTATGATAGATTACGGAACCCTCAATCTCCACTTCGCCGGTGGAAAAATTGCGCTGGAAGTTCTCCATATCGGTGGCGGCATTCCAAAGGCACCATTCAACGAATGAGAAGATTTTGATTCTTTTTGTCTCCTTTGAATCATTGGAAAGAGTCAGTTTTTGAACTTCAGCCCAGGTCTTCAGCGGCACAAAAAAAAGCACTTCGGCGGTAAGTCCGTTTTTCGAGCCTTTAATAACAGTGTAATTCATGCCATGCCGGCATTCATAACTGTCAAGCTCAGTCTTAACAGGCTTCCATCCCGGTGACCA
>CAYMJH010000352.1:0-3028 GCA_964390385.1 uncultured Bacteroidales bacterium | reverse complement strand
ATTGGGAAATATCGGGGTGATGAACCAGATCGGGCTTAACGACCTGCTCAACAACATCAGCAAGGCATCAAAGGACACCAACATTTGCGGTATTTACCTTCAGACTTCTTCATTGCAGTGCGGCGTTGCCACACTGCAGGAAATCCGCAACGCGTTGCTCGATTTCAGAAAAACGGGGAAATTTGTTGTCAGCTACAGCGATTACTATTCCCAGGGCGCTTATTACCTCGCTTCAGCTTCCGATGAGGTCTTTATAAATCCACTGGGAAATATTGATTTCAGCGGGCTCAGCGTTGAAGTTCTGTTCTTTAAAAAGGCCCTTGAAAAACTCGATGTGGAACCGCAGGTCATCCGTCACGGAAAATTTAAAAGCGCCGTTGAACCTTTGATCAATGAGAAAATGAGCCAGGAGAACCGGGAACAGATATCGGTTTTTGCCGGATCCATCTGGAAACAGATGGTTGAAGATGTTTCCCTGCGAAGAGGGATACCGGCCGAAAAGATCAATGCCTTTGCCGACAATCTTGCGCTTAGCTCTTCCTCCGAGGCATACAATGCCGGCATGATTGACAGTGTTGTTTACAAAGACCAGGTGCTGGAGGTGTTGACCGGCTTATCAAAAGTAAAAAATACCCGCAAGCTTAATCTGGTGAGCCACAACCAATACCTTAAAGCTCCCAAGCCAAGACAACAGAAAGGCCTGGTGAAGAGCAAGATTGCCGTTATTTATGCTTCCGGGGATATCATGGAAGGGAACGGCAATGACGGGAACATCTATTCTGAAAACATGTCACGCACCATACGGGAAGCCCGCGAGGATTCTTCTATCAAAGCCATAGTCTTCAGGGTGAATTCAGGCGGGGGCAGCGCTCTTGCCTCAGAGGTGATCTGGCGTGAGGTTGACCTTGCCCGCAGGATTAAGCCTGTCATTGCCTCCATGGGTGATGTTGCAGGATCGGGCGGATATTATGTACTTGCCGCTGCCGATACCATCCTGGCCAATCCTAACACCCTCACGGGGTCGATCGGGGTTTTCGGCGTCCTGTTGAATGCCAAGGATCTGTTCAACAACAGACTGGGCATCTCGGCCGATGTGGTCAATACCAACCGGCATTCCGATTTTGGCTCGGTGTTCCGACCTATGGATGCGGAAGAAAAAAAGGTCATGCAGCTGATGATCGACGATATCTACACAACCTTTGTGTCGCATGTTGCCGAAGGAAGGAGTATGGAATGGGCTGCGGTTGACCGTATTGGCGAAGGCCGCATATGGAGCGGGATCAACGCAAAGGAAATCGGACTGGTAGATGAAATGGGTGGTTTGACAAGGGCAGTTGAGATAGCTGCTGAAAGAGCCGGCCTTGAGCATTACAGGATCGTCGAGCTTCCCAAGCTCAAGGATCCGCTTGAACAAATCATCAGTGAACTCATGGGTGAGACCAACATGGGCAGGTTACAAAAGGAACTGGGCCCGGGGTACAAATATTATCATCACCTTCGGTCTGTGCTTGGTGCGCGTGGCATAATGGCCAGGTTGCCTTTTGCGTTTGAGATCTATTGATCCATGCGTAACAAGCGGTTGTACTTCGCGGTTATCCTATTCCCTTTATCGTTAATTTACGGTACCGTCGTTTTTTTTCGTAATCTCCTCTTCGACCTTGGAGTATTGAAATCCATGAGCTTTAAACTGCCTGTTATATCCGTCGGCAACATAACAGTGGGGGGGACCGGCAAAACTCCCCATGTCGAATACCTGGCCGCACTGTTAGGTAACCGTTATAGAACGGCTGTCTTAAGCCGCGGCTATAAAAGAAAGTCCCGTGGATTTCAGCTTGCGGATGAAGGATCAATGGTGGAAGATACCGGTGATGAATTGCTGCAGATCAAAAAAAGGTTCCCGGAAATCATAGTAGCGGCAGACCGCAAAAGGGTTCATGGCATCAACAGGCTCACCCTTCTGTTTCCTGAGCTGAGGGTCATTATGCTGGACGATGCTTTTCAGCACCGTCGTGTCAATCCCGGATTATCGATCGTACTCGTGGATTATAACCGGCCTGTTTTTAAGGATTTCCTTCTCCCCCTGGGAAACCTCCGGGAAAGTAAGCGCAACATCAACCGGGCCGAGATGGTAATCGTTTCCAAATGCCCTCCCGGGATAAAGGAAGAACAACGGCAGGAATTCGTCAGAAGGTTGCGCCTGTGGCATCGGCAACCGGTGTTTTTCACCTTTTATCATTATGATGATCCGGTTCCGGTTTTCAATCCGGATGCGGGAAGACTGTTCCTGCAGCCCGGTAAGCATAACAATCCTGCCATCCTTATGGTCACCGGCATTGCTGATGCAAAGCCGCTGCAGGATTATTTATCTGTCCGTGCTTCGCATTTGGCTATGTTGAACTATAAGGATCATCATACCTACACAACGGCTGATATCCTGTTTATTGAACAAAAATTCAATGAACTGCCGCAGTCTTCAAGGATCATCATCACTACCGCAAAAGACGCCGTAAAATTCAGGGAATTGAAGGGTGAATGGCAGGTTGCGGATAAATACCTCTATTATCTTCCCATCCGGGTAAGCTTCCTCGATGGGGGAGAAAAAGCGTTCAACGAACGAATCATGAATTTTTTGAACGTTCCGGTCCCGGTTCATTTGGATGAAAGGGTTTAGGAATTGAATCAAGACATGAAAAGGATAATAAAGTCCCTTGTCCCGTTGCTGATCTTTGTCCTGATCCCGGCTTTGTCATCCCGGGCACAGATCGGCAGGTGTTTTCCCTCAGAGAGGAAGGTCATAACCGATCCGGTGACCGGCACCGAACTGGTTTTCCTTACCAGCACCCCTGCCGGTGACCGAAAAATCTATCCGACGCATAATCCCTGGACTGCCGACGGGGAGTGGATCATCTTCAGGTCGATGCGGGCCGGGGGCGAGGCCATAGCCGTGAATGAGCATTCCGGTATCATGGTGCAGGTAACGGAAGGGTGCCGCTGGGGCATGGTGAGTGTGGCCCGCAAATCGATGAAA
>CAYMJH010000351.1:0-3040 GCA_964390385.1 uncultured Bacteroidales bacterium | reverse complement strand
AACATTTGTTCAATTGTTGAACAATTTCTTATTTTTATTGGAAATGAAACAACAGATGGTAAAAAAGACCGGTAAAATCCTGATCGTGGATGATAACGTACAGATCCTGAATTCCCTGCAACTGCTGCTGAAGCCTGAATTCGAGGAAATCGTCCTGGTGAAGAATCCCAACCAGCTTCCGGCCCTGATGTATGAAAGCAATTTCGACATCATCCTGCTGGATATGAATTTCAGGGCAGGTGACAGTACGGGGAATGAAGGGTTGTTCTGGCTCTCGGAGATCCTGAAGCGTGATCCGCTGGCCGTGGTGATCATGATTACCGCATACGGGGATATTAACCTGGCGGTGCGGGCCATCAAAGAAGGAGCCACGGATTTCATCGCCAAGCCCTGGGAAGCGGAAAAGCTTATAATTACCCTTAAAAATGCCATCAGGCTCAGAAATACGGGGATGGAGGTGCAGCGGCTCCAGGGCAGGCAAATTCAGATGAATGAAGATATCGGGAAGCAATACCGGATGTTCAGGGGCACCTCAAAATGCATGGAAGAGATTTACCGAACCATTGAAAAAGTGGCGCAAACCGACGCCAACATCCTGATCGTAGGCGAAAACGGTACCGGCAAAGAGGGAATTGCCAGGGAAATCCACCGGAGGTCAGGCCGGTCTTCTGAGATATTCCTCGCGGTTGACATGGGTTCTATCAGTGAGACCCTTTTTGAAAGTGAGATGTTCGGTCACCTCAAAGGTTCTTTCACCGATGCAAGAGAGGACCGGGCAGGCCGGTTTGAGACGGCGTCGGGCGGAACGCTTTTCATGGATGAGATCTCGAATCTCTCCCTGCCGGCCCAGGGTAAATTATTAGGTGCCATCCAAAACCGGGAAATTACCCGGCTGGGATCCAACAAATCCGTTCCCGTCGACATCCGCCTGATCTCAGCCACCAATAAGGTCCCGGAGGAACTCGTGCGGCTGGGGCTTTTCCGTGAAGACCTGTTGTTCAGGATCAATACGATACAGATTGAATTGCCCCCCTTACGGGAACGGAAGGAAGACATCCACGGTCTGGCCGATTTCTTTCTTTCGCAGTATGCCGCGAAGTACGGGAAACCTCTTTTAAAGATGAACCAGGCGGCCTATGAGGCCCTAACGTATTATTCATGGGCCGGGAATATAAGGGAACTGAAACATACCATGGAAAAGGCGGTGATCCTGTGTGATTCCAATGTCTTAAGACCAGGGGATTTTGCGCTTAAGGAAAGGATCATGCCGGGACAGGAAGAAAGGGCGCTGTCAAGTCTCTCCGACATCGAACAGGCGGCTATCCAAAAGGCGCTGAAGAAATGCCGCGGCAATATATCGCAGGCAGCCAGGATTTTGGACATATCGAGGACGACGTTGTATGCGAAGATGAGGGAGTATGGAATATAGGGACAAGATAGTGACAAGTGACGAGTGACAAGTGACAAGTTGTGCGGGTGTGGGGAAATTAGGGATGAGGGGCAAGGTAGATGGAAATATCAGATGGTAGAGACGTGATTTATCGCGTCTGATGAAATGATGAACACCAGGGGAAATAGGGTTTGATACAAAATATATGAAAAACAGCCTTTATTATGTCGTAGTGGTGATCAGGGTGATCCTGATCAGCCTCAACAGCTTTGTGCTGATCTGGTTTACCACGCAAACCGGCAGGCCTGCCACAACGCTCTTCTTCCTGGTTCTGCTGGTGCTCCAGGTCATCAGCCTGATCGCTTACCTGAACCGTATCAACCGTGACCTGGCCAATTTCCTGATATTCCTGCAGGAAAATGATACCACGCTGGCCTTTTCAAGGCAGCGGATCGAAAGAAGTTTCAGGGGACTGGCCAACCATCTCGACAGGATCAGCCAGAAGCTGCAGGAAGCAAGGATTGACAGGGAAAGACAGGTGCAAACCATGCAGGCAATCGTTGAACAGGTGAGCATGGCTATCATAGCCTGCGATCAGGAGGGCCGCGTAGTTTTACAGAACAGGGCCGCCAGGGATTTGCTTGATTTACATTCCATCAGGCATGTGTCCGTGCTGACAAACCGTTATCCTGAACTGGCCGGTTATTTTCAGCCCCGCAGGGTGCACCCCTCCCCGGTCAGGGTGAACAAGGGCAACGGTTTTCTGATCCTTGCCATAAAAAGCAGCCTGCTGAAGTTTGAAGACACTGCGCTAAGCCTGGTAAGTTTTCAAAACATCAAGGCCGAGCTGGAGGCCGGAGAACTGGATGCCTGGCGCAAGCTCATCAGGATACAGCGGCATGAGATTATCAATTCCATCACCCCGGTGACAACACTGACTACTGCGATCCGCAGGCGATTGAACAGGGGCAAGGTGAGGAAGAGTCTGGCTGAAATCACCGGGGAGGATATCGATGATATCGCCATGAGTGTTGAGACCATTGAAGAAAGGGGGAAAGGACTGATCGACTTTATGGAGCGTTTTAAAAACCTCACCACCGTGCCTGAACTAAAGATAACCACCTTTGATCTCAGCAAAGTGACGGATCGCATAGCTGTTCTCTTTTCAAGGGAACTCACCGAACGCGACATAAAACTTGAGATTGACACCGAAGAGAAACGCATGGTGATTACAGCCGATGAAAAACTCCTTGAACAGGTATTGATCAACCTGGTGAAAAATGCCATCGAAGCGATCCATAATGCCGGCGGCGAGATTACCTTCAGGGCCTTCAGCGGCAGGAACGAAAACGTGATCATACAGGTTGCCGACAACGGTACCGGGATTGCGCCTGAAGATATCGAATCGGTTTTCGTCCCCTCTTTTTCAACCAAGGAAAAGGGAATGGGCATTGGATTAAGCCTGTGCAGGCAGATCGTTCAGCTGCACGGGGGGACCATCAGGGCGGGTTCCGTTCAGGGAAAAGGAACGGTGATGGAGATATCGTTGCCGGTGTGATGAACGAGGATTTCTCGCAAAGAATATGAAGAAAGGATTTCTTACAATGACGTTCCTCGTTAACTAATTAACTTATAACATAATATGAATAA
>CAYMJH010000350.1:0-3093 GCA_964390385.1 uncultured Bacteroidales bacterium | reverse complement strand
AAGACCTGAAGACCTGAAGACCTGAAGACCTGAAGACCAGCAGACTATTTCAGTTCTTCAGTCGTTTCGGCAGCGTTTCGAAAATGTCTATCGTTGCCCTTGATTTATTGAGAGTATAAAAATGGATGCCGGGAGCTCCCCATTCCAGGAGGTCAATGCATTGTTTGACGGCAAAGTCAAGTCCGGCCTGGTAAACCTTTTCGGGATTGTCTTTGCCCTGCTCTATCTTTTCAGCCAGTGCGGCCGGCACACTTGCCCCTGTCATATCGATAAATTTCCGGATCTGCCTGTAACTGGTGATGGGAATGATGCCCGGGATGATAGGGCAGTGAATGCCTTTGTTGCGTGCCAGCGAAACATACTTATAGTAGGCTTCGTTGTCAAAAAACAATTGCGTGACCAGGAAATCGGCACCGGCTTCAAATTTTACCAGCATATGCTCCAGGTCTTCTTTCAGGGTCGGCGTCTCAGGGTGTTTTTCAGGATAGGCGGCCGCACCGATACAAAAGAAGTCCAGCTTTTTCACCAGGGATATAAGGTCACTGGCATGCCGAAAGTCCGGGTTCGGAAATCGGACGCCAGGTTCCTTTGGGGGATCTCCGCGCAGCAGCATCAGGTTTTCGATGCCCGTTTTCTTCAGATGGCCCATATCGGTTATCACTTTGTCCCGTGTTGCATTCACGCACGTATAATGTGCCATGGTGGCAAGTCCGATCTTGTTCTGCAGGTAATCCACCAGGGCGAAAGTCCTTTCCTGTGTAGATCCTCCCGCGCCATAGGTTACCGTAACAAAAGAAGGATCGAGCCTGAGCAGCCGGCCGACATTGATGCCGAAATCCACCGCTGATATTTCATCTCCCGGGGGAAAGAATTCAAAGGAAAATGTTTTTTCCTTCCGGTTAAAAAGTTCAGTGATTTTCATCTTTGAATCTTCAAACTGTCAAATTTTCAAATCTTCAAACCTCATTTATAATTCAGATTCACCGGCAGCCAGCTTTCCACTGTTTCAAGCGGAACTTTCCTGCGCAAGGCATAATCTTCGGCCTGGTCTTTGGATATATTGCCCACAAAGAAATACCGCGAAGCCGGGTGGGCGAAAAGCAGACCGCTCACCGAAGCAGCAGGGTGCATGGAAAAACTGTCGGTTAAAGTGATACCGGTATTCTTTTGCGCGTTCAGCAGGGTGAAGAGTGTCTCTTTTTCAGTATGGTCGGGGCAGGCAGGGTATCCGTGTGCCGGCCTGATGCCCTGGTAACGTTCAAGGAACATGTCATTCAATGCCAGTGATTCTCCGGGTGCATAACCCCATAATTCCCGCCTCACCTTTTCGTGTGTCCATTCGGTGAATGCTTCAGCCAATCTGTCAGCCAGTGCTTTGGCCATGATTCCGTGATAGTCGTCAAGGTTTTTTTCAAACTGTTCCAGCAGCTTTTCAATTCCCAGGCCGGCGGTGACGGCAAAGGCTCCCAGGTAATCGCGGATCCCGGTTGACCTGGGCGCAATGAAATCAGAGAGGCATAGATTCGGAGCTCCGTCTGTTTTCATCTCCTGGTTTCTGAGGTTGAAAAAACGGGCGATCACCTTTTTGCCCGACTCATCGGCATACACTTCGATGTCGTCGCCCACCGAGTTGGCCGGGAAGATGCCGACGACGCCCCTGGCGGTAAGCAGTTTTTCACTGATGATCCGGTCGAGCAGTTTGCCGGCGTCCTCGAACAGCCTGCGGGCTTCTTTCCCGATTTTCGGATCATTCAGCAGATCGGGAAATTTACCACGCAGTTGCCACACGATAAAGAAAAACACCCAATTGATATAAGGCCGGATTCCCGTGAGCGGGAAATCATCAAAGACCCTGATGCCGGTGAAAGCGGGTTTCTGAATGCCCGTTTTGTCCCAGTTGATCTGCAGGCGGTTTGCGCGGGCTTCTTCAAGAGGAAGGTACCGGGTCTGGGCTTTGACGCCGGAATAGGATTTCCGCAGCGACTCGTACTCCTTCTTTGTCTCCTGCACGAAATTTCCGCTGAGATCGGCTGACAGCAGACTATTGATCACCCCCACGCATTTGGAAGCATCTTTTACATGGATGACCGGAGCCTGGTAGTGAGGCTCAATTTTAACGGCGGTATGAACTTTGGAAGTGGTAGCCCCGCCGATGAGCAGGGGTCGGGTGAATCCGTTTTTCTGAAACTGACGGGCTGCCTCTACCATAATCTCAAGGGAGGGGGTGATAAGACCGCTCAGTCCGATGATGTCGACGTTATGTTCAATGGCAGCCTGCAGGATCTTTTCCGTCGGCACCATTACGCCCATGTCGATCACTTCGTAGTTGTTGCAGCCCAGCACAACGCCCACTATGTTTTTGCCGATGTCGTGCACGTCTCCTTTTACGGTAGCCAGCAGGATCTTTCCGGCCGATCCCGTTCCCCCGCTCTCTCCCGCCGTCTTCTCGGCTTCAATATAGGGAAGAAGGGTAGCCACGGCTTTTTTCATAACCCGTGCGCTTTTCACCACCTGGGGCAGGAACATCTTACCCGCGCCAAAAAGGTCCCCGACAACCGACATGCCGTCCATCAGCGGACCTTCGATTACATTCAGTGCCCTGGGGTAGTGCTGCCGAGCTTCCAGCACATCTTCGCTTACAAAGTCGACGATCCCCCTGACCAGGGCATGCTTAAGGCGTTCTTCTACCGGCGTATTCCTCCACTCATCAGGTTTTTCATCTTTTTTTTCCGATTGCTTTACCGTTTCAGCGAAGGCTATCAGCCTCTCGGTTGCATCGGGCCGGCGGTTTAACACCACATCCTCCGTCCGTTCAAGCAGGTCGGCCGGTATCTCATCGTAAACGCCGAGCATCGAAGGATTGACGATGCCCATATCCAGGCCGTTTTTGATGGCATGGTACAGAAAGACCGAGTGAATGGATTCCCTGATCTTTTGATTCCCGCGGAAGGAAAACGAAAGATTGCTGATCCCTCCGCTCACCTTTGCATGGGGCAGGTTTTCCTTGATCCATGCGACGGTCCGGATGAAATCGACGGCATAGTTGTTGTGTTCTTCAATGCCTGTGGCGATAGCCAGCACGTTAGGATCGAA
>CAYMJH010000349.1:0-3105 GCA_964390385.1 uncultured Bacteroidales bacterium | reverse complement strand
CGGCTCGCGGCCTCGGCTTCGGCCTTGGCCCTGGCCAGTTCGGTCAGTTTGGGCAGGACCGGTAAATTACCTCTTCTCCAGGGTGCAACACCCGGACCGAAAACAGTGATCCCGGGTTTTGGCCCCCAGCCCAGGCTTTTGGTATATTCGCTTTCACGGTCATGAGGATTGTGAACCTGGTGGAAGCCAAGGCCGGTAACGTAGCTTATGCCGAGGGGATTGAGTCCGAGCTTATAATCCATCAACCGGGAGGCTGCATCGAGGTAATGCTGTTCTTTTGAAAGCCCCCACATCAGCAGGGGAGCGCAGGCGTATTGCGGTTGCCTGACATTGTGTCCCCAACCTCCTTTTCCCGATGGATTTCCGACAGGATAGCCGTATTTATTCAGTTCCGCGATATTCATCCCGGCAGCTTCCCGGATCACGGAAATAAAATGAGCGACTATATCTTTATCAACAGGAATAATATCTTTAGCGGCGATATAGGAATAAAAATAAGCCGGATTGTCGAACAGCGTGTCATTGAGAGAATATCCATGGGTGACGAACAAGTTATGTTTCAGGGAGTCAGCAGAGCGGTAAAGTTCCTTGATTTTCCGGTGAGACTCTTCGTTTCTTGTCAGCAGGTAATGCTGAACGTAGTAATATAGTTTTTCAGGATCAGCCATCCTGGCTGACCCGGCATGGAAGGCTTTTTCAGCCCGCAGGGCCAATGCAGCAGATCGTTCAGGTTTCCATGGCTTCACCAGTCGTGCCAGGTGGAGGAAAAGACCTGCTGCGGGACAGGTAGCACGGTCATCTACCCTGACTGTCCCGTATTTCTTCGTGTCCTGGTCCATCGGTACGGCAAAAGGATCGGGATATCCCCTGGTCTCGGTGCCGAAATGAATGCTGCCGTCCTCGTTTTGCAGGTATTCCCAGATCAGGGTACCCCATTCCGCCTCGTCGATGATATCCGGGATTCCATTGGTACGACTGAGGATATTGAAGTTTTCATCAAATTTTCCAGGGATGTCGAATTGCCCGTCAAAGAAGTAATCGGGGAAAGCCTCGTAGATCATCAGGTTGATGATGGGGTTTGCGATATGATAAGCCCTGCGGTCAGCATCGCCGGCATCGTGGTAACCGCCATAGCATGCAAAAGTCGGTTCCGTTCCCTGAACTACGATATTGGCTTCTCCTATCGGACCATCAACATCATACACGAGGGTGTGACAGGGATTTTTACGGATGGCGGGACTGTCGATTGGACATCCGCAACGCTGGTAGAACTGCCCGCGAAACATCTCATAGGCTGTTTTTTTCATAAATTCTCCGCCCACACCGAAGGGATAAGAACAACCGTATCCTTTGACGGCAATTTTATATGGTCCTCCTTCCGGTATCATGGAAAGGTCGATGCGATATATATAATCCCCCGAGGAAGTATCGTTGCCTGATTCCTCGAGCCTGCCTGAGGCAATGGTAAGTCCCGATCGCTGGTCAAAAACCTCGTAAGCGGGTATCGGTCCTTCGATCTTCCTGCTGCCCCCGGTGCCTAGCCATATGCTGAAAATGGCATATCGTTGCTTCGCCAGGGCGCTGTAACCGGCCTGGTTTGTTTTGATCGATTCACAAAAGATCTTTCGTTCGTTAAAAGTGAAGTGCCTGCTGCCATATGGCGTTTCCAGCATGTATTCGTTCCCCTCAGCGAGAGGGGAGGTTTTCAGGTAAATATGATGATCAGCGGCGTCTGCTTTAGTAATATACCGGTAAATCGCGGAACAGGGCTCACCGTTTAGTTTCCACTGCGACAGATCGCTACTGTCAGATTCACTGATATCCATAGTGTCGCTGGTAAAAAAGGCCACCACGATATCGTTTGACACGGTCCTTACTTCCCGCAACATCAGTTTGGCTTCTGCGTCAAACAGGCCAGTGAAGAAAAACATCAGCAGGATGGGTGCAAATAAACGTTTTGTCATTTTTGGTTTTTTTGAATGTTATACAGATATGCGATGCATTGTGAGGCGCGATGAATTGCGTCTCTACCGGTGGTTCCATAATAGTTCGATGGTGATTCCTCCCAGCCCTTTCGGGTCAATATAGGCAAACCGGCCTGAACCGGGTTTGCCTTTTTCACCCCAGCTTCCGGATTGGGAAACGACAAATCCCTTGAGGATATAATCGGCCAGCACATTATCCATATCCGCGGTTTGAAAGGCCAGGTGATGCATTCCTGCCCCGTGTGTCAATATGTGGTCTTCATATACACTGGGTCCCTGCAAGGGAATGCACCATTCGAACGGGATATATCCGTGACGCTGCCACCCCAGTTTAATATCAAAGATGCCGGGGTTGCCGTAATAAGTTTTATCCGACAAAGAGTCATGGGTAACGGTGAATTCCGGAAGTCCGAAATCATACCAGTAATCCGATACGGCTGCTTCGTCAGGAATGGCAAAAGCATATTGCGAAAATCTCAAATTATACCGGTTGCTACCGTCATTTTCAATATCGAAAAGTTTTTCAACATCATCGGTCAGCATCAAGCCTATCGTGTATTTCCCCTTTTTTCCGGTATCAAAGAAATAGTAGTTCAATTTTCCGTGGCTGGTCCTGATCTCGAGGTTATCCAGGATGGATATGTCCAGGTCTTTAAGCCGCTGGGCTTCTTCCTTCAGGTCCTTCTTCCCGTCAATGGCATATACCATTCCGAATATGCCTTCCTTGCTTGCCCGCATGTATTCTGAAAAAGGACTTCCCCGCCTGGAGGATTGTATCCAGACCACGGTTGCCTCATCGAGGAATCCGACAGCCATCCTGGCCTTAATGGCTTCATTCTCCCCGTAGAACTTGGAAATAATGGTCACTTCCCCTTCATCCCTGATCTGGTCAAATCCCATTTGCTGCCAGTTTTTCTTTACTGTCCTCAGGTCTTCCACTACCCATACCAGGTGGTTAACCCGGTTATAAAATTCGGGTGCCTGGGCCAGGGTATTGATACATGCAGCAATGGATAAAACCATCAAAAATCCCGTCCTTTTCATAGGCCTGCTATTTGGATTGAGAAGTGCTAAAAATAGTAATTTTCAGGGATATATTATTTGGTGATTTGGTGATTTG
>CAYMJH010000348.1:0-3121 GCA_964390385.1 uncultured Bacteroidales bacterium | reverse complement strand
AATCCTTCCCATCTCTTTGGATTCTTCTCGGTTTTCAACGGCGATGCCATCAAAAACGTCGAGCTCTATAAAGGCGGAATACCGGCTGAATACGGGGGCAGGTTGTCATCTGTACTTGATGTCAGGATGAAAGAGGGAAATACCCATAAAATACACGGCAATGCGGGAATCGGATTGATTTCGAGCCGGCTGACCCTGGAAGGTCCCATATTGAAAGACAAAATCTCCTTTCTTTTTTCCGCCCGCAGGACCTATGCCGACCTTATGCTGCCCTTTGCCAGGGACACCATAGCAAAAGACAGCAAATTCTTTTTCTATGACCTGAATGCCAAGATCAATTACATTATCAATGATAACAACCGGATTTTCATATCCGGCTATTTTGGAAGGGATGTCAATGTTTTCGCTGATTTCTTTCAGATGAACTTCGGCAATGCAACCGGCACGGTGCGCTGGAATCATGCATACAACGGGCGAATTTTCTCAAACCTCACCCTTATTTACAGCGATTTCGATTATAATATAGGCGTCCCCCAGGGTACCATGGGCTTTAAATGGTTGTCCCATATCGTAGACAGGGGACTTAAAAATGATTATACCTTTTACATCAATTCGAATAACACATTGGATTTTGGCCTTCATGTCATTTATCATACCATCCGCCCCGGTGTGTCTGAACAGATCGGTGAGGAGAGCTATGTTAATCCTGTTGATTACCCCGATGTCCATGGTGTTGAAAGCGCCGTTTTTATCAGCAATGAACAAAGAATCGCATCCTGGCTGTCGTTCCAGTATGGCCTGCGGTATTCCATGCTGAGCAATATCGGTACGGCCACGGTTTATGGTTATGACAACTTCTACAATGTAAATGATACCCTGTTGTACGGAAGGGGAAACATTTTCAATACATACGGCAACCTCGAACCAAGGCTGGGCGTCAGGATACTGCTGGGTGAAAAAAGCTCGTTAAAAGCGGGATACAACCGCATGGCCCAGTACCTTCACCTGGCCTCGAATTCCACGGCTACCTTCCCGCTGGATATGTGGTTTATGAGCGGCCCCAACGTAAAACCCCAGTTGGCAGATCAGGTCGCCCTGGGATATTTCAGGAATTTCCTTAAAAATACCGTTGAGACATCGGTTGAAGTATTTTATAAGAAAATGTCGAACTCCATCGATTTTAAAGATCATGCCCAACTTGTCCCCAACACCTATCTCGAAGGTGAACTGAGGATTGGAACCACCCGTTCCTATGGTGTGGAATTCATGATAAGAAAGGAAAGCGGCAAACTGAACGGCTGGATCAGTTATGCCTATATCCGCACCCGCAGGCAAATACCGGAGATCAATCTTGGTAAAGAATATCCGCCGCCCTATGATAAGCCCAACAATGTTTCCGTGGTGATCCAGTATGAGATCAGCCGGCGTTTCGATGCTGCAGTGAACTGGGTTTATTCTTCTGCCAATCCTGTTACCGTTCCTGCCAAAGGCTATTATTACGGCAATATTTGGATCCCCAATTATTCAGAACGCGGAGGAGTAAGGATTCCCGGCACAACCTATCATCGCCTGGATTTTTCTTTTAACTGGAATTTCAGGATCTGGCGCTGGGAAAGCAATCTGAATCTTTCGGTTTATAATGTTTACAACCGGCATAATGCATTTGCCGTGTATTTCAGGGATAAGAGCCTGTATCGGGAGCAGGGAAACAACATACCGGCGGGATCCGATATCGAAGTGGTAAAACTTTATCTGTTTCCCATTATTCCAACCCTGACTTTCAATGTAAAATTCTGATATATACATGATGAAGAGAGCTGTTTCGGGTCTGGTGGTTTTAATCCTCATCCTTTCGGGATGTGAGGAGATCATGGATATCCAGTTTGAAGGAGACAGCCAAAAGACACTGGTGGTCGAAGGTCAGATCACCAGTGACACCATGGCTCACCAGGTGGTTTTGTCCTGGACCGCTGACTTTTTTAAGAAGCCCCCGCGCGACATGGTTACAGGGGCAAACCTTACCCTGACCGACGGAGAGAAAACCGTGCATTTTGCAGAAACACAGCCAGGTATATACCAGACCCCACCGGATGTGTATGGTGAAGCCGGGAAAACCTATACCCTTCATATCAGCCTGCCCGACGGAAGAAGATTTGAGGCTTCTGAGCCTATGAAATATTGTACCGATTTTGATTCCATCGCCCAGTCGGATAATTATAATCACGGATTTGCCGGTTTTGAAATTTACGGCTACGATCTGCTGTTTTACGGTTATGAGCCCGAACCGGTGGGTGACCAATACATGTTTTTGCTGTATTTTAATGACACTCTTCTCTCGGATACGCTCAATGAGGCGGTGTTTGCCTCCGATGAATTTGTGAATGGCCGGTATATCCGCGATCTGACCACGCATTTTATAGCTGAAGACGAGTTTACCGGAGATTCTATGAAGGTAACCCTTGAAATGCAGTCGCTCAGTAAGGATTACTATGAATACCTGACCGGACTGATGCTCGAAACTTTCTGGCGCGGAACGCCTTGGGACGGGCCCCCGGCCAACGTTTCCGGAAATATAACCAATGGCGCAAGGGGCTATTTCAGGGCTGCGGATATAAAACGAAAATCAAGGACTTTTTACGCCATGCCCCGGAGGGAATAAAAGTGACGAGTGACGAGTGACAGGGACGAGTGACGAGTGACAAGTGACAAGTGACAAGAAAATAAGTATTCAGAACCGGTTACCGATTACCGGTTACCGATTACCGTTTACCGTTTACCATTCTTCATTCCTTCTCCTCCTCCATCTCCTTCAGTATCTTCTGAATTTCACCTTCGGTCTCAAATAATTTGCCTTTGCAGAATTTAAGCAGTTCAGAAGCCTCTTTGACGTGCCTTGCCAGTTCATCCACGTTTAGTTCCTCGGCTTCTATTTTGCCGACGATTTCTTCGATGCGGCTCATCGCCTGTTCGTATGTCAGATTGATCTTCGCCATGGAGTATTTGTTGATTTATTGATTTGTTGATTGGATGATTCGGTGATTTGTAATGACTTTAATCTTTTATCCATGATCTTTGTTCTCAAATATTTCACTTTTCACTTTTAGTTTTTCACTGTTCACTT
>CAYMJH010000347.1:0-3166 GCA_964390385.1 uncultured Bacteroidales bacterium | reverse complement strand
GGGTTGCAATCACCTTGTTCACATCCTTGTCAAAATACTGGCAGACTTCGACGGCCGCTTTATCAACGGCATGAAGGGCCTTGAGCAACGGCGTTTTGTTATCCAGCGCTTCTCCGGTATAGGAAACAAATATAGTGGGGATACTCAATGTGTTTTCAACAATAAAAGCGGGGGAGGATGGGTCCCAGGCAGTATATCCCCTGGCCTCAAAAGTATTTCTGATACCGCCGCTGGGGAAACTTGAAGCATCAGGCTCCTGCTGAACCAGCAACTTGCCTGAAAAGCTTTCCAGGGGCTGACCGCTTTCATCGAAATCAAGGAAGGTATCATGCTTTTCAGCCGTACCTTCTGTAAGGGGCTGAAACCAGTGGGCATAACGTACGGCGCCATGCTCGATGGCCCAGGCTTTCATGCCGGAGGCTACCTGGTCTGCAATCTTTCGATCGATACGGGTTCCTTTTTCAATGGCTTCAATTACATGGGCATAGGCCTCGGTTGACAAGTATTTCTGCATCTTCTTCCTGTCAAACACTTTGCATCCGAAATAATCGGAAATTAAGGCCGAGGGTGCTTCATATTTCACAGGTGCCCTGTTATAGGCTTCTTCCAGCGCTTTGAAACGGATTGTTGCCATAGGAATTCATTTTGGTTTTAAAATATTCAAAGATTTTATGCGACAAATATAGAAAAAAAATTTTAACCCCCATAAAAAAGTATTAAAAAAAATAAAAAATAATAATATTTTAAAATATACATCTAAAATGCATAGGGTAGTCATAAAAAAATATAAAATTATTGAAATAAATGCAGATAAAGCACAAAAATGGACGGATCCATATTGATGAAATATTTAGTACCTTTCGTTGCACAATCCGGTGGACCATATCCAAACGTTGAAAAAGATGCCGTTACATCCGCTGAATATACTGACCCATAAAGCATCAGATACCAATTACAGGCTTTCGCGCAAGAAGTTCATTTATATTGCCGATAAAAAGTATGCGGTGAAGCTGGCGGAAAACATGATCGAGATCGATGAAGCCCTGAAGCTGCGCTTCCATGTTTTTAACCTTGAACTTCACGAAGGACTTGATTCCTCTTATTATACCCTGCGCGATGAAGACGAGTTCGACCGTCAATGCAGTCACCTCATTGTCATTGAGCAGGCAACAAACCGGATCATCGGGACCTACAGGCTGCAAACCTTTGAGGATGCGAAAAAAGGCATAGGCTTTTATTCGGCCAAGGAATTCAGGCTTCAGGCATTGGGCAGGAGAATCCTCCGGAAATCGGTGGAACTGGGAAGGGCCTGCATTGACAAAGACCATCGCAATGGCAGGGTTCTCTTCCTGCTCTGGAAGGGCATTGCACAATATATGACCTTGGGGCAGAAACGGTTTCTTTTCGGCTGCTGCTCCCTTACAAGCCAGGATCCGCTGGAGGGGAAAACCTTCATGGATTACCTTGAACGTCAAGGGTATGTACATGCAAAAATCCGCACAGAGCCCATGCCGGGATTCCGGTGTTATGACCCGCATTTGACTGCGCCCCGGAGAGACGATCTCACCCTGCCTGCATTGATGGACATGTATATCCGGTATGGCTGCAAAGTATGCGGCGCTCCTGCCATTGACAGGGAATTCAAGACCATCGACTTTTTGATATTGCTGGATCAGAAAGACCTGAGGCCGGAAATCATTAAAATGTTTTTCTGAGTCAAGTCCTGTGTGCAGACAAAAAAATGGGGGCCAAAATATGCCCCCCTAACCCATTGGAAACCTAAAAAATAAACCTATGAAAACTTTACTTTTCCTGTGTACCATAACTCCTTGTTAATACTATGACATTTCTGGGGAGAGATTTACTTAGCGTGCTGCTAATTTTACCAATCATTTCGGGATTTCGGGCTATACGCTGCATACACGGCCGACTGTACCGCAATGCACTTTTAAAAACCACACCTGTGAAATCAGGGTTGAATCGGGTGAAGATCATTATGCCTGTTGACGCCGCGGCTTTTTAAGTTTGCTCACGGATGGAAGCCTCAGACCGCGATGCCTGGACGCAGTCATTCCGGGCACCATAACTTTTAGCACGGCCGGTCGGATACCGACTTTGATCTTGCCCCTGACGACCAGGGGTTCACCATCATAATGAAGATATTGCTTCTTTTTTCGCCCCCTGAGGCTTATCTTCCTGCCGCGGATAACCTCCAGATAAGGGCTTCGGTCGATTTTTTTCCCGATCAGCTTAACACCCAGGGGCAAGGCTGCTGCTTTGGGGAAAGGTTTAACAATGCATACGTCGAGCAGTCCGTCATCGAGTTCTGACCGGGGCGAAATATATACATTATTGCCGTATTGCCCGGAGTTGGCAATGGTGATCAGAAACGCCCTGAATTTAAGCTTCTTCCCGTCAATGGTCACCTTGTACTTTTTGGGCTTGTACCCCATGAAATGATGCAGCACGGAACGGATATATCCCGTGAATCCGCGCTTCCTGCGCTGAGCAAATGCATGCCCTACATGGGCATCAAAACCGATCCCGCAGGTGCTGAAAAAAAAACGGTCATTGAGCGTACCGGCATCAATGATCCGGATGGAAGGATGCTGAATGACCTGGAGCGCTCCTTTTATGGTTCGCGGTATTTTCAGGGTTTTTGAGAGCCCGTTGCCTGAACCCGCCGGGATAATGCCCAGGGATGCATTGGTATCGACCAGCGCGGAGGCCACTTCGTTTACCGTTCCATCACCTCCTACGGCAATGCAAAACGGTGTCCCCCTCACCACATAATCGCGGGCAATGGCATAGGCATGCCCCGGTTCCCTGGTTAACTCCACTACCGCTTCACCGGCGGGGAATGCTGCAGAAATCAAATTCTCTATCCGGTTTTTGCTTTTTCTGCCTGATATCGGATTGACGATAAAAACATAGCGGGGAGTACCTTTAATATCCGCCTTCTTCGTATTGTCAGCCGGGGATTTCCTCACCATTTTCACCACGTTTTATGCTTTGCCTGCAAAGAAACATCCGATTTAATCGTAAATTTAAGCATGAATTTAGGAAAGAAAATAATAACTGCTAATTTTGTTCGTTTACTGGTTATATTTCATGAAAACCGGCGGAAAACTGAAACATCCGAAAAATAATTATCTGATAGACAGGT
>CAYMJH010000346.1:0-3242 GCA_964390385.1 uncultured Bacteroidales bacterium | reverse complement strand
TGATCCCGGTATATGGCAATGTCGTTCTCCCCGGTAATGACCAGCTCACCATTCTCATCGTAATATCCTTTAACTGCCTCCAGAACAACAGGGGTTTCCCTGTCTTCCGTTATTTTTGTGGCCCCATACAACTCACCCAGCATGTTGTTCCCCGAATACATTTCTCCTCCGCTTTTCCAATCCACCAGGGCCGTTAACTGAATTCCCTTGTAAGCTAAGGTGCTGTTAAATCCGATGAGGAAGTCGGGCTGAACATCTCCAATCTTGATGGCATCCGATGTAGCCAGCGGCATTCCATGAAAAGGATTTCCGGGTTCATCAAGTACCACAATCCTGCCATCTTCATTCCTCTCATACCCTATGCCATAAATGGATGGATAGGTTTCGCCCTGAAGTGCCCTGATACTGGGCGTGGTGAAACCTCCAAGGTAAATATCCTCGACGCCCGGGGCCAGTTCCTCAACCGTGTTCACATATTTGGTGAAATTGGTCTCCAGTGTCCAGGTGAACGATTTGGTTTTCACGGGCACAATAATCAGGGTTGCTTCATGTCCGTCTCTTTTCAGAACGCCTGCGATTCTGAGCTCAAACTGATATCCCGAAGAAGGAGATATGGGAACCTGGAAGATCTGATCTTCCACACTGGAATGGAAATATGTATAGTCCAGTCCAAGTCTCCCCTGCAGGAATCTTAGGTCAGCACCGACTTCGAAGGTCTTTGTGTTTTGGGGCCGCAGATCCTCGCTGTAGAGGATATAATAATGATTGAATCCGTTAGCCCCGTTAAAGGGGAATTGAATCCCGTCCTGGAGAAATCCCCCATAGCCGGTGGAAGACGTCACAAAAACATTACGGGTTGCGTACGGTGAGTCATAGGCCTGTCCGACCATGGCATAACTGGCTCTTATTTTTCCGAAAGTCAGCATATTGGCATAATCAGGCAACAGTTCACTGAAAACAAAAGATCCTCCGACCGAAGGATAGAAGAAATTACGGTTCCCTCTGGCCAGGTTGGAAACCCGGTCTTCACGTGCCGTACCCGTAAGGAAGATAACAGATTTATATGACAGTGTTGCACTGCTGTAAACCCCTGCAGTACGCAATTGGTATGTATTTTCAAAAGGACGCTGACTTTCGCTGTTGGCCATGTTATGATAGCCTCCGATTAAAAATCCTTCACCATACATGGTTATTTCCCGGGCATAGTTGTCATCGGTTTCCTGTCCCAATACCAGGTTTACACCAAAATCCCCGATTTTTTTATCCAGGGTTACGGTAAGGTTTGAATTCCAGTTCCTGATAAAATAAGAAAAATCAGTGATCTTTCCTCCACTGGGCGGATTCGTACGTCCGCCTGTTTCGCCTGAACCCAGATCATATACTTCTTTCTGGTTATTCATGTTAAAATCAATACCGATCTGATACCGGATAGTCAGAAACTCCAGGGGCTTGTATTCCAAGTGCGTATTTCCGATCAAACGGTCATTCGCTTCGTTAAAATCGTTATTGGCCATGGACCATCGCGGATTATCCATGGCTGCCCGGTAATTATACTGATTGTACGGGTCATCTTCGTGAGCATACGGATTGTTCCACAAATCAAAACTTATGGGTGCATAATATACCGTAAATAGCGGATTCGACAGGTTTGAACCATTGGGTATCTTGTCAACGTTCATGTTGGCAAACATGGCTGATGCACCTACAGACAATCGCTTGCCGATTTTATAATCACCATTGATTCTTCCGGTATATCGTTGCATGCCGGTTTCAGGAATCACCCCTTTTTGATGGGTATAACCCATGCTGGCATAGATATTATAGTTATCTCCTGCTTTTGTAAATCCCAGGTCATGGGTCATAGTTAGTCCGTTGCGGAAAAATGGAGAAACATTATCATATCGCTTGCCTTCCACGGTATTTCCCCAGATGTCGACATAGGTACCCAGATCTTCGATCCTCGGTCCGAATGACCTGGACGTACCCGGCTGAAAAATACCGTCAGCTCCCTGTGCATAAGTGTTTTGCAGTTTCGGATAGCGGGTCACGATATCGGTGGTATAGGATGTGGAATAACTTACAAGACCTTTGGTTTCTTTCAACCCTTTGCCGCTTTTTGTTGTGATCAGGATGACTCCGTTGCCGGCTTTGAGACCATACAACGCAGAGGCCACCGGACCCTTAAGCACTTCAATGGATTCGATGTCCATCGGATTAATATCCATCGCACGCGATGAAGCATCGGAATTGGAAACCCTGTTAGTCGTGGCAGCTTCAGTGTAAATCGCATCGGAATAAACGGGCATGCCGTCCACTACATACAGGGGCTGGTTGTTTCCGCTCAGCGAAGTGGCTCCGCGTATGGTTATGTAACTGGAAGCACCCGGCATACCGCTGGATTGCGTTATGGATACGCCGGCTACTTTACCCTGTAAGGCATTGGTTACATTAGGTTGTCCTGCAACCGTCAGCTTTTCATTGGTTACCGACTGCGTACTGTAATTCAACGCTTTCTTTTCTCTTCTGATTCCAAGGGCTGTGACCACTACCTCATCCATCTCCAACAACCCGGTTTCCAGGGTCACATCAATCTCGCTTCTTCCCTGAACCGGTATCTCAGCAGTTTTCATGCCCACAAAACTGAACTGGAGAACAAGGCCTTCCGGCGGTACTTCAATACTGTACTGCCCGTTCATGTTTGTGGTTACACCGCTGCCGGTCTCTTTCACGATGACGGTGACTCCCGGTAGCGGCATACCATCTTCGGCCCCTGTGACCACCCCCCTGACAGTTCTCACCTGTGCAGAAACAAAGGAGAGGCACAAGGCCGTAAACAAGGCTGTCATAAAAATCTTCTTCATAGGTTTTTTTTTAGGTTATTCACTGCGGTATATCGATGCCAGTAATCGACACACCATTCAGTTAACAGAAAAAAAGAAAGCCTGGTGTGTCATAGATTTGAAGAGTAGGTAGATGGAGTTTTGAACCTATTATAAACCTAAAATTTCCTGACACAACAGGCATTTCCCTTTTCCCTGGCAATGTAAAATAAAGCAATCTGCCTGACCGCCTAAAGCCCTGTTTTCCGGTTGGCCGGATTGATTTTTCAACCGGTAGGAAATATCCGCCTGATGCATGGCCGGTATACTGCTGCCGGGATGCCGGTTCACTTTTCCCCGGTGTTCATAATTTACAGTCCGGTTTTAATGACTTTTGGGTGCGGAGGATTATTTTATTTTTTC
>CAYMJH010000345.1:0-3289 GCA_964390385.1 uncultured Bacteroidales bacterium | reverse complement strand
TGGGAGAAAACGGAACGGGTAAAGAAGTGATAGCCCGTGAAATCCATAAAAGATCCGCACGAGCCTCCGAAATATTTATGTCCGTGGATATGGGCTCAATCAGTGAAACCTTATTCGAAAGCGAAATGTTCGGACATGTGAAAGGCTCCTACACTGATGCCAGGGAAGACCGGACAGGCAGATTTGAAGCTGCTTCCGGAGGAACCCTCTTTATGGATGAAATAGGTAATCTGTCCATGCCGGCTCAAAGCAAGCTGCTTGGTGTATTGCAGAGCTATGAAATAACCCGGCTTGGTACAAACATTCCTGTAAAAGTTGACTTCCGGCTTATTTCAGCAACCAATAAGAATCCGGCTGAACTTGTCCATCAGAATCTTTTCAGGGAGGACCTGTTGTTCAGGATCAATACCATACAGATTGAACTTCCGCCTTTGCGGGAAAGAAAAGAGGATATTCCGGGGCTTGCAGATTACTATTTGAAGCATTTTGCGACAAAATATGAAAAGCCATCCTTAAAAATGACCGGAGACACCTACAGTACCCTGGCAGATTATCACTGGCCGGGTAATATCCGAGAGTTAAAGCACACCATTGAAAAGGCAGTGATACTATGTGACACCGACATACTGAAACCTGGTGATCTTGGTCTGAAATCCGGCAATACAAACTTTAATGCTGCGCGGGAAAATGACATGGAAATCGGCAGTTTATCGGAAATTGAAAGGAATGCCATCATCAGGGCGCTGGAGAAATTTGATGGTAATGTTACCAAGGCAGCAAAAATGCTTGAAATATCAAGAACCACATTGTATTCAAAAGCCAGGGACTATGGGATTTCTTTATAATAGTCAATAACCCAAAACTATATTTCGTTATAATGGTTAAGAAAAGAAAATTGCAGCCATGAAAAATATTCGCTATTCATTGGTTGTTGCAATCCGGGTTATTCTAATATCTGCCAACAGTTTTGCTCTGGTATGGCTGATTACGCAAACCAACCGGCCGGCAACATGCCTCTTCGTTTTTTTATTGCTGGTTTTGCAGGTGGTATTGCTGATTCATTATCATAACCGGATCAACCGTGACCTTGCCAATTTTTTGGTTTTTCTTCAGGAAAATGATACCACACTTGCTTTCTCAAGGCAAAGGATTGAAAAAAATTTCAGGGGATTGACCTTTCATCTTGATCAGATCAATGAGAAACTGCGAACAGCCAGGATTGACAGGGAGCGGCAATTTCATTATCTTCAGGCGGTTGTCAGACAGGTTGATGCCGGTATTATTGCTTTTGATCAGGATGGTAAAGTTGAGATTTTTAATCAGGCTGCACGCGAACTTTTGGGTATTCATGCCCTGAATCACATCAATACACTTTTGGAGCTCTGCCCCGAGCTTTCCGGATTGTTGGTTCCTTCCGAAAAAAAGTCCTCTTCACCTGTGAAAATTAAGGTAAACGGTAACGAGCGTGTTCTTGCCATCAAATCCGGATCAATTGTTTTTGACAATCGTGTGGTGCAACTGATCAGCTTTCAGAACATCCGACCTGAACTGGAAGCTGGTGAGCTTGAAGCCTGGCGCAAGCTGATCCGGATCCAGCGGCACGAGATCATCAACTCGATAACACCGATAACCACGCTGACAACTGCTATCAAAAGATGCTTTGTTAATGGAAGCACCAGGAAAAAAATGAATGAATTAACGGATGAGCATGTTGATGACGTATTGATGAGCGTGGAAGTAATTGATGACCGGAGCAGGGGATTGATAGATTTTGTTGAAAGGTTCAGAAGCCTGACAGATACTCCTGTGTTGAAAATTGAAATTGTTAACCTGAAGAAAGTAATTGACCAGATCGGGATCCTGTTTTCAAAACAATTTCAGGAACACAACATTTTACTAAAAACAGAGATTCTGCCTGAAAACCTCAAACTAACGGCCGATGAAAAGCTGATCAAGCAGGTGCTGATCAATCTGGTAAAAAATGCCGAGGAGGCAATTAACCACCAGCATGGAGAGATCATAATCAAGGCCTACAACATACCACAAAGCCATACTGTTATTCAGGTATATGATAACGGAAATGGAATTGACGGGCAGGCTCTGGAATCCATTTTTGTGCCCTCTTATACCACCAAAGAAAATGGTTCGGGCATCGGATTAAGCATATCCCGGCAGATTGTTCAAATGCACCATGGAACTATCTCTGCCAGATCAACAGAAGGTTATACGGTGTTTGAGATTGTCTTGCCGGTGTCATAGGCTATAGGCTTTAGGCTGTTGGCTATAGGCTTTGGCCAACAGCCAACAGCTAATGGCCAAAAGCTAACAGCCAACGGCCAATAGCTAATAGCCAACGGCTAATGGCTAATAGCCAACGGCTAATGGCCAATAGCTAACAGCCAAAGGCTAAGAGCCAATAGCTAATAGCTGTTTCTATGGTTTTGAAACAAACTCCATTGTAATAAATATGGATTTGATATAAATGGTAGTAATCCCTTCAAACCCGGAATCCCAACCGATCATCAGGTAACATTCGCCATCGGCATTGGATGTTATTTTAAACGGGTTTCCGCCATTGGTACGGGTTATCGGAGCATATTGGGTAGTGGTTTCAGTTACCCCCAGCGTTCCAACAACCTGCATATTTTCATTTGAAAGCCCGCTCTGTAGCTCTACTTCAAAGGAAGGCCGGTAATAACCTTCATTATCAATGAAGCTGGAAGGAATGGTATCCAGTCCTCCCACACCTATAGCGAGGTCGGGCGAGCCTCCTGCGCCAATACTGTTTTTGGCCACATTGGATGCAATGAACAGCGTAAAGGTAACGTCGTAGATGGCATTGGGAATCAAGCCCGTGACTTGCTTGAACATACAACTCAACAGGTCATCGCTGTGGTTGTTTCCGGATATCATTACAGAACCAAAATTGGTGTCAAGAGGCATGGGCAACTTGCTCCATTTATAATCCAGTTCATAAAACTCCTCCTGTCCCTGCGGGTAGTCCGAAAACAAAACTTCCCAGTCGTCGGTGCCGGTGTGAAAATTGTATTCGAATTCCTTGTAGTCAGGATCAGACTCTTTTGGTTCGCAGTTGCTTAATAAAAGTACAACCGGAATAAACAGCAATATTATTTTAAGAAAGTTCATATAGTTGAGATTAAAATTATTCACTTGAGCTTTTCCGCAAACATGAGGTGCTCCGGAAAAGGTTTGAAAAATCGCGTGTTTTCAGGATCCAGGGAAAGATTCAACCAGTTCTTTTCAGCCTCAGGTGCCAATATAACCGGCA
>CAYMJH010000344.1:0-3302 GCA_964390385.1 uncultured Bacteroidales bacterium | reverse complement strand
TTCGTGACCGAAGTGTCGATGGACGAGACCGACTCGCCCCAAACGCCCGTGGAACTGCTCTTGATCCTGGCCGCCGTGGCCGACGAAGAAATCCCGGCCCAGACGATCGCCCCGCGCTTTAGCGGGCGATTCAACAAGGGGGTGGACTACGTGGGCGACCTGAACCGGTTCGCCCGGGAGTTCGACGAGGACGTGGCGATCATCGCCTGGGCCCGCCGCGAGTTCGGACTGCCCGAGGGCTTGAAACTGAGCGTGCATTCCGGCAGTGATAAATTCAGTATCTATCCCGAAATGGCAAGGATTATCCGGAAACATGGTAAAGGCATCCATCTCAAAACAGCCGGTACCACATGGCTTGAAGAGGTAACCGGACTGGCCATGGCAGGAGGGGAAGCGCTGGACCTGGCCAAAGGCATTTATGCCAAAGCTTACCAGCGGCGTGAAGATCTGTGTGCTCCCTATGCCTCGGTGATCGACATTAACCCGGCCCGTCTTCCTTCACCGGAAATAGTCAATGCATGGGATTCCAAAAAGTTTTCCAATACCCTCAGGCATATTCAGGGGAATCCTGATTTCAACCCTGATCTCCGTCAGCTCATCCATGTCGGATACAAAATTGCGGCTGAATACGGGAATGCTTATACCGGAGCCATCCGCGCCAATGCCGACCTGGTAGGACAACAGGTATTTGAGAACCTGTGGGACCGGCACATCAGGAGGATATTCCTTTAAAGAATAGTCGTGCAGTCGTGTAGTCGTGCAGTCAGGGATCTAGCAATTTAGGGGTTTAGGTGTTTAGCAGTTTAGGGGTTTAGGTATTCCTAAAACGCTAAAAAGCTAAACAGCTAAAAACCTGAAATATAAAAAAGCCCCGTCGTAAAAGGCGGGGCTTTTGTTATATTGATGAAGATCAGGAATTCAGGGCAGCACGGAAAATTTATATACATCCACCTGGTGGTACTTTTCACCCGGCCTGATTACCGGTGAAACAAACTGCGGCTTGTTGGGGGAATCAGGGAAATGCTGCGGTTCAAGGCACAAAGCCATACGGTAGGTATGGGCTTTGCCTCCCTTGCCGATAAATTTCCCGTCAAGAAAATTACCGCTGTAAAGCTGAACACCGGGCTTCGTGGTATGCAGTTGCATCACCCTGCCCGACAGGCTATCAGTCACTTCAGCCGCAAGGGCAAGTTCTCCCTTATTGTTCAGGGCATAATTATGATCATATCCCAGGCCATATTGCATCTGCTGATGGGTATCGCCGATCCTGAGTCCTACCTTTGTCGCCTTTCTGAAATCAAACGGTGTTCCTTCGACGGCAGCAAGCATGCCGGTGGGAATAAGGGTGTTGTCAACCGGTGTGATCGAATCAGCCGGGATGGTAAGATAATGATCGAGTATGGTAGGCTGTGCCCCGGCAGACAGATTAAAATAAGCATGGTTGGTAAGATTCACAACGGTGGGAGAATCTGTTTCGGCCCAGTACTCAATTTTCAGCTCGTTGGATGCATGGCTGAGGGAATAGATAGCCTTAACAGAAAGATTGCCCGGGTATCCCTCTTCGCCGTTTACGCTCATATAGGACAATTCCAGTCCAACCTGAACAGAATCTGAAATATCTTTAGCATTCCATATCTTCCGGTCAAAACCCACTACACCTCCGTGCAGGTGATTGGGGGCGTTGTTGCAGGCAAGGGTATAGGCTTTGCCATCTATTGAAAACTGCCCTTTGCCGATGCGGTTGGCGTAACGGCCTACCAAACTGCCCTGAAAAGTATTATCGGTCACGTAGCCGGCCACACTGTCAAAGCCAAGGATAACATCGCCCATGGCGCCATTTTTATCAGGCACAATGATTGAGGTGATCCGGCCGCCATAATTGGTCACCGACACCGACATCCCCTGTGCATTGGTAAGGGTGTATAACGTCGTTTCCGTGCCATCGGCAAGTTTTCCAAAAGATTTCTGTTGTACGCCGGAGGTAACGGCAGACTGTTGCTTGCAGCCCATGGCAAACAGCAGCATGATTAACGGAAGGAATCTGATTATTTTCATACGTTTTAAATTGGTTTTTAATAATAGCAGGGTGCTAATTTATAATTATTATCGGTAACGGTGATTCTGAAGCCGTCGAAATTTTTAATCATGATCCGGTTTTTTGGCTATATTTATACTTCAAAAACCCAACCGCTACCTTATGCGTAAAGAAATCCCGTTTTTTTTAATGTTGTCCTGTCTGTTGACAGATACCGTTTTATTGTACGGAAACCCACCTGAGGCTGAAAGAGGAAGCTTTCAGATCAACAACTGGGATTTCAACCGATCAGGCATGGTGAAGCTTTCCGGTGAGTGGGAATTTTACTGGGATACCCTGCTTACCCCGTCATCATTTAAAGAGACGGCAATAAAGCCTGTTCCGGCAATCCTAACTGTGCCCCTTTCATGGACCAGCAAAAAAAACTCGTCCTATCCGACCCGGGGATACGGAACTTACAGGCTGCTGATTGAAATGCCCTATTGCGAGGATGTATTTGCCTTGCGGTTGTATGACATCTTTTCAGCCTCCCGGGCATGGTTTGACGGAAGGCTGATCTATACCGCCGGAACGCCGGGAACCGATAAAAAGGGCTCGAAACCCGGCTTTGTCTATGCCGATGTGCCGGTCTTTTTAGACACATCGGTGCAGCGGCATGAACTGATCATCCAGGTTTCCAATTTTCACCATACAAGAGCCGGTCTCGTCAAGCCTGTTACTTTCAGCCTGCACAGCCAGCTTGCTCACCAGACCAAAAGCATGCTGGTCCTTAACCTGATCATAACGGGCATTATCCTGGTGATCGGATTGACACACATGATCTCTTACTGGCTTCGCCCCGGCGTCAGGTCAAATTTTTACTTCGGGATGCTGTGCCTGGTCATGATCCTGCGCAACATCAGCACAGGAGACCGCATCATCACTTTTCTTTTTCCAGGGATTGGCTGGGAATGGATTTTCAAACTCGATAATTTCTCGGGTTTCGGTACCATCCCTCTCTTTGCCATTTTTCTTTACCTGCTCTACCGGAAAGAATTCCCGAAAACAGTCTTTTATCTGATCGTGGGAATGGGAACCCTGATCTCCCTGTTCGTATTTTTTACTCCCCAGGCTGTATATGGCCGCTATCGGATGATTTATGAGCTGTATATTCTCGCGGGGGGTCTTTATCTCACCTTTGTTGTTCTGGTAAAGGCCTCCGTCCATAAAAGAGAAGGCGCCCTGCTTACGTTTATCGGATTCTTTGTGCTGTACGGAACGGCCATCA
>CAYMJH010000343.1:3071-3320 GCA_964390385.1 uncultured Bacteroidales bacterium | reverse complement strand
TTTCTTCTATTCTTACCTTAATCTGTGCATGCAGGTCAACTTTTTTCTCGTTATGGGCAATGATCACTTCTTCAGGTGAATAAAAAGTAAAACCTTCACCTTTTACAGGATGATCCGGAGTGTTCTTGCCGGCCTTGGTCATATAATAAAGCCCGAGCACCATATCCTGCGAAGGCACGGAAATGGGAGCACCGTTGGCCGGGTTGAGGATATTGTGCGATGCCAGCATCAGGATCTGGGCTTCGAGTA
>CAYMJH010000343.1:0-3061 GCA_964390385.1 uncultured Bacteroidales bacterium | reverse complement strand
CTGGTCACCATCGAAGTCGGCGTTGAAAGCTGTACATACCAGCGGGTGCAACTGGATCGCTTTACCTTCGATAAGTTTAGGCTGGAAAGCCTGAATACCCAGCCTGTGCAATGTAGGAGCACGGTTGAGAAGAACCGGGTGGCCTTTCAGTACGTTCTCAAGGATATCCCAGACGACAGGATCCTTTCTGTCGACGATCTTCTTGGCTGATTTTACGGTCTTTACGATACCTCTTTCGATCAGTTTGCGGATGATAAAAGGCTTGTAGAGCTCGGCGGCCATTTCCTTCGGGAGGCCGGTCTCATGCAGCTGAAGTTCGGGGCCGACAACGATCACCGAACGCGCCGAATAGTCAACACGTTTGCCCAGCAGGTTCTGCCGGAAGCGTCCCTGTTTTCCCTTCAGGCTGTCGCTGAGTGATTTCAGCGGCCGGTTGGCGTCTGTTTTGACGGCATTGGATTTGCGTGAGTTATCGAAGAGGGAATCAACGGCTTCCTGCAGCATTCTTTTTTCATTTCTCAGGATGACCTCAGGTGCTTTTATTTCAATCAGCCTTTTAAGGCGGTTGTTACGGATAATCACCCTGCGGTAAAGGTCATTCAGGTCGGAGGTGGCAAATCTTCCGCCGTCGAGGGGCACCAGGGGCCTCAGCTCGGGAGGTATCACCGGGACCACCTTGATGATCATCCATTCAGCGCGGTTAACGGTTTTTGATGCGCGGAAGGCTTCCACTACCTGCAGTCTCTTGAGCGCTTCATTTTTACGCTGTTGCGAAGTCTCGGTATTGGCTTTATGCCTGAGCTCATACGACAGGCTGTCAAGGTCAAGCCTTTCCAGCAGCTGGTGAAGCGCTTCGGCGCCCATGTTGGCCATGAACTTGTCGGGATGACTGTCATCCAGCATCTGATTCTCTTTCGGAAGCGATTCCTGGATATCAAGATATTCCTCCTCGGTGAGGAAATCGAGGTACTGAACTCCGTCAGCAGCTTTAACACCGGGATTGATAACCACGTAGCGTTCGTAGTAGATGATCGAATCCAGCTTTTTAGAGGGCAGTCCCAGCAAATAGCCGATTTTATTCGGCAGTGTGCGGAAATACCAGATATGGGCTACGGGAACCACCAGGGAGATGTGTCCCATGCGTTCGCGGCGGACCTTTTTTTCGGTCACTTCCACGCCGCAACGGTCACATACGATCCCTTTATAACGGATCCTTTTGTATTTTCCGCAATGACATTCATAATCCTTCACGGGTCCGAAGATCCTTTCACAAAACAATCCGTCGCGCTCCGGTTTATAGGTGCGGTAATTGATGGTTTCAGGTTTCAGTACTTCACCGCTGGAACGTTCCAGTATTTCTTCGGGTGAAGCAAGACTGATGGCGATCTTGGTGAAATTAGCCTTGGCTTTGTTGTCCCTTCTGAATGACATATAGTGTATTATTATTTTTTCGGATTAAGAAACCTTGTAATGCTTTTTGATTTTAAACCAGGTTAATGCTTAAACCAAGTCCCCTGAGTTCATGCAACAGTACATTCAGGGATTCAGGGATTCCTGCCGGGGGCAGGGGTTCACCCTTGACGATCGATTCATAGGCTTTGGCCCTGCCTATGACGTCGTCTGACTTGATGGTCAGGATCTCCTGCAGGATATGGGCGGCTCCGAATGCTTCCAGTGCCCAGACCTCCATTTCGCCGAAACGCTGACCGCCGAACTGGGCCTTGCCTCCAAGCGGCTGTTGCGTAATCAGTGAATAAGGTCCGATGCTGCGGGCGTGCATTTTGTCATCGACCATATGGCCCAGCTTCAGCATGTAGATAACGCCAACCGTGGCAGGCTGGTCAAAACGTTCACCGGTACCTCCGTCAAACAGGAAGGTCTTCCCGTATTTAGGGAGGCTTGCTTTGTCGGTATATTCGGTAATCTGCTGGATGGTGGCGCCGTCGAAAATGGGAGAGGAGAATTTCACGCCCAGTTTAAGTCCGGCCCATCCCAGCACGGTCTCGTAGATCTGCCCCAGGTTCATTCGCGAAGGAACGCCCAGTGGGTTGAGCACAATGTCAACCGGGGTACCGTCTTCAAGAAACGGCATATCCTCCAGCCGGACGATCCTCGAAATAATGCCCTTGTTTCCGTGCCGGCCGGCCATCTTGTCGCCCACCCTTACCTTGCGCTTCTGGGCTACGTATACCTTGGCCAGCTGAACAATTCCTGCCGGCAGCTCATCGCCGATGGTGATGCTGTATTTCTTACGCTTGTAGATGGCATCAACTTCCTTGTATTTGATGATATAGTTATGGATCAGCAACTTGATCTGCTCATTCTTTTCTTTATCCGTGGTCCACTTGTTGGGATTGATCTGCATATAGTCAATATCCTGCATCACTTTCTGGGTGAATTTGGCACCCTTGGCGATGACATCCACGTTGTAATAGTCTTTAACACCCTGTGATGTCTTGCCGTTCACCAGGATAAAGAGCTTATCGATGAGTTTTGCTTTCAGCTCGTTGGTGTTCCTTTCGAATTCCTCTTCGATCTTGTCGAGGATAGGCTTTGTGGATGATTTCAGCTTCTTGTCCTTGATGGATCTCGAGAAGAGTTTCTTGTCGATCACCACACCCTGCAGCGATGGGGGTGCCTTAAGTGAGGCATCCTTCACATCACCGGCTTTGTCTCCGAAGATGGCCCGCAGCAGTTTTTCCTCGGGCGAAGGATCCGATTCACCTTTAGGGGTGATTTTGCCGATGAGGATATCACCCGGGTTCACCTCGGCGCCGATCCTGATCAACCCGTTTTCATCCAGGTTCCGTGTGGCTTCTTCACTTACGTTGGGAATGTCGGCAGTGAGTTCTTCAAGGCCTCTTTTCGTATCCCGCACCTCGAGCATGTATTCGTCGATGTGTATGGAGGTGAAAAGATCTTCCCTTACCACTCTCTCGGAGATCACGATGGCATCCTCAAAATTGTACCCTTTCCAGGGCATGAAAGCCACCATCAGGTTGCGGCCCAATGCCAGTTCACCGTTGCGGGTAGAATAACCTTCGGTGAGGATCTGTCCTTT
>CAYMJH010000342.1:0-3324 GCA_964390385.1 uncultured Bacteroidales bacterium | reverse complement strand
GCAACGTAAACACCATCGGAGTAGCTTTTATATTCGGTCCCCGGTCCGGCATATTGCAGGTAATATCTGCCCTTGTGCTTATTCACCCAGGCGCCTTCGATCCAGGGCTTCTGTCCCGACAGGGTGTTATAATCGCCGGGCACTTCCCATCCGTGCCGGCCGGGATCGGACCTTATCAACTCCTTTGGTTTCCCGATAAACGAAAAATTATTTTTATAATCCAGCTCAATGCCATAGATGGGGTTGACATTCGAACATCCCCAGTATAGGTAAAGCCGTTTATCGTCGTCGAGAAAAAAGGCAGGGTCCCAGACGGGTGTCTCCAGTTCTTCCCGGGCCACACTCCATTTCCCGCTTAACGGATCTGCCGTTTTATAAATGGTGCTTTTTTCGCCCGAGGAAGCCAGAAAATACACCGTATCCCCCAGGGCGATGGCGGTCGGAGCATATTCTTCCACCGAGATCTCATCGGTTTCAATGAATTCCCAACGGACCAGATCCTCTGAGTGCCAGTAACCGCCGGATTTCGATGCAAACAGGAAATACCCGTCCCTGAAGCTGATAATGGTGGGATCGGCAGCCTCTCTCCGGGAAGGCTCATCGAGGCAAAACCTGTAACTAATATTAACCGGATTACAAAAGGTCTCAGGTTTCTCATCCGTCAATACCGGCTTCACCCGGCATCCTGTTAAACAACAGGCAACTATCAGGATACAGATCGGTTGTTTCATGGGTAATGGTCAATGGTTAATGTATAATGAATAATGGTCAATGCTTTTGATTTTTCAGGAATCTAAGTTGTGAGATGTTGCCTTTGTTGCTGACCCTGATGAAATAAAAACCCTCAGCGAGGCCATGCAGGTCAAGTTCAACAGTATTGCCAACCAGGTTATTCTTTGTCATGATCAGCTTCCCTTCTACGGAATAGAGCTGCAGGGTTGCCCCATGCAACGCATCAGTAAATGAAAGGTTTACCTGGTCACCGGAGGGAACGGGCCAGATAACAACTGCACCCTGCATGGCGCTTTCACCCATGCCTGTGGCGGGTTTATGCAATTGCCAGTAAAACAGGGTTGCCATTTTTACAATGGTATCCCAGTGTTCATTTCCCCCGGAACCATTGGTCCACTTTCCGTTGCTTGATCCATAAAATCCGTGTCCGGCATCCTCTACGAAATAGGTTTCCCGGGCAGGGATGCCCAGATTAGCCAGACGCCTTTTTATTGCATTGCTGCCGTATACGGCCGACACGCTGCCGAGTCCAAAGGGAGGGCCCGCATTGAAAGGTACAATGGCATCCGCCGTGCCATGAACCAGGAAAACGGGAGTATCATCACCGGGTTCAATGGTCAGTGTATCCCCTACACCTCCCCAGCAAGCCATCATCCCGTCGGGCTTGCCGGAATAGTCAAGATGATGGCCTATGTCCGGGTCTCCCAGGTCAGGTCCGGAATAGGAAGACAATGCCGTGGCATAATTCACGGAGTCCGTATAAGGAGGTTTCTCACCGGCATCCATGTATGTCGCATTTAAACCGATAATGGAACCGGCACTGTTACCGCCCCAGAAGATGTGATCAGGATCGATCCCATAGGTTGCGGCGTTCGCCCGCAGGAAACGGATGGCCGACCGGCCGTCCTGTATGCCCCGGTAGGCGGCACGCATATAATGCAGATCGGCATTGTCCAAAATATTGACGCCCTTCCTGTAATCAATGGTAACTGTAACGTACCCTTTCCTGGCAAAAGTATCACAAAAGGCTTCCATGTCATCTGCCGTCCTGTCGCCGATCAGAAAAGCCCCGCTGTGGGCAAAAACAATGGCAGGGCGACAGGTTAATTCATCACCCTGCGGCTGATAAATGTCCATGATCAGGTTCTTAAAGGTCACTGATGATTCATCACGGTAAGGAAAATTGAGAAAAGGCGCCGTGCCGTATACCACATCCGCTGTCTTTACGGATGCGTCAAATACCGTGTTGACATAGCGGCAAGGCTGGGCATGATTAACACAGGGCATAGCCAAAAGTCCGGCCGCCGCTATTATAAATACACTGTTGATCTTTGTTTTCATGAATTCTTCTGCCCCGTTATCCGGCAAATGTCCCAAAAGGACGCCGGAGGGAAAAAACCGGCTGCTATCCAGGGATCCAATGATGATGTTTTATCATCATTATTTGTGTTTCAAATATAATAAGTAAAAAAGATAATGTATCCAAAATTAAGGATTACCTTACAATAACTGCAAACTCACTCTAGTTGAGCTTTGAAACGGCTGCATTTTTCAACTCCCTTTCAGGGAATACTTCTCTTTAACCACTCATCCGGAACCGGTATGATACATATATTCAGCGAACGGCCGTCTTCCGACAGCATGGCCGACTGGATCTGGATACGGGTGCCGTCGGGACTGAAGGTTGGGTGCGGATGATCGGCGGCCGTGATCTTGTGGCCGGCTGATAAAAGAATCATCTCATGATTGCGTCGGTCGATCAGATAGATCTCCCTCGCAAAGTTATCGCCTGCTGCAAACCTTCCGTCGGATGAACCGGTGACATGCCAGAAGCCGCTTCCGTAAGGGATCTGTCCGGCCAGGATCATCTCGCCGGTACGGATATTGACGATGCCCAAGCCGCTCGGTTTCGCCCGTGTTCCGGCCATGCCCCACCCCGGCTCCTGGCCGGGATTCGCCGGATCGGGGATAGTGTCCGCAGGATCCATTGCAGCAGAAGGATCCTGAATTTTCCGGTGTCCCAGCAGGGCAAAGGCGACTTCTTCGGGACCGATCACCGCCTCATGGGTCACCCATTCATACGGGGATTCTTCGTACAACGGCCGCAGCCCGGTGCCGTCACCATTCACGGTCCACATTCGTTGCGGCGCCTTGCCTCCCGTCTCCCAGCAGAAAACGATCTGCCCCGGCACCCAGGGATTGCTCTGGATATGGCCTACCTGGAAAGGAACCGAAATCACATACCGCGTCTCGCCGGTATGGATGTTCAGACCGGCTATGCCGCCCGGTCCCGCCCCCATATTACGCGGACCGAAATCAGGTTCAAGGGTTGTTCCTTCCGGCAGATGCTTCATTGCCGCATCCTTACCCACCTGGAACCATACCCATTCTTCACCGCCGTCGAGGGTCATATTGCTGCCCGCCTGAAGCTCCGGCGGGGTGATACCGCATACCCGCTGGTAGACAGAGGCTTCTTTGAGCTTTCCTGTTTCACTGTCGGCAAACAGGGCTGCCAGGTCGACTTCGATGACTGCCATCCGTTCGCGTGCCGAAACTCCCGCAGCCCTTCTCATGAAATAAAGTTTCATCGAT
>CAYMJH010000341.1:0-3348 GCA_964390385.1 uncultured Bacteroidales bacterium | reverse complement strand
AAGCAGACGCTGGATACCTTTATTTTTAAAAGCGGCACCGCATAATACGGGAACGATACGGTGGTTGATAACGGCTTTCCGGGTATGGTCCATGAACTCTTCAACGGTGATCGACTTGCGGTCTTCGAGGAAACGCTCCAGCAGATCATCATCCAGTTCGCAAACCGATTCAATCAGCTTCTCACGCCATTCCTCCACTTCATCAACCATGTTTTCAGGGATTTCGGTGTATTCCCAGCGCATAACCAGTTTTTCATCGGGCTTCCATACAATGGCCTTGCGTTCAATAAGATCTACCAGTCCGGTAAAATTCTCCTCCGATCCGATCGGGATCTGCATGGGAACCGGGTTTGATCCCAGCTTTTCCTTGATCTGGCTTACGACACCAAAGAAATCAGCCCCGGGGCGGTCCATTTTGTTGATAAAGGCAATGCGGGGTACGTTGTACTTGTCGGCTTGCCTCCATACGGTTTCTGACTGCGGCTCCACGCCTCCCACGGCACAAAAAACGGCTATGGCACCGTCGAGAACACGCAACGACCGTTCGACTTCCACCGTGAAGTCAACATGGCCCGGCGTATCAATGATATTGATCTTGTATTTCTGATTGTGGTAATCCCAGTAAGTAGTAGTGGCTGCCGAGGTTATGGTGATGCCTCTTTCCTGTTCCTGCACCATCCAGTCCATGGTCGCCGTCCCGTCGTGCACCTCCCCCATCTTGTGCAATGTGCCCGTATAGAATAGGATCCGCTCGGTAGTGGTAGTCTTACCGGCGTCTATATGAGCCATAATGCCAATATTCCTCGTATACTTTAACTCTGAACTCATGATGCACTAATTATCAGCTAGTGTGAACTATATTCAAAAAGCACAGTATGTCAAAACCCTTAAAATCTGAAGTGGGCGAAAGCCTTGTTGGCTTCGGCCATCTTATGGGTATCTTCTTTCTTTTTGAAAGCTCCTCCTTCTTCTTTATAGGCTGCAATAATTTCTGCTGCCAGTTTGTCGCTCATTGAATTGCCGGTTCTCTTCTTGGCAAATAAGATGAGATTTTTCATGCTGATGGAAACTTTCCGGTCGGGCCTGATCTCGGTAGGTACCTGAAAGGTAGCTCCGCCGACACGGCGACTTTTAACTTCCACCTGGGGTGTAATGTTCTCAAGGGCCTTTTTCCAGATATCCAGCGGGCTGCCTTCAATATCCTTGGCTTTCTTTTCAACGAGTTCAAGGGCTTCGTAAAATACCTGGTACGCGACGCTCTTCTTGACTTTTTTCATCAGGTTGTTGATGAAACGGGTAACGAGCGTGTCATTGAATTTCGGATCAGGTACCAGTATCCTTTTCCTTGGTTTTGTTTTTCTCATCGCTGTTTCTCCTTTGCTGCACTTTTATTTTTTTGGCCTTTTTGCCCCGTATTTTGAACGACGCTGTTTGCGACCTTCAACCCCTGAAGCATCCAGCGTACCTCTCACCAGGTGATACCGTACACCGGGAAGATCCTTTACCCTGCCGCCGCGCAACAATACGATCGAATGCTCCTGCAGGTTGTGACCTTCACCCGGAATATAGGCCGTAACCTCAATACCATGGGTCAGCCTTACCCTGGCTACCTTGCGCATGGCCGAATTGGGTTTTTTCGGCGTGGTGGTATACACACGGGTGCATACGCCGCGTTTTTGAGGACATGAATTCAGGGCCGGCGCCTTACTCTTGTCTTCTATGTTCGACCTGCCTTTGCGGACCAATTGTTGTATCGTTGGCATTCGTATATTTCTTTTTAAATTGGCTCGCAAAGGTAGAGGTTTTTTTCACAAAAACAATAATAGCCTTAAAAAAAATAACAGAAAACCGCATGTAAATCATCTTGTGACGGAAAATAAATTATATTTACTTTTTAACGCCTGCAACATGAATCATAAAAAAGTACTGGCCCTGGTTCTGCTGACCACCCTGGTTTTCTCCTGCGAGAAGGAAAAGGATCTCACCAAAACCGATATCATCACCCAGAAACCCTGGAAACTGACTGCCCATACCATTTCCCCGCCTTTTGAATACCCGGGTTTCGGGGTTATCAGTGACTTTTTTGCCCTGTATTACGATTGCTCCAGAGATGACATCTGGGTCTTTAAATCAAATGGTTCCTACACCATGGAAGAAGGAGCTACCAAGTGCAATCCCACCGATCCCACCGTATGGGATATGGGCACATGGACCTTTAATTCGGATGAGACGGTGTTGACCACTTCCAGTAACATTTCCGGGTTAAGCGAATATGATATCGTTGAACTGAACACCGCTGCCCTTAAGCTGCAGTACCAGCTGGTCGACAGCTTGGGAACAGTCTATACGGTGAAACAGCATTACGGGCATTGAGGTTGTCCGGAACAGGATGTTAAGGATTGAAAGGATTACAGGATAGGTTTTTATCTTCAGCGTTCAGTATTCGATGTTCCTTGTTCGATATTCAACTCAATAATAGAATACCAAACAAAGCCTGCCCCGAAATCCCGGAGAACACCGAACTCCCAATATGTAAGCAATCACATCTGGTAAGGTCGAGCATGCCGCAATTCATAGGCATGGTTTGCCTTCAGTTGACGGATCCAACCGTACTGGAAGATCTCAAAGGATGAAAGGAGCGAAAAGAAAAAGGTGCTGGTTTTCGGTAACCGGAATGGCCTCTTCAGCCTGCTGACGATCTTTTCGTCCAGTTTTCCCGTTTTTGCAAAGTGAAGACCCAGGTCACGGAAAGTTTTATATAGTCTTTTATTCAACCAGCCCGAACGGTCCTGTATCCCTTCCGCATTTCCTTTCGTCACCGTGCCGAGGTAAAAGGCTCCCAGCCTTTGTGTGAGCTTTTCCAGGTACTTTTCGAGGCAGAAGCAATGGATGGCCTCAGGGAAACCCGACTGCACAAAATAGGCGATTTTCTTCCCCTGCAGCGACGGCATCCTTTCAAAAAAGAGTTTTACCAGGCCGGGCATGGCATCGGTGTAAAGCGGAAAGGCCATCAGCACAACATCGCTTTGCAGGCAGCTGTCGATCGCGTCCTGCATCTGGTGCTGGTTAACCAGGTAATAAATTTCAAGGGCAGCGGCAGGATTGCCTTCCCTGAAACCCTCCAGGAACTGATCCGTCAGCAACCGGCTGTTGCTTTTCATGCCCCGGGGCGAACCGTTTATCAATGTTATTCTCATAGAATATTAAATATTTAAGAACCAAGAACAAAGATCAAAGATCAAAGATCAAAGACCAGAAGACCAGAAGACCAGAAGACAATCACAACCATCACAACCATCACAACCCACAACCTTCACAACTGTCTTCAGTTCATCGAACTGTTATACA
>CAYMJH010000340.1:697-3367 GCA_964390385.1 uncultured Bacteroidales bacterium | reverse complement strand
TGCAATTATATCTTAATATTGAAAGCAAAATTCTATATTACTCCAAAAGTTTGATGAGTAAGATGTCCCCCGCTGGCGGGGGTGCAGGGGGTGGATTTCAAAAGCAATCATTATAATCGTCATCTGATTTTTTTTGTTTACAGAATGGGGATTCGCAATGACGCACTGTTTACCGTTCACCGATTACCGATTACCGGTTACCCTCCCGTCATCCCAAATACGCCTTCAGCAGCTTGCACCGGGTTACATTCTTCAGCCTTTTGATCGCTTTTTCCTTGATCTGCCTCACCCTTTCACGGGTAAGGCTGAATTCTTCCCCGATCTCCTCCAGGGTATGGGCGTGCTTGCCGTTAAGCCCGAAGTACAGCCGGATGATATTGGCTTCGCGGTAAGTGAGGGTGGACAAGACCCTTTCGATTTCCTTCCGGAGAGAATCGGTGAGCAGGCTTTTATCGGGACTGGGGGAGTCTTTGCTCAGGAGAACGTCATATAGTGTTGTTTCTTCATCCTGCGTGATGGGAGCATCCATGGATACATGCCTCCCGGCACTTTTCAGTGCTTCCTTTATATCATCGGGAGCCATTTCCAGCGCTTCGGCAATTTCCTGCACGGAAGGCTCCCTTTCATATTTTTGTTCGAGGTCAGCAAAGGTCTTGTTGATCTTATTAATGGATCCGATCTTGTTCAGGGGTAATCTTACAATGCGGGCCTGTTCTGCCAGCGCCTGCAGAATGGACTGCCTGATCCACCAAACGGCGTAGGAAATGAATTTGAAGCCCCGTGTTTCATCAAAGCGCTGTGCTGCTTTTATCAGCCCGAGATTGCCTTCGTTGATCAGGTCGGGCAGGCTCAGACCCTGGTTCTGGTATTGTTTTGAAACAGAGACCACAAACCTGAGATTTGCCCTGATCAACTTATCCAATGCTTTTTCATCACCGTTTTTGATCATCCTGGCGAGTTCCACCTCTTCCTCAGCATTGATCAGTTCAACCTTGCCGATTTCATGAAGATATTTATCCAGGGAAGGGGTTTCCCGGTTGGTGACTTGTTTGATTATCTTGAGCTGTCTCATGGTGTTTGGGATTTATTGGGATACAGGCTTAATGGCTCAAGAAAATTAAGATCGGACTTTATTCAGATTTTTTATGTTATTTCAAAGAATAGATCAAAGATACGCAAAACCTGATAATTTTCTTTATCTGACAAAATTATAAAAAAAATAATTCGCTATTTCTTTTGGTAATTGTAATGAATTAAGTATTATTGCACACGATTTCCCGTTGACATTCTTCCAACAATTGAAAATTGCATTTCCTATCATACTTGAGTAATCCGGCTATTGTAAGCGCAATATATGTGTCATTTTAGATCTTATTAACTAATCTTTTACTTCTTTTTATGTACGATATTTTAGAACTTAATGAGAAAGTTCTTACCGAACTGAGGGATATTGCCAAGGAATTAAAAATCAAAAGAGTTGAGTCTTTACGGAAGCAGGATCTGATTTACAAGATTTTAGACCAGCAGGCCATCGTGGCTACCGAAAACAAGAAAACAGAAAAGATTCCCGGTGATGTTTCCTCCTTGGGTGATGCGATCCGGCATCGCAGACACCGGATCAGGAAAGCCGAGGTTTCTGCAACACCGGATAAAGTCGAATTCAAGGAAAGATTTAGCGATAAATCAGCCAATCGTCCTCCAAGGCATAACGAAAGGTCCAACACCCTTTTTAATGACAGGATGATGGAAAGACCCGGCGAAAGATTTAATGGCAGGCCCAATGAAAAAACCGGTGAAAGGATGGACGAAAGACCCGGCGAAAGGTTTAATAACAGCCTTAATGAAAAATCTATTGAAAGGACGGATGAACCCTCCGGTGAAAAACCGGAAGAAAGTGCCTCCGGTAGCGTTCAGGATAAAATCATGGATAAGCATGAACTGGTGAACAAAGCCATAGAGAAAATCGAAGATGAGCAACGGAAAAAGGATATGGAACTGGATGACATTGTGCTGCCTGATCTGGATGATGAGGAACCGGTTGTGCCCTCCACCGTTGCTGCACCCGTTCCCCCGCCCGAAATCATGACTAAGCCCGAGATGCCTCCAAGGCCTGTATTTGAACGCAAGCCTCAGGCTGCGGAAAAAGGCAATGAATTCGACGGCATCATTGCCAGCTCGGGAGTGCTCGAGATCATGCCTGACGGATACGGATTCCTCAGGTCATCGGATTACAATTACCTCAATTCACCGGATGATATCTATGTCTCCCAGTCGCAGATCAAGCTTTTCGGGCTTAAGACCGGTGACACCCTTACCGGGACCATCCGCCCTCCCAAAGAAGGAGAAAAATATTTCCCGCTGATCAAGGTATTGGAGATCAACGGCCGCAATCCTGATTTTATCCGTGACCGGATCCCCTTTGACTACCTTACCCCCTTGTTTCCCAATGAGAAATACACCCTTATCAAGCCGGGAGATAAAGGCAATCTTTCGGTCCGCGTTGTCGATATGTTTGCTCCCATCGGAAAGGGACAAAGAGGACTGATCGTCGCTCAGCCCAAAACCGGCAAAACCATCCTGCTTCAGGATATCGCCAATGCCATTGCAGCCAATCACCCCGAAGTGTACCTGATCATTCTGCTGATCGATGAGCGCCCTGAAGAAGTTACC
>CAYMJH010000340.1:0-687 GCA_964390385.1 uncultured Bacteroidales bacterium | reverse complement strand
GTAAGGGGTGAAGTCATTTCTTCCACGTTTGACGAACCGGCAGAAAGGCATGTGCGGGTAGCCAACATCGTGCTGGAGAAAGCAAAACGCCTGGTGGAATGCGGACACGATGTGATGATATTGCTGGATTCCATAACCCGCCTGGCCCGTGCTTTCAATACCATCGCCCCGGCTTCCGGTAAAGTGCTTTCGGGTGGTGTGGATTCAAACGCTTTGCAACGCCCCAAACGCTTTTTCGGCGCAGCCAGGAATATTGAGAACGGCGGCTCTCTCACCATCATCGCCACCGCCTTGACCGATACCGGATCGAAAATGGATGATGTGATCTTTGAAGAATTCAAGGGAACAGGTAACATGGAATTGCAGCTTGACCGCAAACTTTCCAACCGCCGTATTTATCCCTCCATCGATATCACGGCATCCAGCACCCGCAGGGAAGACCTGCTGCTCGACAAGAACTTCCTCAACAAGATCTGGATTCTCAGAAAATATCTTACCGATATGAATTCCCTCGAAGCCATGGAGTTCCTTCGTGAAAGACTGGCCAAGACGGAATCCAACGAGGAGTTCCTGCTTTCGATGAACGGGGAGTAGGGGGACGGGGAGGTAAACGGTAATCGGTAATCGGTAAACGGTAGACGTTGAACGGTGCGTCATTGCGAGCCATGCATAAGAAAAAACGGAAGA
>CAYMJH010000339.1:0-3380 GCA_964390385.1 uncultured Bacteroidales bacterium | reverse complement strand
GATGTTCCTTGTTCGTTATTCATATTATGTTATAAGTTAATTAGTTAACGATGAATGTCATTGTAAGAACATTATATTGGGTCTTGGTCTTTGCGGGAACCCGTCCCCGGGATTAACGGAACTGGATGGCAAGGCTCAGTCCAAAGCCATATTCCATCCTGCTTCCCCCTCTTTCAACCTTGAAAAGCTGGTCTATGAGACTCTGTTCATAGCCATATTGTTCATGGGTTTGCCGGTTTGACTTGAGGGCCCAGTAAAGGCTCGGAGCAAATGATAAAGCAAAATGTTCACTGACATTATAAACCAACCCGAGCTTGAAATGGTTAACAAAGGTATCCCGGATACGCCGGCGGAAATCCATCGGGTAGTAGGTATAGCAGGTTATTTCAGGCTGAATGCTGAACCTCGGATTGATTTCACGCAGGTGCCCGAATCCCAGGCCTGCCACCCAAAGCTGGTCTTCAAGCAGGTTCATGCCCACGGTATAGATGGTATAAAATTGCTTTATGCCAAGCTTGTAGCTTAATCCCAGGTTCTGGTAGTCGGCAACGGAGAAATTCCATTCATCATAGAATCCTTTTTTCACCAGGCTGATCAGTCCAATGGGAATACCGCTCTCCACGGTATCGGCCAGGTTGATCAGGCCGATCTGAACGCCATTCAGCTTTTTTGCCTGGTTATAGATCCCGGCGATCTGGGCGCCTCGCTGGTCACCCGTGTTGATATTGGCAATTCCGCTGATGGACGCTTCCGATGAAGACGAAGTACTCAGGATGCCCGAAATCTGCAATCCTTTCGCTTCGCTGCATCGGCTGAAAATGCCGCTGATCTGCAGGCCGTCGAGGTCATCGGCTATACTGAATAACCCTCCCACCTGAAGACCGTCAATATCCCCTTGTGTAATATTACCGATGCCGGCAACCTGGGCCCCTGATACAGTTCCTTTATTGGCATTCAGCAATCCGCCTATTTCGAATCCGTTAATATTACCCGTATTACCGGTCAGCAAATTAAGAGAAAAATCGTAGGTATAACGAACACTCTGTGCACCATGAGTTCCGATCGGATAAACAAAGGCCACCTGTACGGGAAAATATTTGTAGCTTGTTTCCTGACCCGACAACAATACGCTTGTTAAAACAGCAACCGTAAGGATAGGTATTCTTTTTATATTCATGACAACAGGATTTTGAGTTTCTGTTATCAGAGACAGAAATATTTCCCGAAGGTTGCCTGAAAGCTGCCAAAAAAACTGATTGGATTTATAATGCTGTAAGGTCTGTTGTTCTATTGTTTCTCTTCGAAAGATTCTTTCTTTTCTCTTTCAGAAGCCAGTTGCAGTAGTTTCCGTGTATCGGTGATGTTCACAAAAAACAGGATGATGCTAATCCCTGCCGCAGCATATAAAATGGAGTCTCTGAACAGCACTTCGGCCACCAGCATGGCGGATATTATAATTCTCACTTCGGTTGGGCCCATGAATCCTGAATCGATGGAATACTTCCCGGTGATCTTATATCGCATCAGGGCAATGATCATTTCCCAGCCATACATTACAACAAAACCATATCCCAGCAATTCCCATTTTCCCCCGGAATAGACGATGAATCCGCAACCAATGAGGATGATGCCGACCCAGTCCATGGTGATGTCGAGGGTAAAACCGTACCATTTCCGGGGCTTGTTCCGGTAATAAGCGATCCTTCCGTCGAGCGAGTCGCCGAACCAGCTGATCATAAAGCCCAAAACGCCCAGCAGCAGGTAGTTTACATGCAGGTAATGAGCCAGGATAAAACTCAGGAAAACTATTACACTGCCGGAAAATCCGACAGCCGTAAGCAAATTGGAACTGACCCAGAGAGGTATGTGTTGAACCAGCCATGCAATGGCATTCTGTTCAGGTCTCCTTAATAAATTGGTTCTCTTCCTGTCGGGTGAAATACCGTTCAGGATTTCATGGTTTTTATATGAGGAATGGGATTCTTCCTGATTTTGGTTCATATACCGGTTTATTACGGGCAGTTATCAGGCTATGTTCAGCAGGGTTCTGGGAACAAAAGATGCCGGCTTTGGCATTTCGTAAACGGATTCCCGCAGGAATGATCCGAATGATCCGGCATCCGGATACTTTTGCTGTTCCTCTACGGAAATGATCCGGCCTATCCCGATGCGGGGCTGCTGATCCCTTTTATTAAAAAGTTCATGGGGAAGCCTGAGCAGTCTGATTCTCCAATTGATCATGCCCAGGAAGTAAAAAAAGGGAGAGTTCTTATCGAAGAAACGAATTGGTAATACAGGCACTTTGACGGACCGGATCAGCTGAATAATGCTGTTTTGCCATCTGCGGTCTCTGATGCGAAAGTTCTTCAGACTGAAATCCGATACGGCGCCTGACGGGAAAAAACCGACAGGATGCCCGTTATGCAAATGTGCCAGGGTTTCACGCAATCCGTGGAGGCTGGTGGCGGAAATCGCCGTTTTTTTATGACCCACAGGAGTGACGGGGATAAAATTGTCCTTCATCGTTTTTACCAGGGAGAGTATTTTGTTTACCATCAATTTGTAATCCGGACGTATGGAGGCTATCAGATCGACCAGCATGATCCCGTCCAATCCGCCGTAAGGGTGATTGGATACAGTGATGAAGGCACCTTTAGGTAAATCATTCAGGCGTTCTGCATTGCCAATAACATAATTCACTCCCATATCATTCAGCAATCCTTCAGTAAACCTGGCTCCATGATAATCAATAGAATTTTCATACACCTGGTTTACCTTGTCCAGGGCAACAAGCCGAATGAAAAAATCGGCCATACGGCGTCCCCATATCCCTTTGAAGAAAGGTGACAGCCTCTCGAAGTCTTTGGCCTCAATGATCTTCATCCTACTATCAAAATTAGCAATATTTTTTGTCATCATTCCTTACCAAAGCTTATTTCGTATTCCATCAGCCCGGTATTCCGTAAAATACAGATTATTATAGATTTATGAAAAAAACATGTTTTTGGTACGGGTTTTGCATTTGGTTGGGTGAAGAAATGATTCTTCTAAAACAAAAGGCCATGAAAAAGCTTATAATCACATCAGCCCTCGCACTCCTGATCACCGCAGCGGGTGCAACGAGGACCCAGGACAGGCCGGATGAGTATCTCGGCCTGCCGGGCGACAATCTTAACCTCTATGCCGTCATGAATCTGTTCCAGGAATCCGAAACCCTTGAAGCATTTGAAAGAAAGCTGAACGACGAGAATTCCAGGATCAACAACCTCGACCTGAACAGGGATAACCTGGTTGACTATATAACGGTTTCAGATCATGTCGATGGAAACCTCCATACCATTGTTTTGCGTGCAGCTTTGTCACGCGATGAATCCCAGGAT
>CAYMJH010000338.1:0-3400 GCA_964390385.1 uncultured Bacteroidales bacterium | reverse complement strand
ATCACCAAATCACCAAATCACCAAATACTATCTACTAAATCCCCTGAAATATTTCATGAATTGCACCCTTTCAAAGGCGGCAGGATTATCGCTCCTGGCCTGACTTAGCCGTCCCCTGAACTGGTCAAGCGACGCGAATCCCTTTCTGTCCATCCATTCTTCCAGTTCGTTCAGCATGGTTCGGATATGATTATGGCCATGTTTATACAGGGCGGAAACGACCTCAACGGCATCGGCCCCGGCCAGCAATTGCTTGATCAGTCCCGCGCCGTCATGAACGCCGGTGGAGGCGGCAAGGCTGCAACCGACCCTGCCCGACATGATGCCGATCCAGCGCAGGGAATGATATAAGTCGGAGGGGCTGCTGAGCACTGCATTTGAGGTGTAATCGAAGGTATCCAGGTCGATATCCGGGCTGTAAAACCGGTTGAAGAGCACCAGGCCCTTAATTCCGGTCTGCGATATCTTCTGAAGAAAAGAGGCCAGGTTTGAAAAATAGTAGCTTAGCTTGGCGATGACCGGTATTTGCACTTGTTTTTTTACTTCCCGGATGATGTCAAAATACACTTTTTCATTTTCTTCCGCGCTGCGGTTCAGATCACTGGGCAACACAAAAATATTCAGCTCAATGGCATCCGCACCGGCCTTTTCAATCTCCTTCGGGAAATAGGTCCAGTGTGCCGGCGTCAGGCAATTGATGCTGCCGATGAGGGGAATGGATAAAGTTTGCTTAGCGGTCTCGATCTGTCGAAGGTATTGTAGGGTGCTTTCCTCAGGGCCTTCATAAAAGTCATAATAATCAATGGTTTCGGGGTACAGAAAGCCTTCAGCGTTCATCCGGTTGAGACTTGCGTTCATTTCCTTCAGGATTTCCTCCTCAAAGAGTGATTTCAGTACGATGGCCGCTGCACCGTTATGCTCGAGGTCCTTTATACTGGCGGCAGAATCGGAAAGGCCTGAGCTTCCGACGATGACAGGATTTTTTAACCGCAAACCTGCAAATGAAGTGGATATATCAGCCATAGTGATAATTTTATAGGTGCATTAATAATATTTTTTGCATGCTGAAAGGGACAACCATCATCTCCCTGCCTTCAATCTTTGATCTTTTGTCTTTACTCTTTTATCTTGATTTTAAAGATAGCAATTCACCGCTAAAAAAACTTATTAACAAGCGGTTAATCTTCAGTGTGCTGCATTATTTTTCTTTCCTTTTGTGTTTATTAACATAAACAAATGGTTTAAATAAGGGTCTTTTCTTATCTTAGCATTAGAATGAGTCGCTAACCCAATTATAAAAGTCTGATGAAAAGAATTATTGTTGGTTCCCTGGTGGTTATGCTTGCCATGTCTTCCTGCAAGTTTATCAAAACGAAAATCCTGTCCAAAAAGGTGGATACGCTTTCAGCGTTTGTTGATACGATGAATGAGGCGGAAAGAGTCGACTCCTCCGTATATTACCAGGATATCGTGAACGAGATGCAGCAGCAATCCCAGGTTGTCGCACAACCTGTGGAAACTCCGTCAGCCAGCACTTCTAATGCCCAGTACTATATGGTTGTCGGATGCTTCAGGGTTCAGGAAAACGCCGACAGGTACGCTGACAAGATCAGGGGCATGGGATACGAAGGAGGGATTATTCCCGGCCACGGGGGCTATCAGATGGTTACGGCAAAGTCGTATAGCAATTACAGAACCAGCATAGCAGACATCGATCAATTCCGGGCAGAAATTACTCCCAATGCCTGGGTATACGTTAAAAAATAAGCGGTCGTGAACCATTCACGACCGCTTTTTTTTCATGAATTCCCCGTCATGATAAAGAGCGGCTGAAACTCAAAGCTTTTATAATGAGGCCTTAACCGTTCAATGTTATAATATCTTTTCACATCGACCACCTTATTGGTGCTGGTAACCACGTCTATCGGGGCATTGTCGTAACGCCCGTTGCGGAGGACCACCAGCCGGCCGTGAATGCCTTTCAGGATCAGATCCAGGGCAAGATTCCCATAGGCCATGGGTACAATGGAATCGATGGCATCGGGATCTCCGCCCCTTACCAGGTAACCAAGCTGCTGATAAATGGTATTGACTTTATTTCCCTTGTTATACTGCGCTGAGATTTCCTTGATCTTATCGGAGATCACCTCGCCTATGCCTCCCAGTTTGCCGTGCCCGTATGCATCTTTTTCACCTGAACGGAAGACCATTTCAGTGGATCCCGACATCATGGCGCCTTCAGAAACCAATACAACCGAATAATGGCTGGGATTCTTCTCTCGATCTTCAATCAGGAGCTGTGTGAGCAGGTCGATATTAAACTTGTATTCAGGTATGACACAGCGGTTTGCGGCTCCGGCCATAGTGGGCAGCATGGCGGTAAAACCGGCGTACCGGCCGAATACTTCCAGCACCAGGATTCTTTCGTGTGATCCGGCAGAAGTCCGCAGGGTATTGCACATCTGAATGGTTCGGGTAACACAGGTACTGAATCCGATGCAGTAATCGGTTCCCGGAACATCGTTATCCATGGTTTTTGGGATGGCAACGACTTTTACGCCTTCGGCATAGAGCCTCACACCGTAGGTAAGTGTATCATCGCCCCCGATGGGGATCAGGTAATCTACGCCAAGGTACTCAAGGTTCCTGATAACCTCATCGGTAAGGTCATTGACTTCGTTTTTATATTTGTCGCGATATTGTTCGGGAACCTCATTTTTAAGCACATGGCTGGGTCTCGTGCGCGAGGTATGAAGAAAAGTTCCCCCGGTCCTTCCGGCCTTATTAACCAGTTCCTCGGTTAATATCATAAATCTTTCACTGTTATCGGCCTTTTTATCCCTGACAAATTCCGTTATGCCGGCCCAGCCTCTTTTAAGGCCGATCACCTGGTATCCTTCCCTTAACGCTCTGATCGTAATGGCCCGAATGGCTGGATTCAGTCCGGGCACATCCCCGCCGCCCGTCAAAATCGCTATAGTGCCTTTTTTCTTTTTAACTGTGACCATGGTAAAAGGTTTTTGATAATTCACACGAATCAGTAGCGAAAGATATCACTTTTTAATACAAAAAAAAAGCCCCGCATAACGGGGCTTTGGTTTACCATTCCAGGATCTTTCTAAAATCAAATTCTTCGGGATCCTCGAAATATTTCCGGGCCGTTTTGTAATCGGCTTTGGTAATATAATGGAGGTTATTGTCGAATACCAGCCTGACCCTTTCTGAGTCGATGTTGACCAGGCGGGGCCTGACTTTCCCGCGTTCATCCTCTACGTCTTTCAGGTAAAGGGGTGCAACGTCTCCTTTATGCGTCTGAATGATCATGCAGCCGGTCATTCCTTCCTTGAAAAGCTTGAATATCCCTGTTCCAAGCAGGGTGGCGTAAGCCAGGTCATAGGCT
>CAYMJH010000337.1:0-3444 GCA_964390385.1 uncultured Bacteroidales bacterium | reverse complement strand
AAAGTGAAGGAATATGTATCAGGTCCACAAAATTGACATTTCCATTATCCCGCCATTTTTTCAATCGCGGACCTGACACTGTTACGCTACAGGATCTCCAGTTCTAATCATTGATATATCTGTCCCTTGTGCTCCAGCCACCCGGGAGCATGGGAGCTATCGGGGTCATGATGTGTCCAGTGTATTGCCCCTCCTTCCGCATTCCACTCGTACTCGCCGTTGAACCGGATCAGATCACCTTTCTCAATTGATGCAACCCTTGAGGCAATATCGATGTTATGTGCAACCAGTAAAGTCTGGCCGGAATCCAGCTGAACTATGAATCTCTGATGCCTGCTGCCGTCGTTGTCATCTGAAAGCAGCCTTTTTATCCTGCCCTGTCCTGAAACCTGGATGCCGCTCTCGTGTCTTGAGTAGGCACTGGCAATTACAGCATCAGAATAGTCTTCGCTTTGCTCTGATACTGGGGCCTGCACGTCATTCAGCGGCGTGCTGTGTTTGTTATGGAAGTATGCATATGCGGCAAGAATTACTGCAACTGCAATTAATATTTTTTTCATATACGCACCCTATGACTATTTGTTGAAGACGATTATGTTAAAAGGGTGACACCGTTAGCCTGTTTATATAAAATTACTCATTAAAATAAAACTGAGACTTAGATCATCTTGCCTTGAAGAATAAGTTAAGAAACTTACACCGTCCCCATTTTCACATAGGTAATCAGGTCACTCAGTTTTTGACCAGAAATCTGCCAGTAATTCTGCCTGATCTAAGACCTTTGTCACTGAAACTGTATACTCTCCGGTTGCTGGATCATCAGGCGGATATGCTTATATTGCGCTGCATCCATATTGTTGCGCAACTTGTCGGCTGCCAACCATAGGGTCTTTTCCAGTTCGTTATTTTCAGACATCTATTTTCTCCTGCTCAGTTGATGCTGTAAGTAAATTGACCACAAAAGTGGAAGAGAGGTTGATTATAAATATTAAAAATGAGGAAGGGACACAGAGAAGATCTTCATGTTGACTGGCTTTTTGAAATATTAGGGTCAGGTCCCTTCTGGTAATTCTTTAGATTTTGAAAAGCTGAGAAAGAATAGGTCCTTTTAGGGATATTGGCAAGGAAAAAACGCAAAGAAAGTGGTCTGAGGTCGGTGATCAGAGGTCAGAAAAAGACAAATAAAGATGGTGAAGCTGCGGAGGACAGGCGGGGGAAGGGTTCAGGGTTCACGATTCACGGGTAAAAAGCCGGGAAGCGTGGAAGAAAAGAAGATTATAGGATGAGAAGATAGAAAAAGGCCGAGCGGCTGATGACCTAAGACGGGTGACTGATTGTTCGACGAACTCACAAAGGGCTGTCTTCAGATTTCCGGTTCGAGTAGCATATCCTGAGATATCCACGAGGTCCCGGCCTGTCTTCGGCACGTCTTTGCATGCAGTTAGAATGCTTTTATCCAAAGCACTAAGATGAACATGGGCCTCAACTTGTGCCCGACTTAGTGCCAACTTGCTCCCATCTTCGGGGGTGACTTCGGGGGTAACTTCGGGGGCAATCTCCGTGACCTCTTCCGGTCTGACGAAAGAGGAAATGTGAAAAAGGTTGCAGACTGAACAGCAATCATGTATAAAGACATGTTTTCTGTACACCGCAGGGATCACACCCTTCGGTGTTTTTTTATTTTTATGAGGGGAATTAAAGCATGATAAATGTAACGGATGTCAGCCTTTCTTATGGAAAGAAGGTGCTGTTCAAGGAAGTAAATATAAAATTTGCCCCGGGGAACTGCTACGGGCTGATCGGGGCCAACGGGGCCGGGAAATCCACCTTTTTAAAGATACTGTCAGGTGATGTGGAACCGGATCGGGGCGAGGTCACAATCGGCCCCAGGGAAAGGATCTCCGTCCTGAGGCAGGACCAGTTTGCATTTGACAATGAGACGGTCATCAACACCGTCATCATGGGACATAAGAGGCTCTTCGATGTGATGGCAGAACGTGAGGCCATCTATGCAAAGCCCGAACTGACAGAGGAAGAAGGCCTCCTGTGCGGGGAGCTGGAGTGTGAATTTGCGGAAATGAACGGCTATGAGGCAGAGGCTGAGGCAGCGGTGCTCCTAAAGGGCCTTGGCATCCCCGAGTCGTTCCTGCAGAAAAGGATGAAAGACCTCCTTGGCGGCGACAAGGTGCGCGTGCTTCTGGCGCAGGCCCTGTACGGCAATCCGGACGTACTGCTGCTGGATGAGCCGACAAACCACCTGGATCTCAAATCCATCGCATGGCTGGAGGAATTCCTGTGCCGATTTCAGAATACGGTTATTGTGGTATCCCATGACCGGCATTTTTTAAACCAGGTATGCACACACATAGCAGACATAGACTTCGGGGCAATTCGGGTTTATACCGGGAACTATGATTTCTGGTATGAATCAAGTCAGCTGCTGCTCAAACAGAGGCAGAACGAGAACAAAAAGGCCCTTGAAAAGGCGGAAGACCTCAAGGAGTTCATCCGGCGATTCAGCGCCAATGCATCGAAATCAAAACAGGCCACCGCAAGAAAAAAACTCCTGGACAAACTCTCCATAGAGAATATGCCGGTTTCATCAAGGAAATACCCGTTTATCAACTTCAAACCTGATCGTCCATGCGGCAATACCATCCTTGAGATAAAAGGCCTTTCCAAAGAAATTCACCGGGTTTCTGTCCTGAATAATCTTAATCTCACTGTCAACAAAGGAGACAAGATCGCCTTTGTCGGGACCGACAGCCACGCAAAAACAACCCTTTTCCATATACTCGCAGGCGAAATGGCGCCGGACAGCGGGAGTGTCAACTGGGGTGTTACCATCAAGACAGAGTATTTCCCCTTGGAAAACAGTGGCTACTTCAGCAACGATATGAGTCTTGTGGAGTGGCTTTGCCAGTTCCCCCCCTGTGACGGGGAAAGCTTTGCCAGGGGATTTCTGGGAAGAATGCTCTTTTCCGGGGATGAGGCCATGAAAAAGACGAGGGTCCTTTCAGGGGGTGAGCAGGTCCGCTGCATGCTTTCCAAGATAATGCTCAGCGGGGCCAATGTGCTTATACTGGACGAACCGACAAACCACCTGGACCTTGAATCGCTTACCGCCTTGAACAACGGGTTGATGGCATTTCCGGAGGTGCTGTTGTTCTCATCCCGTGACCGCCAGCTTGTATCTACGGTGGCGAACAGGATTGTCGAGATCACCCCTGCCGGGATTATTGACAGAGCCATGGAATTTGATGAGCACCTGGAAGATGATGAGGCAGCAGGTGTAAATGTCCAGATTGCGGCAGCATCATACTGATTCACACCCAGAAGACAGCCCAGCCGCTTGCCGTCCTGCCATAGGCAGGATTTAATCGAAGATGAAACTTTTCAATCGTATTTCAGCTGCGGGGCTGTGATATGTTAATGGCTTTTAAA
>CAYMJH010000336.1:0-3449 GCA_964390385.1 uncultured Bacteroidales bacterium | reverse complement strand
TTTATCTTACCTATGATGTCTCCCTGCTGGACCGGTATTACCGTCATCACCAGGTCGCCTTCCATTACCGGCTGGTTTTCATTCCACACCCTGGAAAAGCTTACCCTTCCGGTTACCGGGGCTTTGAGTACATAATGGCTCTCCCATGTGGCAATGGCCGCGGAGAGATTGGACAGCGATTCGCGTATGGCACGCTCTTTTCCAAGCAGTTCTTTCCTGATCCCGGCTTTGAGGGTCAGCATTTCGTGCTTCACCTGGGCTTCTTTCAACCGGTTATTGGCCAATGCAACCCTGGCTTCCCCGTAACCGAAATCTTTTGCCAGCAGGGCTGACTCTGATTTCTCCAGATCGGCATCCGAAATGGTCCCCGAAGCATGAAGGGTCACGTTCCGCTCATGCTGCTTCCTGATCAGCTCCACTTCTTTTTTCAGGATACCGCTCTGCATGGCCAGTTCGCGGTTAAGATCGCCATATCGATCAAGTTCCTTTTCAAGCGCCGTTATCCGTTGTTGTTCAGGATTGCCTGACCGGTAACTGGCAAAGTCGGCCATATAATTCAAACAGGCTGAAAGATTGGGCTGGATTTCGCCCAGCTGAAAGGAATTCAGCAGCCAACGGCTCGCGCCTGCAAGTCCATGATAAGCGGTGTCCGCCATCATACTGTCGGTCCATTGCCTTACCCTCATAACGTCATCGTAGCGGGCAGGATTATGGATAATGGCCAGCAGATCACCCGGTTCTACCGGCTGGTTGTCGGCAACCAGGAGTTTGCTGATGCTGCCCGACGCATGGGCCATCAGGTTCGCCGGCGGATTCTCGGTTGTGATGATAATATCCGATTTAACCGAATCGGGATACCTGAAAACCGAAGCAAAGATGATGAGCATAATCAGAAATCCCAGCACTACGGTAATCCCCCAACGCGTGATCCATCCGGGAGTGCGGCCGATGATTTCCTGCATCGGGGTATCCCTGATTTCGATTTTTTCTTCGGTTTGGGCCATTGATGGTTAATGGTTAATTGTTGTAATGGTTTTTTCCGATTACCGGTTACCGGTTACAGGTTACTGTTCACTTTTCGTTCCTGCCTCGCCGGCAGGCAGGTTTCACTTTTCACTTTTCACTTTTCACTACCCCTCGTCACTTGTCACTCGTCACTTGTCACTATATTCACACTCCCAATTCCAGCTGATTTCTAACCAGCCTGTAATAGCTTCCTTTCAGGGCTGTCAGTTCTTCATGCGTACCCTGCTCGATGAGGGCACCTTTTTCCAGTACAATGATCTGGTCGGCATTTTTCACCGTGCTGAGACGGTGGGCTACGATGACCACGGTTCGCTGCCGGAAGATGCTCTCGAGGTTATGCATGATCACCAGTTCATTATTGGCGTCCAGGGCATTGGTGGCTTCATCAAAGAATAGAAATGAAGGATCCTTATAGATGGCCCTGGCGATCAGTATTCGCTGTTTTTGTCCCTGGCTCAGTCCATGTCCTTCATTGCCGATACGGGTATTGTATGATATGGGCAGTGATTCTACGAATTCGCGGATATTGGCCGTTTCAGCGGCCCTCAGCAGCCGGTCTGTATCAACGGGATCATCGGCCATGGCAATATTGCGTGCAATGGTATCCGAGAATATGAAACCATCCTGCATGACAACCCCGCAATGTTGCCTCCAGAAACGGGAATCAATGCTTTTTAGCAAGGTATCACCCACCTTAACCGTCCCTTGCACCGGTTCATAAAATCCCAGCATCATCTTTACCAGGGTGGTCTTGCCGCTTCCGCTGGTACCGACAATGGCCGTCACCTTCTTTTCAGGGATCACCAGGCTGACATCGCGCAATGCAAAATCGGAGTGCGGCCCCTCATACTGAAAGCTGAGTCCGTTTATTTCGATATCATGACGGGAAGGCAGATCAAGTAATTTAGCCGTTCCTGCGGGCTCTTCATCTTTTTTAAGGTGGATTTCGCCCAGCCTTTCCAGGCTGATCTTGGCGTCCTGGGCATTGTGGATAAATTGAACGAGCTGTTCAAGCGGACTGTTCAGCTGGCCGATGATATACTGGATCCCCAGCATCATGCCCAGCGAAATCCGGCCATCCAGTACAGCGTAGGCTGCCAGTACCGTTATGACTATGTTTTTCAACTCGTTGATCAGCATGGCGCCTGCCTGCTGGTATTGGTTAAGCGCAAGACTCCTGATATTAATACGGAAGATCCGTGCCTGGATATTCTCCCACTCCCAGCGTTTCTGCTTTTCACAATTGTTGAGCTTGATCTCCTGAATGGCATTTACCAGCTGCATGATATTGCTCTGGTTGGAGGACAGCTGGGCGAACATCTTATGGTCGAGATTCCTGCGCCGGTTCAAAAAAACAGAAACCCAGACCAAATACAGGGTGCTCCCCAGGAGAAAGACCAGGAAAATAAGCGGACTGTAAAACAACAATACCAGCCCGAAGATGATGAGGTTGAAAACCGAAAAAACCACGGAAAGCGAGGAGGAGGTAAGGAATTGTTCAATGCGGTGATGATCCTGGATGCGCTGGATCAGATCACCTGTCAGCCTGGTGTCAAAATAGGCAATGGGAAGTTTCATCAGTTTCGCCAGGAAGTCTGATATCAGGGACACATTGACCCGGGCACTCAGATGCAGTAATATCCAGCTTCGGATGAATTCCACCGAGCTTCGGGAAACCAGCAATATCAGCTGGGCGATCAGGATCAGCAGGATGAAGCTGCGGATCTGCCGGTTGATGCCGATATCGACCAGGGCCTGGGTAAGGAAGGGAAAGATCAGCTGGATCAGACTGGCGATAACAAGCCCCAGTACCAGCTGTACTATGAATTTCCGGTAAGGTTTCAGGTAAGACAGCAGGTAACCGAAGCCTGATTTATTCACGGGTTCGTCTTCGGTGGCGTAGAAATCGGGACCGGGCTCAAGCAGCAGGCAAAGCCCCTTTTCGGTCTTTTCTGTAAGCACACTGGCCCATGAATCCATAAATTCCTTTCGATTGTATCGGATCAGTCCGTGAGCAGGATCCGCCACATGGATCAGCACTTCCTTTTTGCCGTTGACCCGTTGCTGCGTGATCTCGTAGGCCACGATAAAATGATCCTGCTTCCAGTGAACAATGCAGGGCAACGGAATTTCGTGAACCAGCTGGTCGAAGTCTATCTTTACGCCGAGTGTCTTAAATCCGATGGCCTCAGCGGCATCACTTATACCCAGCATACTGACGCCTTCGCGGGTGATGTAACTCCGTTCCCTCAGGGTTTGCAGCGAGAAATTCTTTCCGTAGAATTTGGCGATCATTCTCAGGCAGGCCGGACCGCAGTCCTTGGCGTCATACTGCTGGTAATATGGGAAACGGGTCATGCGTAACGCGGTTTCATTGCCAAGTTAATGTAAAATTTCGGGGAAAGCAATAAGAAAGGTGGAAC
>CAYMJH010000335.1:0-3593 GCA_964390385.1 uncultured Bacteroidales bacterium | reverse complement strand
CGTCATGATAGGCGTCGTTGACCCCTGCCGAGCCGATAATGCCTCCTTCCCAGGTATTGTAAGCCTTGTCCTCCGTCGGAAGATACCACACCACGGACTTTTCAGGGGGGTGATGCGGATTGAGCTTAAAGGCCCCCCCCTTTCCTTTTATATATTGTTTCTCAACGGTAACGATCAGGCAACTGTCATCCGTCACTACAGCCGAGCCATCAATATCCGAACCGATGAAAAAATCCCAGCTCAGTCTTTGGGTTGCCAGGTCATAACCGTAAACATGGCCTGACCCGGAGGCAATATAAATCACACCGTTCAGCAGGCAGGGAGACGATTCGGTGACGATGTTCTTGTTGTGCGCTTTAACGTCGCTTTCCGTATACAAAGGGACTTCCCTGTATATTAAAGGTTGCAGCATCCCGTCGAGGCTGTCGGCCAGGGTGTGGTCGGGACTGAGTTGGGTGAAAAGTGAGTTTTCCAGACCGATATAAGCCGTGTCCCCGATCATCAGGGCTGAGCCATCTACATCACGGCTGTAGCTGTCTGTCCACTTCACATCCAGGCGCCACAGTTCTTTGCCGGAGCTGTAGGAGATCGCACGGAAACTAGGAATATGCTTGGTATCCAAGTAGTTGCCAACGCCAAGCCGGCTACCCTGTAAAATGACAAGACGGTTTTCCGGATTGTCAGCCTTCCGGTTTTCCCACAGCGAACCCGTACCTTTGATCACGTCATCAAAGGCGTATTCCCAAATGATTTCTCCGGTATGCGCATTGATCTTTTTAAGGTTATGGTCGAAGGATCCCTGGATCAGGATGAGGTTGGTGTCTTCCCTTACCAGCAAAGGCTGTCCGGTCCAGCCCGCTCCTTCCCATTTCCGCGATCCGAGGTTCCGCGAAATCACGGTTTCTCCTTCACCCAGGTATAATTTCCAGTTGAGCGACAGATTGGAGGGCGCCTCGTTGCCGTAATAATTCCTTTTTTCATTGCCCAGGAAGCTGGGAATGACAGGTTCTGCCATTCCGGAAAGACTTAAGGTATCCTGCAGGGACAAGTAACAACATGGGGTGTTCTCCTTCGAAACGGATAAAGGAAATGAAAAAGCACAGGTTAAAATCAGGGCAGGAATCGTATACCGGCTCAACCTGTTCATCGGTGATGGCGGCGAAATGCAGTTGAATGTATGGATCAATCAAAGGTCTGTCCCATGCTCATGGAGATCTCTATCATCTTGTCATATTCCTCAGCCGTGAGATCGTTGAAGAAATAATTGATGGGATTTACCTTGTCTCCGTTCCGCAGGACTTCATAATGCAAATGAGGGGCAGTGGACAAGCCCGTATTGCCAACGAAGCCTATGACGTCACCGCGTTTCACTTTTTGGCCCTGTTTGATATTGAAACTATTCATGTGGGCGTAAAGGGTCTTCATGCCGTAACCGTGATCTACAATAACACAATTGCCATAACCCCGCTGCGACGACTCAATTCGCTCAACGGTGCCATCGCCGGTGGCATAAATCTCGGTACCTGTCGGCGCCGTGAAATCAATCCCGTAATGGAATTTTCTGATCTTGTATATCGGATGGATCCTGAATCCCCAGCCTGAAGCTGTTCGGGTAAGATCCTTGTTGGCAATAGGCTGAATGGCGGGTATGGAGGCCAGCATTTTTTCCTTGCTCATCGCCATATCAACCAGATCGTCATATGACTTCGACTGAATTACAATTTTCCGGGTTATTTTATCCAGCCTTTTGGCGGTTTGTGACACAATTTTAGGGTCGGCCATTTTCTGCAGTTCATCATACCGGTCTGATCCGCCGATACCGGCTTCGCGAACGGAAGAATTGATGGGCTCAGCTTCAAATATGGTGCGGTAGAGGTTATCATCGCGCTGCTGCATATCCTGCAGGGCAAGGGTGACCTTATCCAATTGCTTGTTGAACAACTCTATGTTGAGCATGAGCTCGCTGTTCTGTCTTTTTAAACCCCTCACTTCCGGAGAGTCAAACATGAGCGAATAGAGGACAACGCCAATGGCGCTGATGACAACGAAAACAAGTGAATATCCCAATGCTTTGAGGAGTTTTTGCCGGAATGTCATCTCAATCCTGGAGTAACTCAGGGATTCGGGATTGAATTTGTACTTTGCCTTTGCCATAGCTGAGAGAGTTTTTGATACAATTGGTTCTGTTAATTAGTTTTGTCCCGTCAATAAACGAAATTCATCATCGGTCAGGTCGTCGGCATAATAAAACAACGGATTCAGGGGTTTGCCTTCATACCGTACTTCGTAATGCAAATGGGGACCGGTTGATCTGCCTGAATTGCCCACCAGGCCAATGACTTGTCCCCTTTTTACCGGTTCGCCTTCGGATACAAAGAACTTTTCAAGATGCGCGTACCGGGTGCTATACCCAAACGAGTGATGGATAACTAACTCATTTCCATAACCTGTACGTGAATATTTCAAGAAGGTTACAATTCCATCACCGGTGGCATATATTTTTGTGCCGGGCGGAGCAACAAAATCCAATCCGTTATGGATCGCTTCCTCGTGACAGAAAGGATCTGTGCGCATACCAAAATAGGAGCTGACCATGACCAGGTCTTTTCTGGCAATGGGCTGGATGGCGGGGATTGCACAGTGCTTCTTGTCAGTGGTAACAGCTGCTTCCTCCAGTGTTTCGAAGGAGTTCAACTGGATCTCAAGCTGGTTGTTTAGATGATGGATCCTGGCCTTCAGGCTTCGGATAAGGGATTCATCCGGCAGCAGGGCTATGTATTGTTCCGATCCGCCCGTACCGGCGGTTCGCATGGTCAACGGGATGGTATCCACACCCAGGATAATGCGATAATGATTGTCGCGTGGGAAATAATAACCGGACAATACCCATCCTGCACTGTCGCATGCCAAGGCAAGACGGTTCATCTCCGATTCGAGCAGGGTGTTTTTTTTGGTCAGCCCATATTTTTCGGGCGCATAACCATAATGATAAATAAAATATCCTGCCGTTGCTGAAATAAAAGCAGCCGCCAGGGCATAAAAAATAAACCGGATGATCCTTTTCTTGCCGGATTCCGGAACCTCCTCAAAGGCCAGCGTATGATCGTTATAATAATATTGTTTCTTCCTGGTGGTCAATGAGAAGCAATCTATTAATAATTAAAAACTTAGGCTAACCAACAAATCTATAAGAAAAAATTTAATTTTGCAAAGCTTTTAGGGTCAGATATTGAACGACCCGGTAATTATTTTATCAATTTTGCAATAGCCATCGCATGAATTCTATTTCCGTTCGTCAAAAATTCCTTGCATTTTTCCGGTCCAAAGGACATGAAATAGTGCCGTCTGCACCCATGGTCATCCAGCATGACCCCACCTTAATGTTTACCAACGCCGGCATGAACCAGTTCAAGGATATCTTTCTGGGCACAGCTCCCGTGCAGTACCACCGGATTGCCAATTCACAAAAATGCCTCAGGGTTTCAGGAAAGCACAATGACCTGGAAGAGGTAGGGCATGACTGTTATCATCATACCATGTTTGAAATGCTCGGCAACTGGTCATTCGGCGATTATTTCAAGAAGGAAGCCATC
>CAYMJH010000334.1:0-3625 GCA_964390385.1 uncultured Bacteroidales bacterium | reverse complement strand
AGACCTGAAGACCTGAAGACCTGAAGACCTGAAGACCTGAAGACCAGCAGACCAGCAGACTAGAAGACCAGCAGACTTGAAGACCAGCAGAATAATCACCGGTGGCAAATTCCCCGGTACGGACAGCGGGTGCAAAAATCAGTATCAGCGGTTTGCGAAAAAGGGATTGAAGGATCGAAAAGCCTTTCAAGGGTTGCCTGCAGCAGTTCCCAAAAAACATCCTGATAGCGTGAAAATGCAAGAACCTCGGTGCGATCGGACTGGTCCTTCAAAAACCAGCTGAAGCCCGGATCAAAGCTTTTACGCGCAAAAACGAGGCAAGGGACGACGGGTGCACCGGCGTGTTTCGCACGGTACAGGCAGGCATACAGCATAACCTGAAATACCGCCTCATTTCTTTTTGAAGGATTTTCGGTAAAAAGAGATTCCACGCCGTCAAACGAGAGTTTTTCAATCCCTGTCTTATAATCGATAATCCGGGTCATTCCGTTGACCTGATCAACCCTGTCGATGATACCTCCGATCTGAATCCTGACGTTTTCTCCCTGGCGCTTCACGGCAACGGAAGCCCTGTGTTCTTCTTCGAGGGAGATGACATGGAAGGGGCAACGCATCAAATCGGCATTCAGAATCTGCAAGGCATATTTTCCAATGATTTCCTTGATGATCAGATGCATGCCGGATAATCTGGTGCCATCCTCTATCCCGGATTTATAAAGCTCTTTTTTAAAGGCTTTCATCAGGATATCCTCTAACTTGTCATGCCGGCTCATCAATCCTTTCAGTATTTCCCCGGTAACAACTTTTCCGGCATAAGGTCTGTAAAGCTCATGCATGGAAACATGGAGCAGGTTTCCAAAGATCAGCGGATCAACCTCTTCGGCAACCTTCTCTGATTCATCGATGGAGGCAATGCGGTGATAATAGAATCTCAGGGGACAGCTGATAAACTCATTAATGGCGCTTGGCGACAACCACAATGTTGAATTCCCGGCCAGGTACCGGTCAAGTTTCGCCACGACCTTTTCAGTTTTCGCAATGGCAAGCGGAATGACAGGCGTTTCATGCAGTCGTGCTTCCAGGCGCAACTCCCTGACATGAAACAACGGCTCGTATGCCAGCTGATGGATATAGCGACTTCGTTCTCCGGTCACCAGTCCGTCAGCGCTCTCGTTATAAATGAGAAAAACCTGTTTTGCACGCTGAATCAGCCTATAGAAATAATAGGCGTATACAGCATCATGATGTTCTGGCAGGGACATGCCGAATCCGAACCGCAGGTTTCGTGGGATGAAGGAAGACAGGGGCAGCGACCGGGGCATGGTGCCTTCATTCATGGACAGGATGATTACATGGTCAAAATCGAGCAGTCGTGTTTCAAGAATACCCAGCACCTGTAATCCGGCCAGTGGTTCACCGGTAAAAGGGACGGACATCCCCCGCAGTATTTTCCGAAGCAGGTTCAGCAGCAACTGCGATGAGAAGGAAAGCTCGCTAGTGTTCAGCATTTCCGACAGTCGTTGCGTTGATTTATAGGCCTGGTAAAGGCATTCAAGCTGCAAGGCATTGTGGCCTTCCGTGCCGGATTTCAACAGGTTCTGCAAGGAAAGTTCAAAAACCGTCAAAAGGCCGGATACGGCATCAAGTGCACTGTTCAGGGGCCTGAAAAATAGTTCCACTTCGCTTAGCTGCAATAAATAATCAGTCCCGATATATACGCTGTTGTTTTCCCTGATGCTGGATATCAGTCCGTCTGCTATTTCCCTGTAATAATTGTAAATAAAAGGGTGCTTTACCAAAGCGACAATATCTTTATGATAGAAAGCCGTCGGTCGTCCTTCCCTGATGTCGGCGTTCCTGTGCAGCTGATAGAAATTTTCCGTGAAAGAAAACACCATAGACTCCCTTAAGGGGTATCCCATGGTAATATTGATATCCCTAATATAAGGCGGGAGGGAATACAGAACCGGCAGCATCAGCTTTTCATCGGGAAGCACAAGGGCGGTATTCCTGTAACCGGTATTTTCCTGAAGGCCAATCCTGTCTATCACGTCCGTGAGCACCTTGGCCTGGGCAGTAACGGATGAAACAGGAATTACCGTTATTTCCCTGGGCAGCGCAGTCAGCCCGTTACAAACGGCAGATGACGCCGGAGCCTGAAAACGCCTGGCGTTATCACGGATAAAATAACCAGCCTCATGCCATTCGTTACCGGTATAATAGTCGTCATAATCCCAGTAAAACAGGGCTTTTCCGATTCTCTTAAGATGTTCGAAAAAGATTTCCTCACAGGCATTAAGGGCATTGAAACCGACCAGGATATAATAGTCATAGGCAAAGCTTAGTGTGCCGGAGCCCCTGATCAGATCAGCCACTTCACGGTAAATCATTCCTTCATAGGCCAGGTTCTTTTCCTTCAGCCTGAGCCTGTAACCTTCATACAATTCCGGCAGCATGCTCCAGAACCCCAGGAATTCTTTCTGATCGCGTGAAACATGCGCAGGATCAAAGGAATTCCAAAACTGCCTGATGGCATTCAATTGGTTATCCGTCAAATAATCAAAGCTGTCCTCGATGGATCGCTGGTCGGCCAGATTGATGAACAGATCACGGGCATTCACGAGGCTCTTATCAACTTCATCAAAATCAGCGATGATCATTTCGCAGTAATAATAGAAATCATCGAAGTTTGCGGCAGTGCCGGTAATCTTTTTAAAAACCGGGAACAGCTCAAAGATGAGTTGTGTCTTGTCGGCCAGCGTTAATCCGGAAAACTCCTGTACCAATTCTGTGATGGTCCGGTAAGCCGGCGCCCATACCACGCTACCACCAGAGCATTCGCCAAGGTACCGGCTGAAAAACAAACGGGCTCTTTTATTCGGAAAGACAACACAGCAGGATGAAAGGTTATTGCCGAACCGTTTCAGCAGATCTACGGCCACCTCCCGGAGAAAAGGCTTTATGACCGGGTTTTCATTCATCGTGAAAGAGAAAGATTGATACCATTATATAGCTCAGGTTGCACCATGCAAAGATTATTAAAAACAAATTTAAGATTTAAGATCTAAGATTTAAGATCTAAGATCTAAGGTTTCAATGTCAAATGCGATAAAAATCATGTATTAAATTTTTCAATCCATTATTGTCCTTCTTCACTCGTAAATCGTATGCAGCACATGCCCAGATAACTGAGTATAAGGCAAAGGCTAAAATAAGGTAAAAAAATTCACAACAGATTAACTTTTTATTACCCTTCAACGTATATATTATTAATAAATCATGGTAATAATGGCATAATATTTGGATTTGGTGTTAACAGCAACCGTAAAAAACAAAGCCATGAAAAACTTAACGGTGATATCAGTCCTGTTTATTCTGCTGGCAAGCAGTTGCGAACTGCAGCCAAGAGCAGACTTTAACATACCAAGTCCCGTTGTTGACATATATGAAAACGTATATTTCACCAACACCTCATCCTATGCCGATTCATACCGGTGGGATTTTGGTGACGGAATCCTTTCCTCGGATCCCAATCCAATCCATTCTTACGCGCTGCCAGGGCGTTACCTGGTTACCCTTGATGCATACAAAGGATCGCAGGAGGCAGACCGTACCAGCCTGTATA
>CAYMJH010000333.1:0-3627 GCA_964390385.1 uncultured Bacteroidales bacterium | reverse complement strand
AAAATATTTTTTATGCCATCCAAAGGAAATTGAGGTTTAATTACTAGTTTTGTGCGGGTTATGAAAAAGCCCATGGTTACGGCCTCCAGGATTGTGCCGCCGGTCAATGGTATACATATAAGTTTAAAACCCTTATTATTACAATGAATTTTACAGCCAAAGCAATTGCTGATTTCCTGCATGGAGAACTGGTAGGCAAACCTGACACCCAGGTTTCAGATGTATCCAGGATAGAAGAAGGAAAAAAGGGAACGCTGTCCTTTCTGGCCAATCCGAAGTATGAGAAGTATCTTTATACCACAAAGTCTTCCGTAGTCCTTGTCAGTCGCGACCTTGCCATTAACGGCGACATTGAGCCTACCCTCATTAAAGTTGACGATGCCTACAAAGCCTTTGCCTCCTTGCTGGAGCTATATGTCAGCTCGCTTCCCCGGAAATCGGGAACCGAACAGCCTTCCTTTATACATCCCTCGGCGAAGATCGGTTCGGATTGTTATATCGGGGCTTTTGCCTATATCGGTGAAAATGTCAGTATCGGGAACAGTGTGAAGCTTTATCCTCACGTTTATGTTGGCGACGGGGTCAAGATCATGGACAATACCACGCTGTATTCCGGTGTGAAAGTGTACCACGACTGTGCCATCGGCGCCAACTGCATTATTCATGCCAGCACGGTTATCGGGAGCGATGGTTTTGGCTTTGCCCAGGGAGATGACAAAGGATTCACGAAAATTCCCCAGTTGGGCAATGTTATTCTTGAGGACGACGTTGAGATTGGCTCCAATGCGAGCATCGACAGGGCCACCATGGGATCGACACGGATCGGCAGGGGCACCAAGGTCGATAATCTGGTGCAGATCGCCCACAATGTTGAAGTGGGAAGCCAGACCGTGATCATTTCCCAGGCAGGGATTGCCGGATCCACCAAGGTGGGGAAAAATTGCGTTATTGCAGCACAGGCGGGGTTGGTTGGACATATCAAGATCGGCGATAATGTGATTATCGGGGCACAGTCAGGGGTTACCAACGACATTGAAGCGAACAAGATATGCCTGGGTTCACCTGCGATCGATGCCGCTTCGCAGAAAAAGGCGCTGGTGGTCTTTAAAAAGCTTCCTGAGATATACAGGAAGATAAATGAATTAGAGCGAACCATAAAAGAACAACCGGTTGATGATGACAAAAAAAGGTCGTCATAAACAATATTTTTTCTTATATTTCGCCCATTATAATAATCGTTTGCGTTTTAAATCGTTTCATAATGTCGGATAAACAGAGAACTGTTGCCAAAGTCATAAAAATTTCGGGAAAGGGATTACACACCGGTGCCGATGTAGAGGTTTCCATCAAGCCAGCTCCGGAAAACTCGGGTTACCAGTTCAGGCGGATGGATATGGACGGACAGCCTGTCATTCGTGCGCTTGCCGATAATGTATCCACCACGGAAAGAGGGACCACCCTGGTTGAAAAGGGAGTATCCGTTTCGACGACGGAGCATTTATTGGCTGCCCTTTACGGGATGGGTATTGACAATGCCCTGATTGAACTGAACGGTCCTGAGGTTCCCATACTCGACGGAAGTTCGCGTTTTTTTGCCGATGCCCTTGTCAAGGCCGGAACTACCCTTCAGCAGGCAGACCGGTATTATTACCGCATCCGCGAAAAAATTTTGTACAGGGACGAGAGCAGGGGAATTGAGCTGGTGGCCTATCCTGATGAGAATTTCTCGATCGATGTGCATATTGACTACCATTCAAAAGTGCTGGGCTACCAATACGCGAACTATAATGAATCCCATGCTTTCGAAAAGGATTTCGCATCCTGCCGAACCTTTGTTTTCCTGCATGAGTTGGAAGTGCTCCGGCAGCATAACCTGATCAAAGGCGGGGATCTCGACAATGCCATTGTCATTGTTGACCGTCCCGTTACCCAGGAAGAAATTGACCGCCTGGCCGATTTGTTCAACAAGCCCAAGGTCAAGGTAATGCCCGAAGGCATACTGAACAACCTGGAATTGCATTTCAGCAACGAGCCGGCCCGGCATAAGCTGCTGGATGTGATCGGTGACCTGGCGCTTTCCGGTGCGCGGATCAAGGGTAAAATCATAGCCACGCGGCCAGGGCATCATGCCAATACCGAAATGGCAAAGATTCTTCGCAAGCAAATCAAGATTGAACAGAATAAGCCGGTGGCCCCCTTCTATGATCCCAACAAGGAACCCCTTTATGATGTAGTTGAAATCATGCGCCGTCTGCCGCACAGACATCCTTTCCTGCTGGTGGACAAGATAACCCATCTCGACGAATGGGTCGTCACGGGAATCAAGAATGTGACCATGAATGAGGCTTTCTTTGTGGGGCATTATCCTGATCAGCCCGTAATGCCGGGTGTGCTGCAGATTGAAGCGCTGGCCCAGGTCGGAGGAATACTGTTACTCAGCTTTGTACCCGATCCGGAGAATTATGTGCTTTATTTTATGCGTATCGATTCAGTGCGCTTCAGGCACAAGGTAGTGCCGGGAGATACACTCAATATTCGGATGGTTTTGAAGGAACCGGTCCGCAGGGGTATTGCATTGTGTTACGGACAGGGTTTTGTGGGTGATCAGATTGTGATTGAAGCCGAATTTATGGCCCAGATGGCACCGAAATCTAACCTTTCAAAAAATTGAAATACAATAATACCAATTCTAATACTATGACCCACTCACTGACTTCCGTGCATCCGGATGCCGTGATAGGAAAAAATGTAGAGATCGGACCCTTTACCACCATTTATGGTGATGTAAATATAAGCGACAATACCTGGATCGGCCCCAACGTGACGATTATGGACGGGGCCCGGATCGGAAAGAACTGCAGGATCTTTCCGGGGGCCGTGATTGCTGCCATTCCGCAGGATCTGAAATTTGCCGGTGAGAACACCACCGCGGAAATAGGAGATAACACCACTATCAGGGAGTGCGTCACCATCAACCGGGGCACCAAGGCCAAGGGAAAAACCATCATTGGTTCGCACTGCCTGCTGATGTCCTACGTTCATGTGGCCCATGATTGCCTGGTAGGGAATCACTGCGTGCTGGTGGGTTATGTTGGCCTTGCCGGAGAGGTTGAGATAGAGGACTGGGCTACCCTGGGTGGCGGGTCGATGGCTCACCAGTTCGTCCGCGTGGGAGCCCATGCTTTTGTACAGGGCGGAAGCAAAGTAGGGAAAGATGTTCCTCCTTATATCCTGGCGGGGAGGGATCCGTTGTCGTTTGCGGGACTGAATATTGTAGGGCTGAGGCGGAGGAATTTCACCCAGGAGAAAATCCAGGAACTGAATGAGATTTACCGCACCATCTACCAGAAAGGAATGAATCATTCAGACGCCGTCAACTACATTGAAACTCATTTTAACGGCTCGCAGGAACGCGACCATATCCTGGCTTTCATAAGAAGCTCCGAGAGGGGAATCATCAGGGGATTGCTGGATGACTAAGCAACAGGGAAAAGTGAAAAGTGAAAAGCGAAAAGCGAATAATGAAAAGTGATAAACGATAGGAGATTCCAATCTGTCAACCTGTCAACCTGTTAATCTGTAAACTATTTTTCTTCCAACACATCAATTGCCTTTTGCAGGGTGTTG
>CAYMJH010000332.1:0-3642 GCA_964390385.1 uncultured Bacteroidales bacterium | reverse complement strand
AACAGGTTTTGAACGAACAGCCCTTGTATTTAACAGGCCGCTCCTACGGAGCTTACAGGAAAAAATGATGGCCCCTTTCTATTTCTACAAACAGATCGCCCCGCAGGGGCTAAAAAAACATCATAGACTAATAGATATTTGCTCCAAAATTATCTATTATTCTTATTGGGTCAAAAATGCCCATTATTGAGGGACTGGTTACTGCCTGCCAGCTACCAGCTACTAACTTCTAACTTCTATATTCCCAAGGTAATTCCCCTCCCCTGCCCCCCGTAAAATCCCCTATCCATTTCAGGGTTTATCCCTTATTGCATAAATCCCGCTCTAGCCTCACCTTTGGATCATGTATTTAACCCTTATCGACTCCTATATGAAAAACCGGGATAATCCGCTGGTCCGCCGGATGAGAAAAAACCTTCGTATGGCTGAAGAGGCCATGGAAAATGGCGAACTGGCAACAGCGTTTGAAAGAATCGAAAACATCCTGAAAAAAATCAATGCCGGGGAATACCCCGGGGAAGAGGTAAAAGCCGATTATATCCACAATGTTTTTCTCCTGGATTTGAAAGGCCGTTGTCTGTTCCTGCAACAGAAACTGATCAAAGAAATGGCAAAAAAACTCTGAAAAGCAATATTCATTTTAAAAAAAAGAAAATCATGAAAAAAACCCAATGTGTTTTATTACTCACAGCTTTTTTTCTGGCAATGTCCTTTACCGCCAAAACCCAGGTGAACATGAAAAGCCTGCAGAAAAAAGCCACTACCATGACCCAGGGACAAGACAGCCAAAACAAAACCACGGGCCAGGATGCCGGTACCACATCCTCCCCGTCGGTCGGCGCATCGGGAAAAACCCTATATGTGTCGATCTCCAGGGGAAGCAACAGCAACGACGGCAGCATCGGCAGTCCGCTGAAAAACATCGATAAAGCGATCAAGGTCTCGGCTCCGGGCGACGTGATAAAGGTGGCCGGCGGGCGCTATATGGGCACACTGAATGTAGGTTATCTCGAAAGTGACAAATCTCTAAAGATCTATGGCAGCTGGAATGAAGATTTCACCAAACAGGATCTGGCAGCCCATCCGACAACCTTCCAGCCCGATAATGCCAGTGCTGCCACATCGCGCAAAGCCCTGATGAAATTCACCAAAGATGTTGCCGGCACAGTCATCGACCATATGGTCTTCGATGGCGGCGAGCGCAACGCTTATTCTCCCAAAGAAGGCATCGTGGAAGGTGTTGAAGGTGGCCGGCTGCTGCTGCCCACCGAAAAACCGTCAACCGGAAATTCGACGGTAGGAGAACCTTTGCTTCAGTTCGTCAGCGCCACCACCGGCGGTGATGTAACCATACAAAACTGTGTTTTCGTGAACGGACCGAGCTTCGCCCTGCAGGCGGGCCATCGCAGCGGCAAATTCACCGTGAAGAACAATGTGTTCGTGGCCAACAAGATGGCGGCTATCGAAATTTTCGGAACCTGTGCCAGTACCGGAGGACCCAACACCCTTTCGCTCTGCGGTGAGGTCGAGGTTGCCCATAACACCATCCTGTTCTCCTGGAGCCGGCTGAAGGACTTCCTCGACATGGGTTACGGGGTGCGTATCATGACCAAATGCGATTACAACGTGCATCATAATATTATCGGCGGCAGCATCCTGGCAGCCATCGATCATACCCGGTTCAACAAGAATGAGTGGGTGAAAGTTGATCACAATATCTTTTTTGTGAACAAGGACAAAGACCTGCATTACAGTCCTGCCAGCAATACCCGCCTGCGCGTCGATGCCGGCGATTTCGGTGATCTTGAGCTGGCCAGTGCCACCGGAAACAGGAACGAAATACCCAAAGGACTTCAGGTGAACAAAGCCTACCTCGAAGGTTATTTGAGTGCACGGTACAGTGAGCAACTCGACTATGACCCGAACTCACCTGCCAACCAGTGGAGGGAAGCCATGGGCATGAACAAACAGGGCACCATGAAATCGCAGGCCACGATGTTTGCGAACAAATATCCGTGGAAAGACGCTCTTAACCTGTTCGGTAACGTCAGCGGCTGCGGAGCACAGAAATAACAGGAATATCAGACCTTCCAGTTTCTTCGGAACCTGGAAGGCCTTTCTTTTCCCTTCCGTTCACCGTTTACTGTTTACCGGTTACCGATTACCGTTTACCGATTACCGCTTACCATCCCCCCCCTACATCGCCCCTAATTTCTCAAACGCCTTATATACAAGAAAAACCGGCCAGACAATGGCTTTCAGAAAACCGAGAACCCCCATCCAGAAGGTGGCGGCATGCGAAATGAAATAAATGGCGGCGCCGATGAGGCCTAGTCCATAAACTGCACCTGAGGCAGGATTTGTGTTTACCTGTTTTGCCATGGCAATAATTTTTGGTTTACGTTTTATTTGTGGTGTTGGAATCAAATATAGTTGATTAACCAATACAAGTCAAGTCCAGGTTTTTATAACCGGGAAAACCTACAGGCGTTTTTCAGGATTTTATTTTAATCTTTATGCAATTGCTAAATATCATACTGAATATTAGTATTATGTTGATTTTTTATTAATTGGCACCTTAGGTGCTAACCGTTTGTAGAAATAACATAATCCTTCATTACAATTCTTTACGTCCCGCCTTATGGCGGGACGCGGGTGGAAAAATTCAGATGCGCCTCCTTTTCTACAAACAGTTGTCCCCTATGGGGCCATATAATTGCATTTACAATCCATAATTCCAAATGCTGAAAAGGAACATATTATATTTCCTGGCGCAATAATACCTAACATTGAGGGATTCCTACGTAAAGTCCGGTAACCCCTGTATAGGTTGCAAAGGTATCTTAGAACTTTTCTATTTATTATTATATGATCTATCTTTATATCCATTAACCTTAAATCAAAATCCGGTCATGAAAAAACTGATCCTTTTATCCCTGACAATTTCACTCGTTGGCCTTTTGCGCGGTCAGCTATACAACGCTGATGAAGCCGTGGTGCGCAGCATCGCCGACCGCATCCTCGGCGAAACGCAATACGGATTCAAAGCGGTACGCGGTAATGAAGCATGGGATGCCGCAAAGGACATCCCGGAAAATACGACCGTCCTTTTTAAAAGTGAATACCTGAGCTGGCACTATGTCAACGGCGTCATCAACATGGCCATGACCGACCTGGGCGATTTTCTGCAAGACGAAAGGTACACGCAGCACTGTATAAACCAGATCTATTTTGGGTTCAGTAATTATGATGTATTCCGGCAGCGATACACACCTGATGCGCCACGATGGGGATACCCTTACCGGGAACTTTTCAAGACCATGGAACTCGATGATTGCGGATCGATGGGAGCCAGCGCCATTGAAGCCTATAAAAGGAAACCCTCGCAGGAACTGAGAGACTATTTCGACCGCGTGGCGGATCATATATTGAACAAGCAGGACCGGCTGGCCGATAAAACCCTGGTGAGACAGGGCCCGCACAAGATGACCCTCTGGGCCGACGACCTCTTCATGAGCGTGCCCTTCCTGGCCCGCATGGGAAAACTTACGGGTGAGAAGAAATACTTTGACGATGCCGTCACCCAGGTGCTGAATTTCCGTCAATATTTGTAGAATGAGGATAAAGGATTATACTACCATT
>CAYMJH010000331.1:0-3652 GCA_964390385.1 uncultured Bacteroidales bacterium | reverse complement strand
AATCTATTAATATATTATTAGACTTTTAAGGAGAGATCAATTTAGGATCAAGATGGTGTTTTACACACCATCCAGTATTAGGCGGGGTAGCATAATGAAATCAGGATATCCCAGTCACCCTCTTAATTTCAATACCCACTTTTCTCTTATATGCAAAACCTAAGCCTCTTAGGTACATGTCATTATCCGGTTCTGGGGCTATATCCAGTGTAAGATCACTGCGCACAATAATATAATTAACTCTTACTCTGCTAAATTCACCAACTACACCCCTTACGGTAAGTGTTACTGTGTAGACCCCTGGACGCCTATAATAATGTTCAGGATTTCTTTCAGTAGAATAGACACCGTCCCCAAAATTCCAAAGCCATTCGGTAAAATTCCCATAAGAAGTATCCACAAATGTGGTGGTCAACCTTTTTTCACCCCTGGTAGGTGTCCCATAAAAATCGGCATAAGGAACTTGTAGTGCAGTTACATATGTGGGATATGTAACTTCTAGGCTGTTAATAAGGTTAGTCACTCTTTGGGTGACATCATACACACCAGGGACAGTATAGATATGCACAGGGTTCTGTACGCCTGTTTGAGATGTGCCATCCCCAAAACTCCACTCATGTATTACACTTATGACTTCAACAGGGTCTGGGCTTATATATTCATTCGAATTATAATCATTATAAATTCTTAATGAGGGATAAAAAACACCACCTACAGGATAATAATTTACGAAGTCTCTTTCGTTAAGAAGTGTACGACCATCTCCAAAATTCCATTCCCATGTATTCACCGCAAAGAAAGTGTATGAATAAACCCAACCTGAGTCTAATCCAAGAGACGTATTTTGTGACTTCACCCTATAATAATAATATCCAGTAGTAGTAATAGGGTCTGTATAAGAAGAGTATGTAGAGTAAGTTATAGGATCGAAATAATTTTTTCCAGGCCCTGAATATAACTCTATCGGATTTGTGAAATTTGGATTAGTATCTTTCTGTAAAACATAGTTATCAACATAGCCGTAAGTATCCCACGTAATGGTCAGCTCATTAAGTATACCTTTTTGCATAGCTTTAACGGTGTAGGGTGCCTCTACTACTCTCCAAGTCACGAATCCCGAGTTGGAGTTTGAATCCCAATTGTTATAGTCAAACCAGGTTGATACTGGAGGACCAAAAGAAGCTATATATTGAACATCTTTATAAGGTAGCTTTGTTGTAAAAATATAGATGCCTTTAAAACTTCCATAACCTCTGGGTAGACCTCCTAAAGGACTTCCTCCTATATAAAGATAGTCATTATTACCCTCATAACCTTCAGAAGCTGGTCTATTATAGTTATAGCGTCTTTCTGGAGAACCGTCTAAAGATACATACCAGGATTTACCATCTATTGTATGAGAATCTCTTCGAACGGTTATTAAATGGTAATTACCATCTTTAGGGAAGATTAATGTAGTTGTTACTATATCATAAGTTTCACCCGCAAAGTAATATTCATGGGTATCATAATTATAGTATTGATCGCCACCATATTCATGACCTAATTTAATTGCATTAGTGCTACCATCTATTAATATTTCATACAGACGATTAGTGCTACCCGGGTAATAGTCATCACCTTTAAATGTTAGTACACAACTATCCTGACCTGCTGTACCCTCCCATTTATACCAAAGTAAAATTGTTAGTTCCCCAAATAATTGTAAAGGAGTACTATATCCTACTTGTTTAACATAGCTAGCACTTGCATTAGGGATATGTAATTCTTCATTTCTCACTCCCTCACCTGAAGAAAAGAGATTTAAAGCGAGACTCATTTGAGAAGAATCATCTCTATAAGCTGCATTAGGAGAATAACCAGCATTATGAGCAGATTCAGTAAAAGGATACCAAGCCGCTAATATAGACTCGTCACCTGTGTATAGGCTTGGTAAAGTAAGGTACTCATAGAGACCTTGAGGCATTCCTTCAGCCACATAACCTCCATTATTCCGAAGTATCTACAAACAAAACAGGTAAAGGATTATTTCCTCTAGTATGTCTTGCATAAAATTTCACGGCAATATTCGGACTATATACAAACCTTCCACTTTTCATTTGATATCTACCACCGACCAAATCATTATCTAAAATTATGTCAAATTTTTCTAACTTAAAATGGAAATAAAAAATCTTTGTAGGTTCATATAATCCAAAAAACTTATAAGGGCCTTCCGCTTGATAAACATACAGACCATTTTCAGCACAAATCGAAAAGGTATTATCCTCAGAACTATGATAGGCCCTACCCTCAGGTAGTAATGGTTCAAAAGTATGGGAGCTATAATACCAGTCACTACTATAATCATAATACTTCACTTCATTATTCATTAGACTCCAATATATAGAATCTATTAACCACGGTCTATTGGCTGCATATCCCCCATAATAGTTATTTGTTTGAATACCATATTTAGGATCGTAAACCCCAGAAAAAGTATCATAGTAATTCTGTCCATATTCATCAGGATACATAACACCCATAACCCTGTTATATATAGTGAATAATGGAAACCCCGGGGTAAATTTATTAGATGAAGCTATATAAATCCATGCTGAACCACTAAAGGTATAAAGTACAAGCTGATTAGGAGAAGGATGATTCTCAGTAGAATATGTATAGATATAATCAGAACCCGCAACAAAAGCCATCCCCTGATGAGAACCATGTATAAGATTTGTTATTACAGTGGGATAAATAAAAGCATCATCTGAAAATCCCCATACTAACGTATATTTGTTACCAGAAACCTCTGTTGTTGTCAGGCATTGAAAGATATATGTACCATTTGTAAATATACCATCTGTGTGAGCAATATTATAGGGACCTGATGGATACACCTCGGAACTAGCTACCTCAATAAGGGTGCCATTACTATCTATTGAATATGCAGCTATTTTACCCTTTTTAGAAACAGGTTCATATAATGACAAAATGATACGATCATTTAGTATACAATAGCTTGAGCAGATATAAGGATTATTACCCGAAGCACCTAAATCTATTCTATTCGATTCATTAAAATTAATCATATATAACTCACCAGATTGTTTGATCAGTAAAGGTAACACTTACTGGGATATAACCTTCTAAGGGATTCCCTGAAAATTGAACAAGATATATAGGTCCAGGTGGAGGTGGTGGATACAGAAAATACGGATATGAATATCCCTCTTTTATAAGCCATATCCCTGAAAAATTCCAATTTAAATAACTTGCAAGAGCTTTCATCGTTGCAGAATCTCTTCCAATACCCGCAGCAGAAGTAGCTAACCCTGAAGTCTCAATATCCCAATATGAGTCAGTTGCAGTATAGTATGTTTCACCTACCAATCCACCAACATAATCAGTATCCCCAGAAACGATTGTTACTTTTCCGATACTATAAACTCGTTCTACATCATCCCACATAGCCCCTATAAATCCACCTACGATATTATAGCCATGTGGATCAGAACATTTTACATCTCCAGAGGCATAACAATCACTTATCAGACCATTATTATGATAACCTATAAATCCACCAGTAAATTGGTAACCTTCTACAGACCCTGAAGCATAACTTAGTCTTATTGCAATGCTAGAACTTCCTATAAGTCCACCGATATAC
>CAYMJH010000330.1:1753-3683 GCA_964390385.1 uncultured Bacteroidales bacterium | reverse complement strand
CATTAAGTGCATAACCTCCCTGGTGCTGCGAATATGAATATTATCTGATGCAGGTCATATATTATATACACCGTAATCCCATTCATCATAAGTTTGTCAAAAGCCATTTGGACTGGACTTTCAGCTCATATCATTCATTGATCAGCAATCAGCCTACTCAGTTAAAACGACAAGAGATTTTGGAATGGTTCGGCGGTCAAAAGAATTTCATTGATTATCATGCAACAAGCTTCGAATTTGAAGTTGATGACATTTAATAAACCTGACACCCTGCCAGGGACCCCCCACCCCGAAAGGGTACCCCCACCCTGGCAGGGTGTTTTAATATAATTTACTATGTATCAGAGAGTTTTTAAGTTTGTGGTAACGACGCTTACCATTCTTACGGCGAACCTGGTGGCGAACTATAGTACGGGATTGCTGTTCAGTCATAAATATGACACTAAACCCCTGCGGTTTACCCTGATCGCCATGCTGATCATCACGGTCATTTTCTATCCGCTGTTTGCCAGGCTTGAAATATGGCTCAATAAACTGTCAAGAAGGTTTCTAAAAGCCGGGAGATCCATTGCCGGAAGAACCCTGGGACTTATCCTCGTTTTTCTAACGGGCATACTGGTCCTTACCTACTTCTATGCAGAAATGTGGTATTCCATCAATATCTTTATAATGATTTATTCCGGCAAGATTCTTCAGATGTTCTAGGTCATTGTACTGCGGGAGACTTCTTTCACAGCTCCAGCAACCTTTTCGTTATCTCAGCCGCATCCCTGACAAAGCAGGTGCAATGTGCTTTGAATTTGTATTCGTTATTGATGTTATATTTTACCCTGGAACAGAGAATTATGCACTATTTTTGATGCTTATGCTGATAAAAAAAATGAAAGAAAAAACCTTCGTAATCGCAGGCAGTGCGGCCGGATTTCTCGTGTTTTATGCCTGCAAGATACTCGCCCTGATTATGAATTTCGGGAAACCTTCACACAGGATCTCAGCTGAAGCCCTGCAAAAACTTAAAAATCTGTTTGCCGGGATACAGCTTGACAACGTTACCGTGATACCCCATGCATGGCTACCGGCTCATATATTTAACCGGTCGATTGAGGGGATGACCTTTCATAACAGGATTTACATTGTTCCCGATTGTAAGCCGGAAAATAATTCCGTTCTGTTGCTTCTCATCCATGAATTGGTCCATGTGAGGCAGATCAGGGAACTGGGAGAACCTGTTTTTGCCTGCCGATACGGAGTTCAGTTTCTAAAGAACAGGGGATACGGAGAAGGAATGCCGCTGGAAAAGGAGGCTTACGGACTGGTGAAAAGGGTGAAGAGCGGGGGGAGGGAGTTGTAGTAGTTGTGATTGTTGTGAGGGTTGTGAGGATTGTCGGTTTTAGGTTGTTTTGCCAATCCGAAGCTGTGATGCAGGAAGGACAGTGGTTTACTTGCTTTTCAGTTTTTCGATCAATCCGGTTTCTGATCTTTTTACGGCCACATAATTGGGCCCCAGGAAATCCTCGTATTTGAATTCATATTTCCTGAATTCCACCGTCTTCGGGAACACCTTACCCACAGCATAATCTAAAGACTCAAAAAACCTGTAAAAGTCGATTTTTTTGTTGTAATGTTGATATATCCGAATTCAAACTGCACCATCCTGATCTTTCCTTTTTTCAGTGCGTTCTCAAATCCCAGCAATGCATCGTATTCGGCTCCTTCAAGGTCAAGCTTCAGCAGATCGATAGATTCAATGCCCTGTTGTTCCATAAAGTCATCTCCTCTAACCAGTTCAATTTCGGCTGTATCAACGGAATGGTATGACAAGCCCTGAATATCATACAGTGAGGAGTGGGTGTGCGACGAGAACAGGTTGATGGTGCGGACGCAATTTTCCTGGTACAATCCCTTATTTACCGGCACAATATTGTTATAT
>CAYMJH010000330.1:0-1733 GCA_964390385.1 uncultured Bacteroidales bacterium | reverse complement strand
CGGAGGCCCGGCGCGAGTATTCCCCGATGTTCGCCCCGCCGTCGAAGATCACCTGCGGATCAAAGGCGGCAAGTTTCCTTAACACCGTGAGTTCTCCGTTGCTGTTAATATCGTGATTCCGGTTTTCATACAGCCGGTTCATGGCCCTTCCGGCACCGGCCATCATTTTAAAGACCGGGTTATGGGCATTCCTTTTAAAAATTCTCTTCATATTCATTCATTCCTGGTATTGAGTGGATTTTTTTCGCCGGTATTATTTCCGGGAATCCATTGCAGTTCAATAAAAATTAATTCCTGCTTCTGATTTTTCGTCTATTTTTGCAGGCAAATATACCAGCTTTCGGATGATCTCTTTTAACGGACTCAGTGTTATTTTCGGAGGGCAATACCTTTTTCGCGGAATCTCTTTCCTGGTGAATCCAAAGGATAAGGTGGGCCTTGTTGGCCGCAACGGTGCCGGGAAGTCAACGCTGCTGAAAATCTTAATGGGGCAGCAGTCCTTTGATGAAGGCCAGGTTGTTATTCCTCAGGGGATCAGGCTCGGTTATCTTCCGCAACAAATGATCATAACCGATAACAAGACTTTGATCGATGAAGCCTCCGGGGCTTTCGACGAAATCAGGAACCTGGAGAAGGAGATCGAGGAGCTCGCGCATATGATTGAATCATCAACCGATCATACCTCAGCAGCGTATATGGATGCTATCGGCCAGCTGGCCGAGAAGAATGAGCGTTTCCACATGCTGGATGACGGCAGCCGTGACCAGCGGATTGAGCAGGTTCTGGCAGGTCTTGGATTCATGCGCCGGGATTTCTCCCGTCCCACCCGGGAATTCAGCGGAGGATGGAGGATGCGCATTGAACTGGCCAAGATATTGTTGAGATCTCCCGATGTTATCTTGCTTGACGAGCCAACCAATCACCTCGACATAGACTCTATCCAATGGCTGGAAGAATTCCTGAAGAATTATCACGGGGCCGTGGTGCTGATATCTCACGACCGGGCCTTTCTTGATGTTGTCACCAACCGCACGGTTGAAATATCGCTCGGCCGTTTGTACGATTACCGGGTGCCTTACTCACAATTTGTAACGCTCAGGAAGGAAAGAAGGGAGCAGCAGATTGCAGCCTACAGGAACCAGCAGAAAATGATCGAAGACACCCGCGCATTCATCGAAAGGTTCCGCTATAAAAATACCAAGGCCGTACAGGTTCAGTCGAGGATCAAAATGCTGGAGAAACTGGACATCATTGAAGTGGATGAAGAAGATAACGCCTCGATGCGCATACATTTTCCTCCCGCTCCCAGGGCGGGGACCATCGTGTTTGAAGCTGTGAACCTTTCAAAGAGCTATGGTCTGCATGAGGTGCTGAACGATATCCATATCAAGCTTCACCGGGGTGAAAGGGTGGCCTTTGTCGGCCGGAACGGGGAAGGAAAGACCACGCTTTCGAGGATCATTGCAGGCGAGCTTGACTATGAAGGAGAGATCAAACCCGGGTATAACGTACATATTGGTTACTTTGCCCAGAACCAGGATGAGCTGCTGGACGGCCGCAAGACGGTCCTGGATACCCTCGATGAAGTCGCCACAGGCGATATCCGCACCAAATTGCGGGATATTTTGGGGGCCTTTCTTTTCAGCGGGGAAGATGCCGGTAAAAAGGTGAAGGTGCTTTCCGGCGGTGAACGTTCGAGGCTGGCCATGGCCCGTCTCCTGCTCGAATCATAC
>CAYMJH010000329.1:0-3691 GCA_964390385.1 uncultured Bacteroidales bacterium | reverse complement strand
ATGTAGTCATTGATACTGAAGTAGGTATTGCAATTATTGCTCCGGTTGAATGGGGTATCATAGGCGGTGCTACGCCAGGTGCCTGGAGTAATAGTACACCTATGCCTATGAAAGGCACATTCGATCTCAATACCATTACTTTTGAAGCTGCTGAGGTTACTCTCCTTGAGAGTGATTATAAGTTCCGGTATTCTGATGGATGGAAAATCATCCTTGATGCCGATTATAATAACGGCGTGAATGATTTAGGTTTGAAAGTTAATACAAATTTTGGAGGAGCACTTAATGCTCTGGTTCCCGGTGGTGCAAATATTACCAATGCAGCCTATGCTGTGTACAAGGTATCAATGACCTGGACCCTGGGCTCAGGAACAACAGCGGCAGTTACCTACGTGAAAGAGGGCGAGCCCTTACCTGAATACCCAGAGGCATTGTATATGATTGGTAATGCTTTAGACACGGCCGATACCGATTTCAATGATAACCCCGATGGTTGGCAATGGGAATTGTCTGATTATCCGATGATCCCGGTTCACAGTCATCCGGAGCTGTTCTGGAAGATTGTTTGGCTGTACGAGGGTGGTGAATTTAAGTTTGCTCCTCAGCGCGAATGGGTAGGTGAATTCGGTAAAACCGGAGATGCTACTGATGGTGTATTTGGAAAAGGTGGAAATAATGTTCCTGTCCCTGCAGCAGGTTCTGGCTACTATATTGTTGTAGTTGACCTGGAGAATGAAACAGTGGAATGCAATCCGGCAACAGTATACGGCATTGGTGATGCATTTGGCAGCTATGATGTTAAGAAACCGGAATACCTGTTTACAGTTGATAATGCCAACAAGGTAATTAAATTTACCGATGTGCCTGCTGCAGGCGACTTGCGAATTTACGCAGCAGCATCTACACTGGCATGCGACTGGTGGCAGGCTGAATTCATGATACTCGAAGGAGTTATTGAATTCCGTGGTACCGGGAATGACCAGGCACGTGTTGCTGTTACTGCAGGTCAGGATGTTTCATTGAACTTCAAAGACCTCACAGGAACCATCGAGTAGTTTTAGGGGTTATTTCATAAAGCGGTGCATTTCGGAGACCCCGCCCACAGCGGGGTCTCTGTTTTTACTAATAAATATTGCCATGTACAGAATTCATGCAGCATTACTCGTTATCTTGCTGGCCTGGTCGGCCAAGGCACAGGTGTTAACCATCGATCCGCCACTGCCGGTTGATAATCAGCCCGTAACCATCACCTTCCATGCCGATAAAGGCAATAAAGGACTGATGGATTATGCCGGCGACGATGTGTATGCCCATACCGGGGTGATTACCGATTCGAGTAAATCCCTGTCCGACTGGAAATATGTGAAAGCAGCCTGGACATCTAACATTGCTGCATGTAAACTGACCAAAATTACCGCTAACGAATATCAATTGGTTCTTTCAACAGGTATCAGGGAGTTTTATGATGTTCCCGAAACTGAAAAAATACTTAAGATGGCCTTTGTCTTCCGCAATGCCAATGCAGGTAAAACCGGAAGAGATGTAAACGACGCTGATATCTTTTATTCGGTGTTTGAAGAAGGACTCAATGTGGCCTTTATTCAACCTTCCGGCAGGGTGTTTTTTACCGGGGCAGATCAATCTTTTGATATCAGCATAGGCGCTCTTGATAACGATTCACTGTTCCTGTATCTCGATAATGACCTGATCAAAAAAACTTCGGGAAATTCATTCGACACTACAATTACTGCTACCGGAGCAATGCTACATACCCTGGTTGCTGCAGCTAAAAAAGCAACTGTGGTCATAACTGATACCTGCTGGTACACCATTCCCGGGATTACTGCCGATGAAACCCTGCCTGAAGGCATTCGGGATGGAATTACTTATCCGGCAGACGATTCGGTGACTTTTGTGCTTTATGCTCCTAACAAAGAACATATATATGTTTTAGGCGATTTTAACAACTGGTTGCCAGCTGATTCCTATCAGATGAAAAGGGATGGTGACCGGTTCTGGATCACTTTCGGAGGACTTACCCCGGGAAAGGAATATGCCTTTCAATATCTGATTGATGGTTACCTGCTAATCGCTGATCCCTATTCGGAAAAAATTCTGGATCCCGATAACGACAAATACATTTCTGAAACAGTTTATCCCAACCTGCTTTCTTATCCTGCAACCAAAACCCAACAAATTGCCGGGGTCATACAGCCCGGAAAACAACCTTTCATTTGGGATGAGTTCGTTTATGCACCACCGCCCGACAGTGCACTGGTTATTTATGAACTCCTGATTCGTGATTTTGTGACCACACATGATATTAAGGATGTGGCCGCCAAACTCGATTACCTTCAGACACTGGGCGTGAATGCCATTGAACTGATGCCCTTCAGCGAGTTCGAGGGCAACAGCAGCTGGGGGTATAACCCTTCTTTCTATTTTGCAACCGACAAGTATTACGGTACCGGCGATGATTTTAAAACATTTATTCAGGAATGCCACAACCGCGGTATGGCTGTCATTATGGATATCGTACTGAACCATGCCTACGGACAGAGTCCCATGGTGCGCATGTATTTCAATACTGCAACCGGCAAACCCACTGCAGATAATCCGTGGTTTAATGTAACCAGTCCGAATACCGCCTACAGCTGGGGTAATGATTTCAACCACGAATCGCCTGCCACACGATATTTCGTTGACAGGGTGGTGGAATACTGGCTCAACGAATATAAAGTCGACGGATTTCGTTTCGACTTTACCAAGGGTTTCACCAACACGCCCGGTGATGGCAGCGCTTACGATGCTCCACGCATTGCCATTCTGAAAAGAATTTACGACAAGATGAAATCTATAAACACCGAGGCCTATATGATTTGTGAGCACTTTGCTCCCAATAGTGAGGAAAAGGTGCTGTCAGACTACGGCATGCTTATTTGGGGAAATAGCAATTACAATTACAACGAAGCTACCATGGGGTACCTTGCCAATTCCGATTTCTCCTGGTCGTCATACAAGGCCAGGGGCTGGAAGAACCCGCACCTGGTGAGCTATATGGAGAGTCACGACGAAGAAAGGCTGATGGTTAAAAACCTCACTTACGGGAATGCTTCCGGCGATTATAATATCAAGAACCTGGCAACAGCATTGAAACGTAACGAGCTGGCAGGTGTTTTTTACTTTGCCATTCCGGGCCCCAAAATGATCTGGCAGTTTGGCGAACTGGGATATGATGTTTCTATTGATTATATCGGTAGGGTAGAGCCGAAACCGGTACGATGGGAGTATTATGATAATGGCGACAGGCAGCACCTGTACCTGGTGTGGGCCAAGATGCTTGATTTAAGGAAGAAATACCCGGTTTTCAGCACGAATGATTATACCTTAAGCGTTGGCAATAATGTAGCAACCAAGAAAATTGTGCTCCGGCATGAAGAAGGGGATGCCCTGGTGATTGGTAATTTTGGCGTGACCGAAGCCGGCATGCAACCCGGTTATACAGAGACAGGGTGGTGGTATGAGGTGTTCAGCGGCGATTCGGTGAATGTAACCGATCTTGCGGCCACCGTTACCCTGAGTGCAGGAGAGTACAGAATATATACAAACAAAAAAATGAGTTCAGTTATCAACAGTAAGCATGACCTGATGCAGGAAAAACTGCATGTTTATCCCATTCCGGCAACTGATA
>CAYMJH010000328.1:0-3694 GCA_964390385.1 uncultured Bacteroidales bacterium | reverse complement strand
AACAAGGTGATTGCAACCCTCGGGTGGGAGCAGGAATACTTTTTGGTTGACGAGGCTCTTTATAATGCCCGTCCCGATCTCGTTCTGACGGAAAGAACCCTGATGGGGCATGCCTCATCAAAAGACCAGCAGCTGGAAGATCATTACTTCAATTCCATCCCCGAAAGGGTTGATGACTTCATTACGGAGTTTGAAATTGAAGCCTATAAACTGGGGATACCCATCAAGACCAGGCATAATGAAGTGGCTCCCAATCAGTTTGAATGCGCTCCCATCTTTGAAGAGTGCAACCTTGCAGTTGATCACAATGTTTTGCTGATGGACCTGATGAAAAGGGTTGCCAGGCACCATAAGTTAGCCGTGCTGTTCCATGAGAAACCTTTCAACCATGTGAACGGTTCGGGCAAACACTGCAACTGGTCGCTGGCGACAAACACCGGTGTTAACCTGCTGTCGCCCGGCAAGAATCCCAAATCGAACCTCCAGTTCCTTACTTTCCTGGTCAATACCATCAAAGCCGTTTACAAGCATGCCGACCTGTTGCGGGCCAGTGTTGCCTCTGCCGGCAACGCACACAGGCTTGGAGCCAACGAGGCCCCTCCTGCCATCATCTCTGCTTTTATCGGCGCCCAGCTGACCCGCATGCTTGAACAACTCGAAAAGAAAGTGGGCAGCAAGAAAATGTCACCCGACGAAAAGACAGAGCTGAAGCTCAATGTCATCAAAGTGCCACAGATATTGCTCGACAATACCGACAGGAACCGCACTTCTCCTTTTGCCTTCACCGGCAACAAATTTGAATTCCGCGCCGTGGGCTCATCAGCAAACCCTGCCATTGCCATGATCGCGCTAAACTCAGCCGTTGCGGAACAGCTGATCGAATTCAAAAAGGATGTTGACAAGCTGATCAACAAGGGCGTGAAAAAAGATGAGGCCATTTTCCAGGTGATCAGGGAATACAGTATCGAAGCCAAGGCCATCCGTTTTGAAGGCAACAATTACAGCGATGAATGGAAAAAAGAAGCGGCCAGGCGCGGCCTGAAAAATGAAACCAATACAGTAAAAGCCTTTGACTTTTATCTGACCGATAAATCAATAAAGCTTTTTACCTCCCTGGAGGTGATGACGGAGCGGGAAAATGAGGCCAGAACCCATGTAAAATGGGACACCTACACCAAGAAAGTGCAGATCGAAGCACGCGTTCTCGGTGACCTGGTAATGAACCATATCGTCCCCACCGCCGTGAGATACCAGACCGAACTGATCCGGAACGTGAAGGGGATGAAAGAAATTTTCCCTGAAAAAGAATTCAAAGAACTTGCTGCAGGACGTCTTGAACTGATCCGCGCCATTTCGGAACATACCAGCTACATCAAGACGAAAGTGAACCAGATGATTGAAGCCCGTAAGGTTGTCAATAAAGTGGAGGATGAAAGGGAAAAAGCCCTGGAGTATTCTACGAAAGTATTCAGCTTCCTGGAAGACATCCGTTACCATGTTGATAAACTCGAGCTTATCGTGGATGACGAGATGTGGCCGCTTCCCAAATACCGTGAGCTGCTCTTTACCCGGTAAGTGAAATATCAGCATAATCCAGGGTTAACAGAACCTGCCTGCCGGCTGGAATGTTAACAAGTTTACAGGTTGACAAGTTTACAGATTGCAGGGTGTACACTCATACCCAATCTGTAAATCTGTCAACCTGTAAATCTGTAAATCTGTCAATCTGTAAATCTGTCAATCTGTAAATCTGTCAATCTGTAAACTCTTCCTGTTGTTGTGCAAATCTTCTTTTTTCTATATTTGGTAATTAATATAACTTTACAAAATAAGATCCTTTTCATTACCGTTTCTTTCTTAAACAACAGGAATAATGAAAATCAGAAGATTGTTGCTTGTTTCGGGCCTGCTGCTCAGCATCAGCCTGATCGTATGCGGTCAGAACAGAAAAGCTGTGAAAGCCTATGAAACTTTTGATGCCGGGGAATACTACCTGGCCATCGATGAGTTTAAACGGGCTTACCAGCAGATAACGGACAAAAAGGAAAAACTGCATATCGCTTTTTATATTGCCGAATGTTACCGTATCACCAACAATCCTACCCAGGCCGCTTTATGGTATGGCAAGGTGGTGGCCAAAGAGTACGAAAACCCGGTGGCCATCCTGTATTATGCAGATGCCCTTAAAATGAACCAGAATTATGAAGAAGCCCGTGCCCAGTATATGCATTACAAGGACCTGGTACCCGACGATCCCCGGGGGGCCGATGGCATCATTGCCTGTGACCAGTCGCTGTCGTGGATCGAAAATCCAACCGGTTACCAGGTGGAGGAAATGAAATTTATCAATTCAAAGAACAGTGATTTCAGTCCTGCCTATTCCCGCGAAGATTACCAGGAATTATACTTCACCTCCTCGCGCGAAGAAACCGTCGGCAATGCCGAACACGGGGGAACCGGCCAGGCCTTTACCGACATTTTTTATTCCACCATGGACAAAAAAGGGAAATGGAGCACTCCCCTTCCCCTGACGGAACCTGTCAATACCGAAGCGGAAGAAGGAACCCCTGCCCTGTCAGGCAACTACAATACCCTCTATTTCACACGATGCAATATAAGCAAGCGCAAACCGCTGGGTTGTGAGATCTTTAAAGTGGAACGCCAGGGGCAGACCTGGGGGAAGGAGGAATCGCTTGGCATTGCATCCGACAGCGTGGTGATCGCCCATCCTGCCATATCAAAAGATGACCTGACCCTGTATTTCGTTTCCGACATGGACGGCAGTACCAAAACCCCGGACGGTAAAAACAGCAAGGACATCTGGATGGTAACCCGCTCGGACGCCCAGGGTAAATGGAGTGAACCTGTTAACCTCGGACTGCCCGTCAATACCCCCGGAGATGAAGTCTTCCCTTATGTACATGCCGACGGCTCCCTGTATTTTTCATCCAACGGTAAGATCGGCATGGGAGGCCTCGATATTTACAAAGCCAAAAAAACGGAAACCGGGCAATGGGAAATTGAAAATCTGAAATACCCCATCAATTCATCCTCTGACGATTTCGGGATTACCTTTGAAAACGAAAGGGAAAGCGGATATTTCAGTTCGAGCCGCAAGGGAAAGGGGAATGACGATATTTATTCCTTCCTGCTGCCCCCGCTGAAATTCAGCATCATCGGAACGGTGAAGAACGAAAAGACCGATGAGGTTATCCCCGATGCTTTGGTCAAATCCATCGGCAGCGACGGCATTACCCTGGAAGCCAATTCATCGAGTGACGGCACTTTCCGGTTCCTGTTAAAACCCGGAACCGATTATGTTTTCATTGCCGAGAAGAAAGGCTTTTTGAAAGGGAAAGAAAGGGAATCCACCAAGGGCATCTCCCAGAGCACCGAATTCAAAACACAGATCTACCTGGCATCTGTTGAAGTCCCCATTGAGCTTGAAAATATATTCTTTGATCTCGACAAGGCCGACCTTAGGCCTGAATCGATGGTATCACTCGACAGGCTGGTGGAAACCCTGAATGACAATCCCAATATTGCCATTGAACTGGGTTCTCACACGGATTTTCGTGCCACGGATGAATACAACAATGATCTGTCCAGGAGAAGGGCACAATCGGTTGTCAACTACCTCATCGAAAAGGGCATCGCAAGAGACCGCCTGGTAGCCAAAGGTTATGGAGAAACC
>CAYMJH010000327.1:0-3696 GCA_964390385.1 uncultured Bacteroidales bacterium | reverse complement strand
ACTTTCTATGAAATAAGAAAAATTCCAGCCCACAGGGAACAACTGGAAACGTTGCATTGCCCTTCCTGCGATATGCCTGTAACACTTGAGAAATTGCACCATCCGAGGGACAAACACGTAATCATTGATCATTGTCCGGTCTGCCATGGCATGTGGCTTGATACCGGGGAAATTGAAGCCATCCGGAAAGAGAACTGGATGCTGATCATCGGGAAATTTTTCAAATGGTTGATTACGAAAGAATAAAAAAATAAAAATCACCCGGTAATTTCCGGTCTCGCTTTTTATTAATTCCGTCCTTACCTGCCTTGAGATCGACCCTGGTTTCTTCATAATTTTAAATCGTCAACAGAGCCTGATTAGAGTATTAAACTGTTTGCCATCGATTTATATTTTGTTATCTTTAGTAAATGTGTGGAAACCATAACCTGAATGTAACGTCGAAATAAAGCAGGTATGTTTCATTTTAAAAATATCACCCTGTTGTTCCTTTTGCTGATATATCCGGAATATATATCCGCTCAGCCAATAGAATCTGTATTTCAGGTTGATCATGCCCCGAAATTTAAATCCGTAACCATTAAGGATGGACTTTCACAGAACTGGATCCGTTGCATTTATCAGGATGATCAGGGATATATGTGGTTCGGGGCATCAGGTGGTTTAAACCGGTATGACGGATACGGAATCAAGGTTTACAGCCTGGGGAATGTTAACGTAAATGCCATTGCAAAGAAAAGTGACAACGAGCTTTGGATCGGCAATGATCTGGGTGTTTTTATTTACGACCAGAGAAATGATACGGTCAGATCATTTCATTATTTAAAAGGCCTTACGGTATTATCTGTCATTCAGGAAAGGGACAGCGCCGTGTGGTTCGGGACCAATACAGGTTTATACAGGTATACGCCGTGGGATGACAAACTATCAGGATACTTCTCAGGGGACAATAAAGTCTCGGGCTTAATAAGTAACTATGTGAATACGCTGTTCCTGGATTCCCGCGGCGATTTATGGATCGGGACAAAGGCCGGTCTCAGCCGGTATATCAGATCAAAAAATTCCTTTGTTAATTTTCAGACATCGGCCCGAGCCGGCAGCCTTTCCGGCAATGATATCATGGGAATCTGCGAGGACCGTGATCAACGCATATGGGTTGCTACCGCTAAAGACGGGACTAATCTTCTTCTTTCGGACGGGAACAATATCCAATTCAGGAAAATAACCGACGGTACTGTTGTTTCGCTGCTGGTTGACCGGAAAAACAAGCTATGGATCGGTGAGAGCTCAAACGGTGGCATACTGCAGATCGATCTGAATGATTTCTCAGTTGACAAATCGCCTGACATTGTACAATTTAAAAAGAACAGGGTCGATCCTTCCAGTTTAAGCGACAATTCGGTTTTTTGCTTTTATGAAGACCGTATGGGTGATATCTGGATAGGCACCTTTGGCGGCGGAGTGAATTACTTCACTTACAGAAGTAAAAAATTCTACTCGGTAAGGGAAGGCATCAACGACAAGCCTGCCCTTAAAAATGACCTGGTCAATGCCATATGGGACGATGACAGGTTCCTTTGGCTCGGCACAGAGGGTGGTCTCGACCGGTTTGATAAGGTAAGTAATACAACCCGGCATTTTCAATACGAGGGAAATAACCATTCGAGCCTGTCATCCGACCCGGTGTATGCATTATACAAGGATAGCCGGGGCAATTTCTGGGTGGGCACCTGGACAGGGGGGTTGAATCTCTATAACTACCATACGGGTTCATTTAAACGATTTGTACCGGATAATAAGCCCGGTTCAATCAGCAGTGAAAATGTTTTTTCAATATTCGAGGATTCCCGCCAAAATCTGTGGATAGGAACCGTTGGAGGCGGAGTCAATCGATATGATTATAAAACAGGGGCATTTAAATCGTACCGGCATGATCCGCAGGACCCGAAAAGCCTGTACTTTAATGTGGTACAGGATATCAAGGAAACCGGTAATGGCCGCATACTTATTGCAGCATTCGGATCGCTTGATATTTATAATTATGATAGCGACGATTTCATTCATTATCCTGTAAGCAGCATTAATGCAGGCAATATAAACAGCCAGTTCATTATTACCCTGTATATCGACAGCCGGCAGCATATCTGGTTAGGCTCAAATGACGGTTTGATATGGTTCAGGGAAGATGAGAATAAATCCCGCATTTTCACAACCCGGGATGGATTGGCCGGAAACACCATCCAGGGCATAATAGAAGATAACCGGGGCAATTTATGGATCGGTACCAATAACGGACTTTCGAAATTCACCGGCGGGGTTGCGCATCCCGATTCAGCGGTTTTTATCAATTTCAGTGAACTTGATGGCCTGGCCGGCAATGAATTTAAACGAAGGGCTGTCTTTAAGAATAAATCAGGAATTCTATATTGGGGCACATCACAGGGTTTCAGTTATTTCAACCCCGACAGCATTTTCTTAAACCCGACACCACCCGAAGTAATCTTTGCTGAAATGCAACTGCTGAAATTTCAGTCGGGTAAAAAAGCCAAAGAACCTTCGTTCGTTCGCAGTATTAATTTTATCGAAAAAGTTGAACTGCCCTATAATAAATCAGACTTCGTCATAACCTTCGCTGCACTGAATTACTTAAATCCACAGGAAAATAAGTATAAATACAGGCTCAGCGGATATGACCCCGACTGGGTAATGGCCGGTAACAACAGGACAGCCACTTATAAAAACCTGAAGCCCGGCAGGTATACCTTGATGGTTTCAGGATCGAATAACGATGGATACTGGAACAACACCCCAAAGACTTTGCAAGTCATCATAAATCCTCCCTTCTGGCAAACCTGGTTGTTCCGCTTGGCTTTGACCCTGCTATTTTCAGGCATTGTTTATATGGTGTTTTCATGGCGTGTAAAGGCTATTAAAAGAGAGAAAAGAAAACTGGAGAAACTGGTTGCCGAGAGAACTGCTGAGCTGAGTGAAGCCAATCTCAAGATGGAAGAACAGCGTGAAGAATTGTTGAACCAGAATGAAGAATTAATCAGTAACCAGGAACAGTTGTCACTATACCAGGATCAACTGGAAAAACTGGTAATTGAACGTACTGCCGAACTGGAAAAAGCAAAAAACAAGGCAGAAGAGAGTGACCGTTTGAAATCTGCTTTTTTGGCCAACATGAGCCATGAGATACGAACCCCGCTGAATGCTATTACAGGCTTTACCGGCTTAATCAACGATCCCGGTATTGATGCTGAAACCCGTACAAACCGGGGTCGGACCGAACTAATACAATTGTTATCAGGTATTTAAATGCATTTTATATCCATTTTCAAGCCTTAGCGGTTCATTTTTGGGTGCAAAAACGCGACTTTAAGTTTTTTTTATTTGACCATCTTAGCGTAAAATCGGGAAAAGTAAAAAAGAACATTAATGGGTTTGAACAATCAGAACCTGAAATTCCTTACAATGCACTTTTTTAGCCCGAAAACGATACGCTAAGAGCTGAAAAAGACCTATTTTTAGCATAAATTCTCTATGAATCAATAATATATTTCGGTCCGAGGCTCTTATATAGAATATAATTGTTTTTAGCCACGTAGTGGCGAACTGTTTGTAGAAAATGAAGCACACCTGATTTATTACTCCCCGCGTCCCGCCATAGGCGGGACGTAAGGCAGGGGTGATGAA
>CAYMJH010000326.1:0-3699 GCA_964390385.1 uncultured Bacteroidales bacterium | reverse complement strand
GACAGCCTCCTACGGTTGAGCAACAAATAGAGACCGATTACCAATACAATCTTGCTGTTAATAATGCGGATTCAATGACATCATTTGAACTTACTGAATCGGACTTCACTTGTTGTCATCAACAACTTGAATTGGAAGGTATTGATAACATTGAAATATCTCAAATTAATGTTGGGGGGAAAATTACATTATGCTTTTTGCCTTTCGAAGTCTCCCATCGATATCACTTAGCAATGCAGCAAAAAAAGCAGGCTTCGATGAAATTTATAGTATCTTGCTCCAACTATACACTTGGCTATCTGCCCTATCCGGATCAACTCCCATATGGCGGTTATGAAGTTGATGGTTCTCGTCGTGCGATGGGCCTTGATAAACGTTTGCTGTTAAATAGTGAAATATGAAATAATATTGATAAATTATACCACAATTCACTCTATTTAGTACCTTTTTACTTATATATTCGAGGAGTTTAGAAAATTTATCGCTATCCTTATATCCTGCATTCCCGTCCCTAATGTAACGAAGTTGGTGGCGCAACCTCCATCGCCTCATAAAGTTCGATATGCAGCTTAGTTACTTCACCTACGCGTAGATCACGCCCCGGCTGCTCGAAGCATTCAATGACGTCAAATTCATCAAGAAGCCCCTGCATCGTGTACTTCTTGAAAAGATTTTTTTCCTGCATCTTTTTCTTAAGGTAAGAAAGATATATCAGGGCTACGAATTCCACGAACAGCTTTCCATCCAGACTTTGCTCGGATGAGACAGCAGTACGGCTAAAATTCAAGCGCTCCTTCAGATTCCCGAATGCTTTTTCCACAAGGTCTTTGTTGCGGTATATTTCCAGGGCCTCGATGGGATCCTTTACCTCATTGCTGATCAGCGCAAAGTATCCGTAGTTCTTCTTTGCTTCAACAATGGCCTCCTCTCTGGCCGTGACCTTTGTTCCCCTTGCCGGGGTGGTATTGATGTCAAAAAGAAATATGCAACATTGGGTAAGGGAAATTCTTGATTCCAGGAAGCGGATGGCTTTCCCGCTCATGCCATACATCGGTCTTGCATTGATGGGGAAGAAAGTCCTGGACGTGGTGAAGGACGGACAGAGTCAGGGCGAGTGCATTAAAGCTGTTGCTGCAAAATATCCTTCAGCCGCAAGCATTACCATTATGGATCTTTCCGTTGAGGCGGAGGCCTTCGGCAGTACGATACGTTTTGCTGAAAACGAGGTGCCAACGGCCGTAGGGGCAATTGTAGATAATGCCCATGTGGCAAACGCGCTTAAGGTGCCGCGTGTAGGTGATGGAAGAACAGGGGAATACATTCGAGCAGCATCATTGGCTGCCAATACGATAACAGACCGTCCAGTTTTTGGATGTCACATTGGCCCGTTTTCGCTGGCGGCAAGACTCTGCGGCATGACAGAGATTATGGTGAAAATTAGGAAAGAACCGGAAATGATTCATACTGTGCTTGATAAGTGCACTGATTTTCTTGTGGAGTATGCCAAGGCATATAAGGATACGGGCATCAGCGGCATTGTGATAGCGGACCCGGCGGCTGGTCTTATTTCGCCTGTGCAGTGTGAGACATTTTCATCAAAGTACGTGGCAAGGATTGTCTCTGCCGTGCAGGATGAAAGTTTTATGGTCATTCTTCACAACTGCGGAAACACGACGAAACTTGTTCCTGCAATTCTACAAACAGGGGCTATGGGAATTCATTTTGGGAATGCCGTTGACATGGTGCAAATCATGCCACAGGTTCCGGCTTCCGTGATAGCATTCGGTAATATAAATCCGGTTTTGTTCAGGAATGGAAGCGCTGCAGAAATCAGGGAAAAAACGGCAGAACTGCTTCATGCGATGGAAAGATACCCGAATTTTGTTATTTCATCCGGTTGTGACATTCCTCCGGGAACACCGCACGAAAATATCAATGCATTCTTTGAAGCATTGGACTTTTAATCGTTATTCATTACCGGGCAAGAAGCAAGTATGAGAGAAATTATTCAGGAAGATCCTAAAAGAATAAAAATCGGTATTGATAAAACTGATGCTTTTCAAAAAAAGAAAGTAGTTTCCGTTTTTTCGGAAAAGATTTCATCCCATTTAACAAAAGCAAATGATCTTTTCTGCCAAATGGCAGTTCCGGTTGCTGTAGTAAAGGATATAACATACCCACAGTTTCAAACTATTTATTCAGGTCAAGGCAAGAATGAACCGAGAACACCTCTCAACGATATAATGACAAAAGAAGCTGTTTACTTTCTTTTTGCGTTGACACTTGGACCTGGTGTTTCAAAGCAAATATCGAATCTGTTCAGTAAAGGTGACTATTTACTGGGTCATTTATTTGATCTGGTTTGTTCGATCGGAATTGAAGCTTTTGCAGATGATGTAATAAAAAAGTATTTTACGCGGGAAGTCTCAAGGGGAACACTAAAGGATAGTGACATAATGTTAAGATATAGTCCTGGTTATTGTGGATGGCATATAACCGCTCAGAAGATGCTTCACGAAAAATTGCAAAGCGGTGACATTGGTATTTCACTGACGGAAGCATTCTATATGAAGCCAATGAAATCAATATCAGGAGTAATTATTGGCTGTTATCCATCAATGCATGATTTTAATAACGATTATACTTTTTGCTGCAATTGTCGAACTAAGACTTGCCGGAAGCGATTGGTTGTTAATGGTATACGAAACAACAGCTGATGCAAAAATCGGATTATATTTTTGATTAGAAACGAATCTTCCCATGGTTGAACTACCGTATTGGCGAAGTGGTATTAACAAAGGAGTAAAGATATGGAATCAATACTGATCACAGGCACATCAACGGGAATCGGCAGGGCAACCGCCCTGCATCTGGACAAACTGGGGTATAAGGTCTTTGCCGGCGTTCGGAAGGATGAAGATGCAAAAGCACTCAGACGGGAAGCATCCGAAAATCTGGTTCCTCTCATGATCGATATGAATGACCCCGATTCAATGGAAAATGCCTTTAAGCAGGTTTCCGCATTTGCCGGTTCGGAAGGGCTGGCAGGTTTAATGAACAATGCCGCCATTCCCATGGGCGGTCCTCTGGAATTTTTTAATCCTGATCAGCTTCAAAAAGGACTGCAAGCAAACCTTCTGGGCCATATCCGGATGATCCAACTGTTTCTGCCTCTCATCAGAAAAAAGAAGGGACGCATTATCAACATCGGCTCCATCGGCGGCATATTCCCGGCGCCTTTCACCGCACCTTACAGCGCCTCAAAAGCAGCCATGCACGCCCTTACCCATGCTCTTCGCAGAGAGCTTTTACCGGAAGGGATTCATGTTGTCCTGATCATTCCCGGCAACATCAAAACGTCAATCTGGAAAAAGGTACAGGACGGCACCAAACCGGCGTCTCCTGATGTGGAAGCCCTTTATGGAAGCGCCCTTGAGTCCATGGAAAAATTAACAAAAAAAATGAGTTCTCAAGGGATTCCGCCGGAAAGCGTAGCGAAGGTAGTGGAAAAAGTATTGACGCTAAAGCGCCCGAAACCAACATATATTGTCGGGACTGATGCAAAGCTGCAGAACATTGCGGCTGTTGTTCTCCCCAATCGCTGGATCGATCGTCTGTTTTTGTTCACCCTGGGGATTAGAACCCAATAAAACAATCACTGAGATACGCGACATTCAATGATTAAAGAATTAAAATTTA
>CAYMJH010000325.1:0-3730 GCA_964390385.1 uncultured Bacteroidales bacterium | reverse complement strand
AAACATTTAATTCACTGAAGCAGGCCCGGATCCAGTTATGCACCATTTCAAACTGTGCTGCAGGATCTCCATTGAGCAGATGTACCGATTCTACAAATTTCTGATAAACAGTTTTTTCTTTGAGACAGGCAGTCACTTTTCTGCATAATGTATCAGCTTCAATGCTGATTACAAATTTATTACCTCTACCCCGTTCATCACACAAATACCTGACAGCATCAGAAATTGTAATATACCAATACCATTTCGCATAATATCTAAAACAGGGACAGGATTATGGAAAAAATAAAATAATGGAATATTTTTTCTTCGTCATAGGGTTCTTCAGCAAAAATAAACTTCCTTTTATAGCGGTAACGTTCATAGGCGAGGTCAAATGAAAAACGCCTTGTTACCAGGCCTGTTCCGAAATTCAGGGAATGGGCAAAAACCTGCTCATGGGATACATGATCACTGATGGAAGTCGGATTGTTTTTCCATCCAATCCTTACCGGAATGAGAGCAAATTTCGGATGAATGATATATTCTGCGCCAAATCGAAACTGGTTGAGATCTGCATTGGATTTTAACAAATTGTAAATATCGTAATATACTCCTGACACCATGGTATCAGTCTGGGTATTATCCATTCTGATTTTATAATAACGGCTGTCATATGTATATTTTTTATCCTTAAAGGGCCTGTAATCAAAATCAATGGCAAATGTCAGATAATCGTCAGGCCTGTATGATATCCCCGTATTTAACATAACAGGAAAAAAATACTTCTCAATTCCGGCAGATTCTTCATAATAAGTTACAACAGAATCTTCCTTGAAAATATAATCATCTCTATATTGGTAACTGTAATCATTCTTTAATGCAAATTTACTTTCGACTTTCAGGGCAAGACGCATGGGTAGCTTAAAGGAAGCAAAGTCAAAAAATAATCCGACAGCATAATTGCAGCCACTATATTTAAAGTTTTCCAGCATTTCAAGTATATTTTCGTTGTGTTCATATTTTTCATCATTGATATTTTTTGAATTATAATACCAGTAATTATTCGCGGTATTTCCAAGTGAAAACCATTGATGATAGGAGAATCCCAAACCGAGATAATGAGTCAAGGAGAATGCCGCACCTGCGGACAGGGCATTTACAGTAACTTTATTTTTAGAATTGCTGTATCCCAGGAAAGTATCCACAACTGTAGAATAGGCTGATTTATAATTAATATTGTTTTGATAACTGATGCCAAAAACAAGATCTTTGTTTATGAACTTCAATGGATAAACGATTCCTATATAGTCAATGGTATATTGTGGTTTATACTTGTTATCATCAGCAAAAACAAAGTTATTATTGGTGGCATCAAGGCTATTTACAAAAGCAAACTCCGGTTTTTTAACCTGCACCATTCCTGCCGGATTCCATGACATAGCCGTGGCATCATCGGCTATGGCATTGAAAGCATAGGCCATACCGGCTGCCCTGGCTCCTTTCCCGAGGAAATCATATTCTTTTTGGGCAGAAAGAGGATGAATAGTAAGAATGAAACCAATGATCAGCAGGGCCGTTCTTTGCCATTGCATGCTGGTGCTGAAATTCATGGAATTATGGATAGGTTTTTGAACCCGATAGTGCAATCTATCAAATATACCGATAATTTCAGTAAATGTCAATAGGGTTGGCAGGAGGAAGGTAAACGGTAAACGGTAAACGGTAAACGGTAATCGGTAATCGGTAATTGGTAATTGGTAACCAGTAACTCGTAACCTGTAACCCGTAACCAGTCTTCAGGGAATTAAAACATCGAACTAAAAATACTGCCCATCGAAAGCATAATAAGGAAAGCGATCAGGTATAACGCAAGGATAACAATGGTGAAAATCCCCATAAACCGGTAATGCATTTTCAGGAATTTTAAGGCCTCTGTCATGGCTGCGGTATCTGAATTGACCAGTGCCTGCGCGGAATAACGCGAAAACATCAGCAAATAATAAATGGGGAAGAAATAAACCGCAATGATCAGGATCACCGGGATGAAAAAAAAGGTTTCAAACCCGCCTAATTTTGTCAGCCTTGATGCTGAAATGGCAATAAAGAAGATCAGCAATCCTAAACCAAGAAATACGAATGCAACAATGGCCAGGAAATTGGTCCATTTGCGGGTCTCCTTTAAATGATTCAATGCGCTATTGTCCAGTTCTAACTTGCTGGATTCATTCTGGGTTCCGGGTAAGTTTTCCATAGTTGGTTATTTAAAAGTTGTTTACCATTTTAATTCGTTTCAGGATTTCTTCTTCTCTGCCATGCATAAGCCACTCCCAGGATTATGCACCAATAGAAAACAAATTCAAAGAAAGGCATAATACTGGCGGCAACCGGACTGGCTTCCTGCAACATGGGGGGCTTGACAAGCAGTCCCCTGTAAATGGCCCAGACATGAGTGATGATTCCCCACAATCCTCCCAGCAGGCAAAAGCTGATCGCAGGATGTCCCGGCAATTTCAATGCCAGCCACCAGAAGAATAATCCGGCCAGGGCAAAGAAAATACCCAGGGCCGGTGGTATGATCCACCGCAATGAGACCGGAAATACATAGTGATAGACCGGCTCCCAGCACACGGTCACCATGACCAGCCAGATCACCAACCATAACATGCCGGTTACAACGGCTATCGGCCATTTCAGGTGACGGAACAATCCGGGCTGAACAAACCTGGCCAGGTAAGTCACCAAAACCGTGTCGAACAGGGCAAAAAAGATGGCTGCCCTCCACAGCATTTCGGTGGTTACTTTTATGTTGTCCAGCTGCATTAATTTCAGGTATTGTCTGATGCAAGATACAAATTAATATGCGCATGGCAATGAAAGCGAACCTTCAAATCTTCAAGCTTTCAAATCTTCAAATTTTCAAACTTTCAAACCTTGTCAAGTTCCGGGAATAATTGTTTACATTTACCGCCAATAATGGATTTGTGCTTTACTAATAAATATTGAAATAATGAAATCAAAAGCTTTGTTTCTTCTTTTACTGGCAGGGCTTATGGCCATGCCGGCCCGGTCGCAGAATGCCGCTGTGCTCGCCAGCGAAATCGACTCGGTTTCTTACAGCCTTGGAATTTTACTGGGTTCAAGCATTGAAAAGGCAGGTATCAAGGATTATAATGAAAAATTGTTTATGCAGGGCATAAAGGACATAACCGGCGGGCAGCAAATGGCCTTGTCTGCCGAACAGGCCAACGGCGTTATCAACGCCTACCTTGCCAAACTGAATGAAATGAAAGCTGTTGTCAACCTTGTGGAAGGCAAGAAGTTTCTTGATGAAAACGGTAAAAAGGAAGGCGTGGTGACATTACCCAGCGGCTTGCAGTATAAAGTAATCAAAGAAGGAGAAGGGGAGTCCCCTGCGGATACCAGTTTCGTAACCGTGCATTATACCGGTACATTGATCAGCGGAGAGGTTTTCGACAGTTCGGTGGAGCGGGGTGAACCTGCACAATTCCCTGTAAACGGGGTTATTGCCGGCTGGACCGAGGCCCTGCAACTCATGAAACCCGGCTCCAACTGGATGTTGTATATACCTCCGCACCTTGGCTATGGTGAATACGGTACCCGGGGCATCGCGCCGAATACGGTGCTGATCTTTGATGTGCAGCTGCTGAAGGTGGAATAAAGAATGTGGGATTTCTCGCAAAGACGCAAAGGCGCTAAGTAATGCAGGTTTCTTACAATGACGTTCCTC
>CAYMJH010000324.1:0-3766 GCA_964390385.1 uncultured Bacteroidales bacterium | reverse complement strand
TCTTTATAGGATCCGGCTTCCGGATAATGGAACCACAAAAAACTGAGGTTGTCCCCGTCAGGATCAGCAGAGGCGCTGGCATCGAGGCCGAAACCTTCTCCTGATTTTACCGTGATCTTCTCAGGCTGACCCAGCTTAGGTACAGGAGGATGGTTGGCTTCCTGATACGTTTTTGTGCACCAGTCCATCCGTGCGGCAAAGTCATGCTGAAAGTCATCTCTCCAGCGCCACAGCGACACCTTATTGCTGCTGTGGGTCTTTGTCCCGGATTTAACCGCCCGTCCGAATTCACTATAAGCATAAGGAATGTAATGGTCGGTCGTATTAGTCCATATTGCGCGTGTTTCGGGTTTCAGCGGCACGCCTGATCCCCCTTTCCCAATGTTGGCCAGATCGGGTTTATACAATTCGTACCGGCCGCCCCAGGCTCCCCATTCGGGATGTTCAGGTTCATTGAGTCCGTTAGGGATTAACGATAACCACGATGGTGTATCCCCTTCCATACCGTAGGCCACATCAGGGTAGGCTGCACCAAGGGACCCATGACCCTGCTGAATGTTTTGTGCCAGCCAATGGTTGCTGATACTGGTATTATCAATACCCTCCACAAATGTATTAATGGCGCTCCAGGTTGCGCTTCCGTAATCATCTCCCGGACTGACAATATAAAAAAGGTCAGGAAATTTTTCACGGATCCAGATCCCGCTGTCATCCTGATCGGAAATGGTATATACCCGAAGTTTGGCAATGAGATTTTTTGCCTCGGCCCTGGACTTTGTTTTTTCTATTTTAAATAAAGCCTGGGCAAGGGTATTAGCGCCGCCCCATACCGATATCCATAGGGGCCGCTCATCATTTTTTTCAAGCACCTGTATGATCCAGTCAGAGCCTTCGGTATCACAACCCTCACCGACTCCTTCCATCCCGTATTTTGCGATACCCTGTTTTACTTTTGACAGAAGCACTTCAGCATCGGGAAAACCGGTTTCGTGTTTGTTCAGGTTGGGCTGGACTTTACCATAGGCTTCTATAATTTTTTGGATGGAACCGGGAGCAACACTTGATTTTTTCCAGACCGACGTTGTAGCGATCAGCCCCTCAATATCCATAACGTTTGAATACAGCAATATTCTGATCATCGACTGGGTATCGTCAGGGTCAGCCTCAATATCCGTCAATACTATAACCCTGTGCTTTTGATTTTCCTTTTCGCATAATGAATGCATCCTTATTGGTATTTCACAATTGCGATACAGGTAAGAACCTTCATTTTCAGGTGTGACAAAGGAATAGAATCGCTGCAGAAACACAAAATTGCCGTTTGAAAATGAATGCTTAAAAAAAATATCCGATTGTTGCATAACGAATATGTTTATTTGCTAATTTGGATCGGATTTTTCTAAGGATCAAATTTATAGGCACATAGACATCGGGTTTCCCCGGTATTATTTTAATTTGTTTTTTCTGATTTTTCAAACAGGTATTCTTTTTTAACTAAAAAAAAGCTACACCATGAATAATTTAATCTTCAGGAGACAGTTTGTTCTGTCCAACAAAGAGGTGAACATCGACAAAACCTGGCAAAAGAAAAAACTGGCCAGGATAAAGCGGGATTTTTATCTGGATTCACATCCTGACCTGCCAATCGAGCAATTTGCCAATGAACGTTTTGAGCTCGTACTATGCGGTTATATGATCGATCCGTTTAATCCTGAAAAATCATCCCTGGACATCCTGAAAGATATGGCTTCTATGGGGGAATTTGATAAGATGCTTGCACAGTCGGATACCATCAGCGGAAGATATGCTATTATATACAATGATGAGCATTCCGTGAAAATATTCAATGACGCCGAAGCTTTCAGGGAAGTTTATTACTATAATAGCGGCGCAATAACAGCCTGCGGCTCTACCCCAACCCTGCTGGCCAAGTGTTTTAACGTCCCAAGGGATGAGGATAAGGACCTTGTCGATTTTTTCACCAAAAGCAGGAATGTTGATCCGGAATGCAAATGGGTGGGAACAAGGACTGTCTATAAGGATGTGCTGCACCTGCTTCCCAACCATTACCTTGATCTGCTGGCAGGTAAAACCTATAGGTTCTGGCCGGTCAGGGCAGGTAAGGAAATATCCCTTCCGGATGCTGTCGCCACCATCGTTAACATTCTGAAAGGTACATCCATGGCAGCCACAAAGAGGTTCCAGGTCCACCAGGGATTGACCGGAGGATGGGATTCACAAGTCTTGCTCTCTGCATCCCGTGAAAACCTGGATAAAATATATTTCTTTTTCAACCTGGGGTATATCATGGACAAAGATTCTTTTTTCAGCCGTGACTATTCCTTTGCAAAAGCCATATCAGATCATTTCGGCATTAAGGTTGACTTCATACCCATGAGCAATGAACCTGTAGATACTGAATTTGAAAAAATATACTACGGCAATAATATTCTGGCGCGTCCCAAATTGCTGAAAACCTTCTATGATGTTTATACCAAGAAAATCGACCACACAATCACTGTTACAGGGACCAGCGGGAATGAGATCCTTCGGTTGATGAGCACCATAAACAGAAAGGCATCCGGCGGAAAGAAACTGGCCGGGATCTTTGGCTATCCCGACCAACCTTATGTTGTTGATTCCTTAACTGAATGGTCAGCCGATGCCATGCCGGCAAAAGAAATGAATTATAGAATAACGGACCTTTTTTATTGGGAACAGTTTATAGGGAACTGGGGCAACCTGAGCGGTTCCGAGCAGGACATCGTACGTGACGAGCTTCGGCCCTTTAATAACAGGTTGCTGATATCCAACTACATATCGGTAAAAGACAAATACAGGTACAGGGATTATCCGCAGGTGCATGCGGAAATAATGAGAGCTTTATGGCCTGAATTGCTCCGGTTTGAGAGAGATACCTATAATTACCGGATGAAAAAGATTTTACGGTCCCTTGGTATTGAACAGCTTACCGATAAATTATATCAACGGTCGAAGCAATTGTTTTAATTGCTGATTCAAATCTCAGCACATGTTGCTGAGAGGATAATTCCCGCTGCGGATTTAATGCGGAATCACGCAATGAATATTATTTTCCCGTTTTAAATCCATAATTTTGCGTTTCAACTCCGATTTTTATACTTTTGTCGGACTTGAAAAAGCGGGTTTTTGTCTGTTTCGAAATAGTGATTTTAACAAACAACACTGGAGAGGTGGGTGAGTGCCTGCCTGCCGGCAGGCAGGGCTGAAACCAATCCCGATAGATCGGGACTAAACTGTCGTACTGGGTTCTTTTAAATATTATTATTTTCGATTCAACAAACAACACTGGAGAGGTGGGTGAGTGGCTGAAACCAACAGTTTGCTAAACTGTCGTACTGGGTAACTGGTACCGGGGGTTCGAATCCCCCCCTCTCCGCACCGGAAATTCAATCCCGCCCGATGAAATCGGGCCGGGATTTTGTTTTTACAGGGATGCCAAGCTTGCTTGAGCATCCCTGTAAAAACAAAAGACCGCTGCTCCCGATGCCTCGGGAGCAGAAGGGATTGAATTTCCGATGCAGGGACTCCCCCCAGGGATCTCGCAGTCATCCCCCTCCTCATGGATTACAAAAGACCGCTGCTCCCGATGCCTCGGGAGCAGAAGGGATTGAATTTCCGATGCAGGGACTCCCCCCAGGGATCTCGCAGTCATCCCCCTCCTCATGGATTACAAAAGACCGCTGCTCCCGATGCCTCGGGAGCAGAAGGGATTGAATTTCCGATG